>CANNLO010000139.1 GCA_947505055.1 Methylococcaceae bacterium | reverse complement strand
GCAAATTGTTTTTCGCTTTGTTAAAAAACATTTGGCCACTTACACGCTTACGGCATTAATCTACCCCTTCTAATAATGATGACATATGTGTCTATCATAATGATTTTAAAATAAAATATATAGGAGTCCTTAAATGACAAAAAATTTACTTGAACAATTGAGAGAAATGACTGTTGTTGTTGCCGATACCGGTGATATCCAGGCTATTGAAACTTTTAAGCCGCGTGATGCAACAACCAACCCATCGCTGATTACAGCAGCTGCTCAAATGCCGCAATATCAAGGAATCGTGGATGATACCTTGAAAGGTGCCAGAGAAACATTAGGTAAAGATGCAGCGGCGGCACAAGTGGCTACCCTCGCATTTGAACGTCTGGCTGTTTCTTTTGGACGGAAGATTCTAGAAGTCATTCCGGGACGAGTATCTACTGAAGTCGATGCGCGTCTCTCATTCGACACCGATGCCAGTGTTGCAGTAGGTCGTGAATTGATTGCTATGTATGAAGCGCAAGGCGTAGCACGCGAGCGTATTTTGATTAAAATTGCGGCAACTTGGGAAGGTATTCAAGCAGCAGCAATTCTTGAAAAAGAAGGAATTCACTGTAATTTGACTTTATTATTCGGTTTGCATCAGGCAATTGCTTGTGCTGAAAACGGAATTACCCTGATTTCTCCTTTTGTTGGCCGCATATTAGATTGGTATAAAAAAGATACTGGTCTTGATTCTTACGCTCCTGCTGAAGATCCGGGTGTATTATCAGTTACAGAAATCTATAACTATTACAAGAAATTCGGCTATAAAACTGAAGTTATGGGTGCAAGCTTCCGTAATGTAGGTGAGATTGTTGAGTTGGCTGGTTGTGATTTATTAACCATTGCGCCATCGCTGTTAGCCGAACTTCAGTCTACTGAAGCTACTCTGGAGCGTAAGCTGGATCCTAAAAATGCAGTCAACGCATCAATTGAAAAAATATCCATAGATAAGGCGACTTTTGAGCGCATGCATGCTGAAAACCGTATGGCTACCGATAAACTTGCAGAGGGCATAGAGGGTTTCACTAAAGCGTTAGAGTCATTAGAAGAGATTCTCGCGGCACGATTGGCGATTCTGGAAGCCTAAGGAGAATCAGTCATCTGGCTGATTTATATGCCGGATGGCTTACCCAATCGGTTAAGTTTCGTAGAGCCACCTCAATGCGAAATCTAATTAAACAATAAGTGAGGTGAATTTTGGAAATTTATCATGAATAATCTGACAGCGCTTTCTTTAAGTATTGCCGGTTTAGCAGGACTCGCAACCTTTTTGGCAGTAGGACCTCTTAGTGGTCTCTTTTTTATATGGGCAGCAACCATTGCTTGGGCAGCCTATTTTTTTCTAGGTGCCACTCAAGAAGCTTTAAAAAACACCATCATCTGTGGTATTTTTGGGGTGTTTATGGCGTGGTTAGCTGCTATACAGCTCACTAATGTTCCATCCACTGCAATTCTAGGATTTCCATTCTGGGCTGCGGTAACGGTGACTTGTTCAGTCGCGGTCATGTGCCTTGCAGCAAATATTCCTGCTCTTGCGGCAATACCAGCGAGTGTTCTTGGGTATTCTTCAACGTTTGCCTATTTGTTACAAACTCCAGGTAAATTGACTAAAGATATTCTATTGAGTGCTTCATTAGATAATCCATTAATTATTATATCTATATCAATTGTAGTAGGTACTTATTTCGGTCAGTGGTCTGGACAGCTAAGTGCAAAGTTACAGTCAAAATAAGTAAATTACGGTTTTCTGACCGCCACCGTTGCAATTAGTTGTAATACGATGGCGGGCAGGATTTTTAATGTGTTAGTCTGATAAATACGCATTAAAAAGATTTACAGTTATCAAGGTCATCGAGAGCAGATAGAAAGCCTCTCACAATAGGTGTGTCTCACCTACTTCAAATGGAATAAAATTTTTTTGTGGTATTCAGTATTATTAAGCAATAAATAGTTAGACTGTTTTCGTAATAAAACTAGCCATTTTCACTCAAGGACAGCGTAATTTCTTTTGCTGAATTATCGGCTATTTTAAAGCCGCGCATTTCCAAAACACCTTTGGTGTTGAGTGAGATTATCAGGTAAAGCATATCAGGGTAGGGTGCCAGTTTTAAATCAGTTATTGAAGGAGTAGCTGGTGCAGTCGGGTGAGAATGATAAATGGCAAATAGCTGCTCACCCATGTCTCGCATTTTAGCCATAGCTAAAATTTGTTGGCTGGCATCAAGTTGAAAGCGTTGCTGAGGTTGTTCTGCTGTATTTGCAACGGGGTGGCAACTGCTGGGCAAGCCTTTTTTGCCACCTATAAGTCCGCATATTTCAAGATCCGGCGATATTTGCGCAAGATGCAATAAATTGTTGACAATTTTGCGGGGAATTTGGATGTGATCTTGGGTCATGATGATTAAGTTCCGGTATAAGTTTGTATGTCATGGCTTGTTAGGCAGAGCTATGATCTATTCCATAGGCCATAAGTTACTCTAGGTTGTCCTGATAGATCGGCGTATGTTTGCACGTTATCATATTGCAGATACTTAAACAGAGCTTGAACAAGTTGATGTTGGTTGTAGCCATGTTCAATCAGCAAGTGTCCGTAAGGTTCCAGGTAGTTGCGTGCTGCGGTGGCAATAATTTTAATGTCACTAAGTCCTTGATCGGCACTGCTCAAGGCTGTTTTTGGTTCGAACCGAACATCGCCTTGAATTAGGTGGCAGTCATCTTCAGCGATATAAGGCGGATTACTGATAATTAGATTGAATTTGGTGTCGGGAACATTGGAAAACCAGTTGCTTTGGTAAAATTTAATGTTGTTAATGCTGTGTTTGTTAGCATTGAGTTGAGCTACGCGTAAGGCGGCTAAACTAAGGTCGGTAGCATTGATCTGTGTTTTCGTGCGTTCGGCGGCCAGAGTAATGGCTATAATGCCAGAGCCAGTGCCTAAATCAAGAATGTTGAATGGAGTGCCTGTCGGAATTAGTTTTAAGCTGAGCTCGATAAGCAGTTCGGTGTCAGGTCTGGGTATCAATACGTCAGGCGTGACCAGAAAATCCCGTGACCAGAATTCCCGGTTGCCGGTGATATAGGCGATGGGCCAGCCTTTTTGGCGTTGTTCAACTAGTAAGCTGAACGAGGTTAATTGTTCTGGTTGTAGTCTCTTATCTGGCCAAGCCCGAAGATGGGAGCGTGGTTGGTTAAGCGACTGACACAATAAAACTTCTGCATCCAATAAGGCCGAATCCGAGACAGGTGTAAGCTTGGCTGTGGCGTTCGCCAACACGGATTTAATGCTGAGCATATACCTAGTCTTCGCCTAGCTGGGTCAGTAGTTCGGCCTGATGTTCGCTTATCAGCGGCTGCAGGACTTGCTCCAGTCCGCCCTGCATGATGTCATCCAGCTTATAGAGGGTCAGGTTGATGCGGTGATCGGTTAAGCGACCCTGCGGGTAGTTGTAGGTGCGGATGCGTTCGGAACGGTCGCCACTACCAACTTGTAGTTTTCGGGTCGCCGATTGTTCCGCATGATGTTTTTCCTGTTCGGCGGATAACAGCCGCGATGCCAGTAATGACATGGCTCTGGCTCGATTTTTATGTTGTGAGCGTTCATCCTGGCATTCCACGACCACGCCTGATGGAACATGAGTAATGCGTATCGCGGATTCGGTTTTATTGATGTGCTGACCACCGGCTCCTGAGGCACGAAAGGTGTCAACTTTAAGGTCTGCTGGATTAATGTCAATTGCATCAACCTCGTCTACTTCCGGCATAATCGCAACCGTGCAAGCTGAAGTATGAATGCGGCCTTGCGATTCGGTCTCGGGGACACGTTGCACACGGTGTGCGCCAGACTCAAATTTCAACTGGGAATAGACATCTTTACCAGACACTCGAAGTATAACTTCCTTGTAACCACCATGGTCGCCGTGACTTTCATTGATGATTTCGGTTTGCCAACCTTTGCGCTCAGCATAGCGCTGATACATGCGGGCAAGGTCGCCGGAGAAAATAGCGGCTTCATCGCCGCCAGTTCCTGCGCGAATTTCTATAAAAATATTGCGATTATCATTGGGATCTTTTGGTAGTAATAAGACTTGTAAATCGTGTTCGATGATATCAAGTTGGTCTTGGGTGTTGCTGATCTCTTCTTTGGCTAGGTCCCTTAATTCAGGGTCGCTGTCATTGGCCATTTCCCTCGCTGAAGTCATTGATTTCAGTGTGTTCAGGAAACGTTTGTAACAATCGACTAGCGGATTAATCTGGGCATATTCCTGACTTAGTGAACGAAATTTGTTTTGATTGCCTTGTACTTCAGGTTCAGAAAGTAGGGCGGCAATTTCGTCATAACGTTCGGAAATATTTTCGAGTTTATGTTGTATGGATAATTTCATTGGGAATTGGTTAGTTTAAAAATTTCACGAGCGGCGGCAATAAGGTCGTGCCGTTCGTTTTCGGCGGCAGCTCTAATTTGTGTGCTGGGCGTATGGATGAGTTTATTCGTCAGACTGTGGGCTAGTCGGTTAAGAGCTAATTCTGCCGAAACACCGCTTTTAAGTAAACTCAAGGCTTTTTGTAAGGCTTCATCGCGAACTTGCTCAGATTGGTGGCGATAATCCTGAATCGTCGACTGAGCGCCTTGCGCGCGTAACCAGGCTAGAAAATAGTCGACTTGAGTGTCGATTATTTCTTCAGCCTGCTCTGCGGCCAATCGACGTGAGGTCATGTTTTGGTCTATGGTGTTTTGCAAGTCATCAATGGTGTAAAGATACACGTCGCGGAGTTGTTCAACTTCCGCTTCTATATCCCGTGGCACAGCAAGATCTACCATGAACATAGGTTTGTGCCTGCGTTTTTTTAATGCACTTTCAACGCTGCCTTTGCCTAGTATAGGCAATTGACTTGCGGTAGACGAGATAACAATGTCTGCCTCGGCCAGATGAGCCGGTAATTCGGCTAAGGCGATTGCGTAGCCGTTGAACTGCATGGCAAGCGCGTGGGCTTTATCATAAGTTCGGTTGGCAATAATGATGCGGCCTATGCCTTGCTGTGATAAATGCCTGGCAGCCAGTTCTATGGTTTCACCTGCGCCGATCAAAAGTGCGGTCTGTTCGCTGAGTTTATCGAAGATTTGCTTTGCAAGTTGTACGGCTGCAAAGGCAACCGATACGGGGCTGGAACCAATAGCAGTATCGGTACGTACTTTTTTTGCTGCTGTAAAAGTGTGCTGAAAAAGTTTGCCCAAACGTTTACCCAAAGTGCCGGCTTCAAAGGCAGCTTGATAAGCTGTTTTCATTTGCCCCAGAATTTGAGGTTCTCCTAAGATCATTGAGTCGAGTCCGCAAGCCACGCGAAACATATGGCGGATCAGTTCGCTATCAGTATGGCAGTATAAATAAGGGGTAAAATCAGCAGCGCTAATTTGTTTGCTGTGAGCTACCCAGTCGATCAATATCTGTTTGTTCGCTGAGGTTGAGGTGCAATAAAATTCGGTGCGGTTGCAGGTTGACAGGATGGCGGCTTCACTGATTTCTTTGATGCGCCACAGTTCCTGTAACGAGGATTCAAGAATTTCTGTTGGGAATGATAGGCGCTCACGAATAGAAACCGGCGCGGTGTTATAATTAATCCCAACAGCAAGAAGTGTCATGTGTATATGTTCAAGGCAAAAGGCTATAGATCTAAAGATAAAAGATTTAAAGATAAAAGATAAAGTGCCTGTTTTAAAATCAGCAACCTTTAGCCATTTGCCTTGAACCTTTAGTCTTAACGACTGTATTATGTCAGTGTATTCTAAGAAATTTAATCAGTTTATCCAAATGGAATAAAACAGCTGTCTGACTCAGCTGGTTTTTCTGCTAATCTATGGTTTGTGTGTGTGCGAAATAAATAGGAAGACGGTGTGTTAATTTTTAGATTGTTATCAGTGGTAATCCTCATTTTACTTAGTGGTTGCGCCAGTTCGCCTGAAAAACCGAGTGAGAGTGATAAAATGCTCGGCCCTTTGCATATTGCCGAGCCTGAGAAAAAAACAGAGCAACGCGAGTTAAAGACGGCGATAGATCCAGATGTTATGTATATGTTAATGGCGGCAGAGATTGCGGGGCAAAGAGGGCAGTATGCAATTGCGCTTGAGGGTTACATGGAGGCCGCCAAGCGTGTTAAAGACCCAATGTTTGCAGAAAGGGCTGCCAAAATTGCGATGTACATGAAGGATGGCAATAAAACGGATCAGGCGGTGACTTTATGGTTGGCGCAGGATCCTGAAAATCCGACAGCAAGAAAAATTGCCGCATTGTCTGCCCTGCGTGCCGGAAATAAGCAGGCGGCTGTTGATCATTTAAATGCGATGCTACGAGCTGATCCGGCTGGATTTGAAAAGACGGCGCTGGAATTGGTCAATGTGTTGCAAAGAGATGGCAAGGTGGATTTTGCTAGTGAGATGTTGGATGATTTAGCAGTGAAGAATCCAGATAATGCGGTGGTGTTTTTTGTACAGGCGTTGTTAGCCATGGAAATGAAAAATAATCAATTGGCTGAGCAGAAAGTACAGAAAGTTTTGGCCATTCAGCCTGGCTGGGATAAGGCAATAATATTCCAGGCTCAGATAGCGCTTTTTTCGGGAGATTTAAATAAGGCAAAAACCGTTCTGAGAAATGCGACTGTTAAATATCCGGAAAATGACAAGCTCAAAAAACTGCTGGCCCAGGTGCTAATAAAGGCCGCTGAATATGACGCAGCGGTGGAGGTGTATAAGGGAATGGTTTTGGCTGATCCGAAGGATGCTGAAAGTCAGATTGCGCTCGGATTGGTGTATTTGCAAATAGATCATGATGAAAAGGCTGAAGAGATTTTTAAACAATTGCTGGCACAACCTGAATGGCAAAATCAGGCGCGTTTTTATTTAGGGAAAATTGAAGAGAAGCGCGGGCATACAGAAAAGGCGTTGGTCTGGTTTGATATGGCGACTGAAGGGCCGTTCGTTTTTGATTCGGCGCTATCAGCGATTTCATTACTGGCAAAGGATAAGAAGTTCGATGAGGCTGAAGCACGTTTAAGTTTGTTGTCAGGTAAGTTTCCAAAGCAACAATTACGTCTAATTTTGATGCAGGCTGGGTTATATAGTCAACAAGAGCAATATGCAAAAGCCTTTAAGATATTGACTGATGCACTGAACGGTCAACCAGATCAAAGAGACTTGCTATATACGCGTGCATTGCTGGCTGAGCGGCTAAATAAGTTGGATGTGCTTGAGGCTGACCTGAAAAAAATCCTAGCGCATCATCCAGACGATGCCGAGGCTTTAAATGCATTGGGTTATAGTTTAATAGCTAATGTTGCGCGGTTGGCTGATGCAGAAAAATATCTGCAACAAGCGCTTAAATTACAGCCTAATGAGGCTGTGATTATGGATAGTTTTGGCTGGTTGTTGTTTAAGCAGGGAAAGTATGAACAAGCTTTGAATTATCTTCAGCGAGCTTATGCAAAGCAACAGGAGAATGAAATAGCGGCGCATCTTGCAGAGGTTCTATGGGTTTTAGGTAGGAAAGATGAAGCTAGAAGGGTCTTTAATGAAGCGTCTAAGATTGCTCCCGAAGATGAGTATTTGTTGAATTTTAAAAAGAGAATATTGAGCGGCGAAAATTAAGGTGCTGGATTTAAAATGGGTGTCCATCGTTAGGGTTGGGCTGGTATTTTTATTGTCAGCTTGTTCTGTTGTCTCTGTTAAGCCAGAGGGGCATTATTCAAGGCTTTTGATGCTACCCCTTTATGAATTAGAGTGCTGGTCGTTTGAAGGTCGATTGGCGCTGACTGGTGAGAGGGAGGCCTTGTCTGCCAATATAAATTGGGAGCACAGTCCTGGTGCTGATAAAATTAAGTTGTCCGGTCCTTTGGGTCAAGGTTCGATCGTTATTACGTTAGCAGGCAATGTCGTTACTATCGATCGAGGCGGCGGTGATGTTCGGTCGTCTAAGGAGCCAGAATCGTTCATTAATCAAGAGTTAGGTATGTTTGTTCCAGTGCGATCGCTTCGGTATTGGGTGGTAGGTTTGCCGGAGCCATCCCTTAGTTTTAAAGATGCCGGCGCTGGCTTTAATCAGGAGGGGTGGTTGACTGAATACATGCAAATGCAGTCAATTACTGAGGATAGAAATATGCCGCGTAAAATGACGGTGATTAATGGTCAGGTCAAATTAAAGTTAATTATCGATCGCTGGGATATAAATGATTCAAAAACAAACTAATGGCACAGCATGGAGACAAAGGTGGCCTGCGCCGGCAAAGTTGAATTTAATGCTGCGAATTACCGGGCGAAGAAGTGATGGTTATCACTTATTACAGACGGTGTTTCAATTTATAGACTTGTGTGATTGGATAACGTTCCACCCGGTAGCTGATGGCAGTATCAGTCTATTGAGGGTCATACCTGGCGTCTTGGAGGACGATGATTTGACGATTAGGGCGGCTCGGCTATTAAAAAATGAAACGGGTTGTGAGCAAGGGGTGCGCATCGAAGTCGAAAAGAATCTACCTATGGGGGGTGGGCTTGGCGGAGGTAGTTCTGATGCGGCAACAACATTGGTGGTGTTGAATCAGCTCTGGGGGCTGCAATTATCAAGGGAAAGACTGATGAAATTAGGCTTGGCCCTGGGGGCTGATGTGCCTGTTTTTGTATATGGACATTCCTCCTGGGCCGAAGGTGTTGGAGAGCAGCTTAAGAAAATAGATATTCCCGAGCGGTGGATTTTGTTGATCAAACCCGATTGTCATGTTGACACTAAAGAAATATTTTCTGCTAAAGATTTGACACGGAATAGCAAATCGATCACAATAGCCGACTTTATAGCGGGTCAGAACCAAAACGATTGTCTTGGGGTTGTTCGTGAAAGTTATCAATCTGTAAATGATGCATTGGTTGACTTGTCGGTATTTTCAGAGGCAAGATTAACAGGAACAGGGGCTTGCGTTTTTGCTGAGTTCGATTCAAAAGATGCTGCATCCAGAGCATATCAGTCACTTCATAAGAAATGGCGGGCTTATCTGGTGCAGGGGATGAATGAATCACCTTTGTTTCTAAAGTTGAAAGTTGGTAACGATATAATCTGATTATTGGGCCGTCGCCAAGCGGTAAGGCACGGGGTTTTGATCTCCGCATACCAAGGTTCGAATCCTTGCGGCCCAGCCATTTATCTCCGCTAAAAATTTCAATTGGGAGTGCTTGATGAGTGACACCTCTGTGATGGTGTTTTCTGGAAATGCTAACCTGGCTTTATCTGAGGGTATAGTAAAGAAGCTCAATATGCGTCTTGGTATGGCAACCGTCGGTAGATTCAGTGACGGCGAAGTAGCTGTAGAAATTGAAGAAAATGTTCGCGGTAAAGATGTTTTCGTTATTCAGCCAACCTGCTCTCCAACTAATGAAAATTTAATGGAACTACTGGTGATGATAGATGCTCTTCATAGAGCGTCTGCTTCAAGAATAACGGCTGTTATGCCTTACTATGGGTATGCTCGTCAGGATAGGAGGTCCAGGTCGGCGCGTGTGCCAATCAGCGCGAAACTGGTTGCAAAAATGATTGAGCAGGCTGGTGCAGATCGTGTTTTGACGGTTGATCTTCATGCTGATCAGATTCAAGGTTTTTTTGATATCCCTGTCGATAATGTGTACTCTTCGCCAATTCTTTTGGGTGATGTATGGCGGCAGAAATATAAAGATTTGATTGTTGTTTCGCCGGATGTTGGTGGTGTAGTCAGGGCTAGAGCTCTGGCAAAGCGGCTGGATGATGCAGATCTTGCAATTATTGACAAGCGTCGACCTAAGGCAAATGTGGCAGAGATTATGCATATTATTGGCGATGTAAATGGTCGTACTTGTGTGTTGATTGATGATTTAGTTGATACAGCCGGCACCTTATGTCACGCGGCAGAGGCATTAAAAAAACATGGCGCAGTAAAAGTTGTTGCCTACTGTACGCATGCAGTGTTATCAGGGTCTGCTTTAAAGAACATTTATAGGTCCGAGTTAGATGAGTTGGTTGTAACTGACACAATTCCGCTAAGTCATGATGCAGATGGATTGGGTAAGATAAGGCAGTTGAGCGTTGCAGAAATGCTGGCTGAAACCATAAGGCGCATCGCTGTTGGTGAGTCGGTTAGTTCGCTCTACATTGATTGATCGTTGTAGAATCAGATAAATTTAATTTGTTGTGCCTGATGGCACGGGGTTGAGAGTAAAATGTCTAACGTATTTGAGTTTGTTGCCGAAAGTCGTGGGCAATCAGGTAAGAGCGAGGCCAGAAGGTCTCGTCATAAAGGTAATGTGCCTGCGGTAATATACGGTGGACATAGTGAGCCTCAAATGATTGTGCTAAATCATAATGAAGTAATTAAGCATCTTACGCAGGAGGCTGTTTATTCACACGTTTTAGACATTACTGTCGATGGAAGAACAGAAAAGGCAATTTTAAAGGCTGTTCAGCGTCACCCTGCTAAAGCAGTGGTTTTGCATATGGATTTTATGCGAGTGGATATGTCGGAGAGAGTGAAAGTGCATGTTCCCCTTCATTTTATTAATGAGGCTGTTTCTATCGGTGGAAAGAAAGGTGGAATTGTTGCTCACGCCATGATAGATGTTGAGGTTTCATGTTTGCCCCTTGAGTTGCCTGACTTTATTGAGGTGGATTTAGTTGGTTTAGATATTGGCGAGTCTGCCCATCTGTCTGATATAGTTCTGCCAATGGGTGTTGAAATTGTAGCTCTCGCGCAAGGTTCTGAACACGATCATCCTGTTGCTTCAATGATGGCGTCTAAGGCAAGTAAAGATGAAGTTGTAGGGTAGTCTTTAAGAAGCTAGCGTGATAAAACTTATAGTAGGCCTGGGAAATCCGGGTCTGCAGTATGAAAAAACCCGGCATAATGTCGGGTTTTTGTTTTTAGATAGGTTGGCGTCTGATGCGAATTGTGGATGGGTTAAAGAGGCTAGGTTTGATGGATTGTTAGCGGAGATTGCGATCACTGGCGTCAGGTTAATGCTATTAAAGCCTGATACGTTCATGAATCGAAGTGGGCAGTCCGTAGGCAAAGTTGCTCGATACTATAAGTTGTTACCAGAGGAAATTCTTGTCATTCATGATGAGCTTGATTTCGATGTGGGCGTGGTTAGGCTTAAAAAAGATGGTGGACACGCTGGGCATAATGGTTTGAGGGATATAATTGCTCATCTCGGGTCTAGGGACTTTTATCGTCTAAGAATTGGAATTGGG
>CANNLO010000138.1 GCA_947505055.1 Methylococcaceae bacterium | reverse complement strand
GATGAAATCACATATTTTTCGCTTGTTGTTTTTTGTCATGCTAGGTACTGTTTTGTATGGCTTTTTTAATCGAGGCACTCTGGATTCTGAACAGAACTACGGTGTGTCCTATTCCGATTTTATTGAGGACATTCGTCGGAATGCAATTTCTGAAGTCATTATAGACGGCAACAGTGTCGAAGGGCATCGGACCAATGGCGAGCGCTTCACGACTTATAATCCCAGTGACTCCAGAATGATTGATGAGTTGTTGGAGTACGGCGTGAAGATCAAGGTGATCAAGCCACAGATTCCTACACCTTTGATGCAGGTACTGATTTCCTGGGCGCCGATGCTTTTGCTGATCGCTGTATCGGTTTACTTCATCCGCAAGCAACAGGCTGGGGGGCCAGGCGGTCAAATGGGCTTTGGTAAAAGCCGCGCCAAGTTGATGGCAGAAGATCAGATTAAAGTTAGATTTACTGATGTAGCGGGTGTTGAAGAAGCTAAACAAGATGTTGTGGAAATGGTAGATTTTCTAAAAAATCCTGCCAAATATGAAGTGTTGGGCGGAAAGATTCCACGTGGTGTTTTGATGGTCGGCCCCCCTGGAACCGGCAAAACCTTGCTGGCCAGAGCCATTGCTGGTGAAGCGGGAGTGCCATTCTTCTCGATCTCCGGTTCTGATTTTGTGGAAATGTTTGTTGGAGTTGGCGCGTCCAGAGTCAGGGATATGTTTGAGCAAGCCAAAAAACGCGCGCCTTGCATTATTTTTATCGACGAAATCGATGCGGTCGGTCGGCATCGTGGCAACGGTGGTGCCGGTGGCGGTAATGATGAACGCGAACAAACCCTGAATCAGTTATTGGTGGAAATGGATGGTTTTAACGGTAACGAAGGCATCATTGTTATCGCAGCTACCAACCGCGCTGACGTTTTGGATAAAGCTTTATTGAGACCAGGTCGCTTCGATCGTCAGGTACAGATTGGTTTGCCCGACATCAAAGGACGTGAGCAAATTCTCAAGGTACATGCTGATAAGGTTCCGTTGGCGGATGATGTCAATATTAATGATCTGGCGCGGGGTACACCAGGGTTTTCGGGAGCTGAGCTTGCCAATCTGATTAATGAAGGTGCTTTGTTTGCGGCGCGTTTTAATCAAACCGAAATCACCATGAACAATTTGGACAAAGCGCGGGATAAAATGATCATGGGCGCGGAAAAACGCACTATGATTATGAGCAAAAGTGATTTGTTGATGACCGCTTATCATGAAGCAGGACACGTCATTGTGGGTAGAGTTGTACCTGATCACGATCCGGTTTACAAGGTTAGTATCATGCCGCGTGGTGGCGCTTTGGGTATAACCATGTTTTTGCCGGAACGTGATCAATACAGTGCCAGTAAGGATAAGTTGGAAAGCCAGATTTCCAGTCTGTTTGGTGGTCGGGTTGCCGAGGCTATTATTTATGGCAAAAATAAAGTCACTACCGGTGCTTCAAATGATATTGAACGAGCCACACAACTGGCGCGAAACATGGTCACTAAATGGGGCTTGTCTGATCGTCTCGGACCTATGGATTATGGTGATAGCGAAGGCAGTTACATGGGGCCGCAAGCCAAGCCAATGTCTGAAAAAATGGCGCAAATGATTGATGATGAAATTCGCCAGGTGCTGGATGAAAACTATCAACGTGCCGAGCAAATTTTGAAAGACAATATCGATATTCTTCATAACATGGCTCATGCGCTGATGGATTGGGAGACGTTGGACAAGTTTCAGATCGACGATTTGATGCATGGGAAGACTATTGCCCAACCTGAGCCTGTCGTAGAAGTTGATCTTTGTTTTATTAGTCCTATTGAGCTGGGTGATGGGCTTAGTAAACAACCTGAGGTACCTCAGCTTAATGCTTCGTAATGACAAATCTGATGGAAAAAATATTAAAAGTCCTGTTCTTTAGCAATCTTTTTTCCAGCTTGGAACATGAATTAATCAGTTATAAATAACTTTAAATAAATACCAAGTTCGTTACCTCGGTAACGTCTAAACCGTCCTCCTCTATAACCCCTTCAAAATTAGTCTTATTGAAGGGTTTTTTTTTGGGATTACCATGAATAATAAAACTTCTGAAACAAAGATGATGCCGCTATTTAAACTATTACCGGCCATTAATTTTAATTTTGCTGTTATTTTCCTATTGATTGTCAGCGTCACGTCTGCAACGGGTAGCACTGCGTTTTTTGACAATAATGCTGATCTTTATGGCGCCTTAGCCAGCAATTTGCGATTAATGCTGATTTATTTAACACTAAGCCAGTTTGCTGTTTATTGTTTTTGCAGTTACAGTCAAAACTACCGTTTACTGATTCCGGTGGGTATGTTTTGGTTAATGTTGATGGGTTCTATAGAATTTTATGGAATGGTTAATCAAATAGAGATTGATCAAGATTATCGCTGGTTCTTTTTGTATCTGGGATTGTCTAATTTGGCCTATGGCGCGATGTTTATTGCTTCCAGTAAAGCCGCTTACCAAGATGCCAAATGATTGGAAGTGGTTGAGTTCTGTTATCTGGAGTCCAAAGCTAGCTTTGGAGGTTTTTACAAATTAATCAGAAATTCTGAATAGGGTAAAGTACTTGCCTGAAATCAATGTTATCTATAAGTTTCAATGAGCCTTTATTCAAATTCACTATTCCTGTTCAGGCGTGATCTCCGGCTTCATGATAATACTGCCTTGCTCGAAGCAACCCGTATTTCAGCTCAGGTAATTCCCTGTTTTATTTTTGATCCACGTCAGATTGAGTCACACCCTTACCAGAGTAAACCGGGTTTGCAATTTATGATGCAATCATTGCTGGATGTGCAACATCAGCTTAAGTCAGCGGGTGGCAGACTGGCAATTTATAAGGGCTTGCCTGATCAAGTCATCATCCAGTTGGTCGAGCAACAGCAAATCGAAGCGGTATTTATCAATCGAGATTACACACCGTTTAGCAGGTGTCGTGATTATGATATAGCCGCTGTTTGCAAACAGTTTGGCATTGCCTTGCATGTGTTTCCCGATAGTCTGCTTAATGAACCGGAGCAGGCTGTTAAAGGCGATCAAACACCTTATAAAGTTTTTACTGCATTTTATAACAATGCCCGACGGTTTCCGGTGGCACTGCCCAAGGCTTTCGATAAATGTAATTTTTTGTCTGTAGATACTGAATATACGCTAGATGCGTTTGGTTTAGTACAGGCTGGAACGTCAATTAACGACGGTCGCCAACAAGCGTTAGCGATACTGGAGCAACTTGGAGACTGTGCCGATTACCAAATTACTCGCGATTTTCCTGCGTTGGATGCAACCAGTAAACTGTCGGCACATTTAAAGTTTGGCACCTGTTCGGTACGCGAAGTTTATTATGCGATTACCGAACGACTTGGTAGCGAGCATCCGCTGTTACGGCAATTATATTGGCGAGATTTTTTTACCCATATCGCTTTTCATTTTCCGCAGGTGTTTGGGCGGGTATTCCTGGAAAAATTTGCAAATCTGCACTGGCAAAATAATCATGATTATTTTCAAGCCTGGTGTGAGGGTAAAACGGGTTTTCCCATTGTTGATGCCGGGATGCGTGAACTTAACGCCACCGGTTTTATGCATAATCGGGTACGAATGATTGTAGCCTCTTTTTTAGTAAAAGATCTGCATATCAGTTGGCGTTGGGGTGAACGTTATTTTGCCCAGCATTTGGTCGATTATGATCCTTGCGTCAATAACGGCAACTGGCAATGGGCGGCCTCAACCGGTTGTGATGCGCAACCTTATTTCAGGATATTTAATCCCTGGTTACAACAACTTAAATTTGATCAGGATTGCCGGTACATTTATAAATGGGTGCCGGAGCTGAAGTCTTTTCCAAGTAAACTCATTCATCAGTGGGATAAAAAACACAGTGTTTGCGCTTATCCCGCACCGATTGTTGATCATGCCCTAGAGAGTCAGCTGACCAAGGCATGGTATAAAGATGCTGTTGGTGGTTAAGGCGGTTAGAGACAAATAATGGAGTCCAAAATGAGATGAACTCCTGTTACCGTTTTTATATTAATGTTTTGCTTAAAGCCGTTGTCAGATCATCATAATCAAATTTGAAGCCCTGAGATAACAGGCGTTCCGGTATTACCCGCTGACTAGCCAAAACCAGTTGCGACATTTCGCCCAGTAGTAGTTCTAACACACCGGCAGGAACCGGTAGCAGGGCGGGGCGCTTCAGGCATTGCGCCAATATTCGGGTGAATTCTGCATTGGTTACAGGATTGGGAGCGGTTGCATTATAAGCACCGTGCATAGATGAATCGGCTATCATGGTTAAAACAATTTTGACCCAGTCCTGACGGTGTATCCAGGGCATCCATTGTTTGCCATCGCCCAAGCGCCCTCCCAAACCTAAACGAAAGGGTAGTAACATCTTTTGTAAAAAACCACCGTCTTTATCAATAACCAGGCCGGTTCTGATTAGGCAAACTCTAATGCCGAATTGTTCGGCCTGGGTTGCGGCGGTTTCCCAATCAACACAAAGCTGTTGTGAGAAATCTGTGGTGGGTGTGGTTTGTTCGGTTAACACGGTGTCGCCTTGACTGCCGTAATAGCCGATTGCAGAACCGCTGATGAGTAGTTCGGGTTTAAAGGTCATACTGGCAATACAGCCCAATAATTGTTTGGTCAGGCCGATGCGACTTTCCCTGATTAGTTGTTTACGGGACTCGCTCCAGCGGGCATCGAAGATGGGTGTGCCGGCAAGATTGATAATGATCGGATAATTATCTTCCTGGTTAAGTTGTCCGAGACTACTTATTGCGTTAACTTCAGGGCCACAAATTTTGGCTACCTTATCTGGGTTACGGCTTAAGACGGTAAGGACATGGCCTTGTTTAATGAGATTTGTTGTCAAGGCGCTACCCAGAAAACCGGTGCCGCCAGTCATAAGTATATTCATCGTTTTATCCTTATATTTGGTTTGAAACGTGCAGATTGGATAATCGCATTAAACCAGGGGATAAACTAGCTAAAATTTTGAGGTCAGCCAAAATGATCTAGACTCAATGCAAATACGTGTAAGTTAATGATTTTTAAATTTACCAGATAGATACAAAGTGTTCTTTTTGTCTTCGTGGTGTAAAACAGTTTTGAAATATTAAATGTACCTTAATCACATGATGTTATAGGACTATGCCATGAGAAAATTAATAATATTGCTTGTTACCTTATTGACCGGTTGCACAGGTATTCCTGAGGGTATTACTGCTGTTGACGGTTTTGACGTTAATCGCTATATGGGTACTTGGTATGAAGTTGCAAGGCTTGATCATCGCTTCGAAAGAGGTTTGGAGAACATTTCGGCAACTTATGCTTTACGTGATGACGGTGGTGTTGACGTGTTAAATAAAGGATGGGATGTTAAGGTCGGTGAATGGCATGAGGCCCAAGGCAAAGCCTATTTTGTTGAGCAGTCTGATAAAGGCAGATTAAAAGTGTCTTTCTTCGGACCGTTTTATGGTGGCTATAATATTATTGCGCTGGATAAAAATACATATTCTTATTCGATGATAGTTGGGCCGGATCGTTCTTATTTCTGGATATTATCTCGAACCAAACAGTTGCCTGAAGCTACATTAAAGGCTTTGGTTGAACAGGCTAAATCTTTAGGTTTTGCGACTGAGGAGCTTATTTATGTTGCTCAGCCGGCGGATAAATAGAGTTTATCAAGCCTGCTTGTTAATAAAGCCCTTGAAAATAGTCAGAAGTACTATCTTTATATCCAGCCATAGTGACCATTGCTTTAAATATTCCAGGTCATGAAAAACTCTGGCTTCCATTTTATCTAATGTTTCAGTTTCGCCCCGGCAACCATTAATCTGAGCCTGACCGGTAATGCCGGGCTTAACTTTATGACGTAGCATGTAACCTTGAATTTGTTTGCGATAGTATTCGTTATGAGCGACAGCGTGAGGACGAGGACCCACTACTGACATGGTGCCTTGCAATACGTTTAAAAACTGAGGGAGTTCATCGAGCGATGTTTTTCGCAGGAAGCCACCAAGCGGCGTTATGCGTGCGTCATTTTTGGTGGCTTGTTTTACTTGAGGGCCATTGTCGCTGGAAGTCATGGAGCGAAACTTCCACACTTCTATTTGTTCACCTTTCATGCCATAGCGTTTTTGTTTGAAGAGTACTGAACCCGGCGAAGTGAGTTTTATCGCTATACTGATGATTAGCATGGGGATGGCAATAAGCGGTAATATAATCAGGCAAAGAATAAGATCTTCAAGGCGTTTGGTAATTCCATCGTAGGCAGTAAAAGGGGTATCAAAAACGCTGACGACCGGGATGCCTTGGACATTGCTCCATTTGGACTGGATCAGGTTAAAGGTAAAAAAGTTGGGGACGATGTTTACTGAAACGGTGCTATCCGCAAGTTTTGCAATAAATTCACCTATGCGTTTTTCGGCGCACAAGGGAAGCGTAATGTAGACATGATCTATCTGGCCTGATTTTGCTTGTTCAAGCAATTGTTCAAATCCGCCGGCCAGATCAGAGATTTGATTGTGACCTAATCGACGATCTTCGAATTCAGCCCGGTCATCAAAAAAACCAACGAAGTTATATCCAAGCCAAGGCATTTCTGAAATAGCTGTTTTAAGTCTGTAACCTAAGGGGTTGGCTCCAAGTACGGCATAGAATCTTGTGTTAAATCCATGTCTTCTGGCATAAGCGAGGACGCCTCGCTTTATTGAGTGCGTAAGGATGATGCTGAATGGAGTCAGCGGAAGCCATAATTCTATGACCTCTAAATTATAATTGTAGCTGGGGTTTGAAAGATAAACGCCACTGATTACCAGGGTAAATGCACCCAGCCAGGAAAATAGTATGAGTAAAGCTTCATCGAATAAAGGCGCGCCGCGCCAGCCCTGATAGATTTCATTATTTTCTGCGAAAATTCCGAATATTGCAGCTGCTATAAGGCAGGGCAATAAGTATTCTTTATCAAGCGGTAGTTTGTAATAATTTAAAGCTATATATAGCGAGGTTATAATTAATGCAATATCAAAAGTGCGTCCTATAGATTGTAATTTGGAATGTATTGGACGAATAAAGCCTTTTTGGCGTATTTGGTTCATGGCTGCTAATCAATATTTGGGTGGCTCATATGCAGTAATTGTATCAGTATAAGTTTAATATATTTCAGTAGCGTGAAAAATAAATTGAATTGTGTGGCTATCTATTAATAGACCCTATCTAAAGCGGGGGTATATGACGATTGCTCGTATAAAAATTTATAGTCAATGATGGAATTATTCGGGTTTATTTCATGCGTTGCTAGCGGGCATAAAAAAACCGTAGATCTTTTCAGATCTACGGTTTTTTCGAGTCTGCAATTAGATGAGTGTTACTTCTTCTGCTTGCGGACCTTTTTGGCCTTGAGTAACAGTAAACTGTACTTTTTGGCCTTCATCAAGAGATTTAAAGCCTGAGCTGTTAATGTTGCGAAAGTGAACAAAAACATCTGGGCCATTTTCTTGCTGAATGAAACCGAAGCCTTTTTCAGCGTTAAACCATTTAACGGTACCTGTAGTCATTTAGAGTAATCCTATTTGTAGTAATTGAAGCCTTAATTAAGGCCAGTTGGCGCATGGAAATTAGTGAATTACTTAATGATAACAGGACGAACTATTACAAGAAGAACATCGTAAAGATAAGCATAACGGTAAAACTATTTCGAGCTGCGAGCATTTTATATGCGATGGCAGTCAATGTCAAGTCTGATTCTAGTATTAATAATATGGCGCCTAAGTTGTTTTTAGTGGCATATTCCCTTTGAATTACCATTGTTGCCTATGAGTGGTTATAATTGAATAAAAGAACTGCTATTTTTAGAGTGGCTTTAATTTAATTAGTGTTTATTAACCAGTTTTAAGTCAGATTTCGTTATATTTTCTTGTGACTTAATATCTTGACTTAACTCACCCTAAAGTTCTAATGAAAAATCGGGGCTTTGTATCAAGGGTAACTCCAAATAATGATAATGCATAGACAAGCCCTTTCGCGATTCCTACTCCTCTACATTTTAGCTGGATGTGCTTTAGTTTTATTGGTAGTTGTTACGCTGGTAAAAAAAGAAGTCCAGACCTCCAGATATCAGGCGCAATATCTATCGGAAATAAGTAAGCAATTAAACACTGTGCTCAAGTCGGGACATAGTTCCACAATACGTTATCCGGATCATGGGCCTTATGATCAACGTTTAGGTTACACCTTGTTGTCGGATCAGATTTCACGTTTAGAGAAGTCTGGTTTTAGTATCACTTCTCAAGCTTCTATTTCACCTATGATGAGTCGGTTGGTTGATGATTATGGCTTGTTTCCAATTTATCAGGAAAAAACCCAAACCGGGCTTCGAATTGTTGATCAAATTAACCATACACTCTTTAGCGCTGTCTATCCTGTTCACGGCTATCCGGATTTTAATGCGATTCCCCCGCTGGTTTTGAACACCTTGCTATTTATAGAAAATAGGGAGTTGCTTGATGAAACGCACAAGAATATTAATCCGGCAGTGGAATGGGATCGTTTGGGTTTTGCCGCATTACAAATGATGGCACGAAAACTTGGGGCAGATATTAATGTCCCTGGCGGTAGCACACTTGCTACACAATTGGAAAAGTACCGTCATTCACCTGATGGTTATACTAAGTCGATGTTGGAAAAACTTCGTCAAATGGCCAGTGCTTCGATACGCGCCTATTTACGCGGGCCGGATACACTGGAAATGAGGCGGCAAATTGCGCTCGCTTATTTAAATTCAATGCCACTTGCCGCCACGGCAAAATTGGGTGAAGTACATGGCTTGGGTGATGGTTTATCGGCCTGGTTTGGAGCGGATTTTAATTCGGTTAACCAATTGTTAGACCAGAAATCACTAAACTCGACTGAACGAATTACTCCGCAACAGGCACAAGCTTATCGGCAAGTGTTGAGTATTTTGTTATCACAAAGACGGCCTTCTTACCTCCTGGGTACAGGTTTTGATGCACTGCAAAAACTTACTGATAGCTATTTACGCGTGTTGGCTGATCAGCATGTTATTTCGACAACAATAAGGGACGCAGCTTTGCAGGCGTCTTCGGAGCGGCTGCCCAAGTCTGAACAAATACCGGTTAAATTTTTGGCTCAACAAAAAACACAGAATGTGTTGCGTACCCGACTAGCTAAAATGCTGGGTGTTAAATCTAATTATGAAATTGACCGGTTGGATCTAACGGTTAAGACTACGCTTGATTATGGTGTCCAACAAGCGGTTACTCATGCTTTACGCCAGCTTGGTGAGCCAGATAAAGCCCGTGCCGCTGGCATTGTCGGATTCAGAATGCTTAATGAAAATATTGACCTTTCCCCGATAGTTTATAGTCTGATGTTATTTGAGCGCGGTGAAAAAGGCAATTTGCTCCGTATCCAGACAGACAATTATGATCAGCCGCTTGATATTAATGAAGGGATAAGGCTTGATTTGGGGTCAACCGCCAAGTTGCGCACCATGGTGCATTATCTGGAACTGGTCACTGAGGTCTATCAACAATATAAAGGCCAGTCGTCTCTGCAATTAAGTCGGGTTGAAATACATCCCCGAGACTTTTTATCGGCCTGGGTTATTGGTCAGTTGCGCGCCAATCCAAAGGTAAATCTGGATGATTTGCTAAATCAGGCACTAGACCGACATTATTCGGCTAGCCCCTATGAGGATTTTTATACAGGTGGCGGGGTGCATCATTTTAATAATTTTACTCCGGATGAAAATCAAAAAATCATGTCAGTGCGTGATGCCTTGCGTGATTCGGTCAATCTGGTGTTTGTGCGACTGATGCGGGAACTGGTTTATCATCATCTTTATAAACCTGAAGGTATAGCGCGCTGGCTTGAAACACCTGATGATCCTCGGCGTCAGGAATATCTTGCTCAGTTTGCCGATAAGGAAGGTCAAGTTTATTTAAGACGTTTCTACGAAAAATATCATGGCAAGCCAAATGATGAAATCATGGACTTGTTGACCCAGCGGGTTTTTGCAAAGCCATCAAGATTGACGATGCTGTATGAGGCTATTTACCCAAATGCAGATGTTAAAGCGCTAAGTCGTTATTTGAATGAGCATCTAAGTGCGGCGGCCTTGGCTACAGAGGATGTTGATCAGCTTTATTATAAGTATTCGCCAACGAATTTTGATTTGCAAGATCAAGGCTATATTACCAAGGTTCATCCTCTTGAATTATGGCTGGTTGCTTATTTGGTTCAACATCCCGATGCCTCAAAAACTGAAGTTATTGCGGCCAGCGCCGAGCAGAGGCAGAATGTTTATCGTTGGTTATTTAAAAGCAGCAGAAAAGTTGCTCAGCAACGTCGTATCATGACTTTGCTGGAAGATGAGGCGTTCAAACAGATCCATACTGCTTGGGATCGCTTGGGTTATCCGTTTGGCTCTTTAACGCCTTCTTATGCAACGTCCATTGGTGCCTCGGGTGATCGTCCTGCCGCGTTGGCGGAGTTAATGGGGATTTTACGTAATGACGGCGCAAGATTATCTACTGTCAGGTTTGATAGCTTGCATTTTGCGCTAGGTACACCTTATGAAACGGTGCTGGATAAGTCACCCGAACAAGGCCAGCAGGTGCTTGCGCCAGCAATTGCAAAAGCGGCCCGAGGCGCGCTAATTGGAGTAGTTGAGGCTGGAACAGCAGGACGCTTAAAAGGAGTTTATAAAGATGTTGATGGCAAGCCGTTGTGGGTAGGCGGAAAAACCGGAACCGGAGATCATCGTCGGGAAATCTGGGGAGCAGGCGGACATTTGATTGACTCGATATTTATTAGTCGTGCGGCCACCTTTACGTTTTTTCTGGGAGATCGTTTTTTTGGTGTAATGACTGCTTATGTTGCAGGAGCGAATGCGGAGAGTTACCACTTTACCAGTTCATTGCCGGTGCAAATAATCAAGTTTTTGGAACCGACGCTAGCGCCTTTGTTAAATAAAGCATCGGAAGGTGCTGCGCCTAAAACCTAGGATGCTTTCGCGTCAAAGAAGTGAGCATAAAACTAGAGCCAATTTGATTTTGAAATAGTGCTGTTCGGAAAAAGTTCCTTGGCTATGTTTAGTTCGTTTTTATTTAAATTATGATAACTACTCGCCCCGTATAGACCCCAGTTCGGCAGCCAGAGCCATTTGAACGGCAATAAGCGGGTTATAACCTTTATTCGCCATCGTTTGTAGATAGCTCGATATTCGACAATAAGCCTGCGCAT
>CANNLO010000137.1 GCA_947505055.1 Methylococcaceae bacterium | reverse complement strand
TGCCCATTAACAAGGTGTAAAAACCATCTAATTCTTCGAAGCCTTGATTTAAAGCTGTTTCAAGATCATCGCCCTCACGCATACGCCATTGTAAAAAACGGCAAGCAGCTTCTGTATCATTATCTGTTTCAAATTCTATGCCTTCATGTTGCAACTTACGGCGCAGACTGTTGGCGTTTGATAATGATCCGTTATGTACTAAACACCAGTCTTCCCCTGCCGTGAATGGATGTGCATGCGCAGGAGTAACTGCTGATTCTGTCGCCATACGGGTATGCCCAACTAAGTGAGTACCCTTAAAGTTTTTGAAATCATAACGATCTGCTACTTGAGCAGGTGTACCGATGTCTTTATAGATATCCATCAACTGCCCAACAGATAGCAGATGTAATTGTGGGTAATGTTCTTTCAACCATATTTTCACTGTCGCTGGTTCTAGTGTCGTTGTCATTACTGCATGATTCGCTTTGGGGGCTATTGATGCCTTAATGCTTAGATGTTTTTCAAAATCATGGCCTAATTTCGTCCAATTAAAATCTGATATGCCTGAATAAAGGCTAAATTTTCTAGCATCTGCAGCTACTGGCGCCGTAAACATCGCCATTCCAGCAGAATCAGGGCCGCGCTCGGTCATGCCAATTAACATCGGTAGCATGAGCTCGCCAATTGAGTCACGCATTTTTGGGTTTCTAACTAATAATCCTACAATTCCACACATACTTTTCTCCTCACAAATATCATAAATAATGGTTTTTTAAATTCAATCTAGAAAAAATCTACGTAACGGTTTATTTCCCAATCAGAGACATGTCGCTGATACTCCATTGATTCCGCACGTTTAATCTTTATAAATTCTTCTGATAGTGAGTCGCCTAAAGCATCGCGAATGACCTTATCAGATTCAAATTGATCTATTGCTTCGCTCAAGCTTTGCGGTAGTATGCCAATACCTTTCTCACGCATTTCTGCAGGCGATAGGTCATACAAGTTAATAGAATGGCCTGCTCCTGGGTGTAGTTCGCGTTTAACGCCATCAAGACCTGCAGCAATAACAGCAGCAGTCGTCAAATATGGGTTGCAGCTACCATCTGGTAAGCGAAGCTCTAAACGCCCGTATGGAATTCTTACCAACGTTGAGCGATTGTTATTGCCATACGAAATGTATGCTGGCGCCCAAGTTGAGCCAGTAAGGGATTGACTGACCACTAAGCGTTTATATGAATTAATTGTTGGACAGGCCAATGCCGTAATTGCTGGGGTATGGGCAAGAATGCCACCCATAAAGTGGTAGGCTAGTTTTGATAATCCATGTCCTGTGATATCGCTATCGTCTTGGAATAAACTTTTCTTGCCGTCTCCAATCGACATGTGCATGTGCATGCCGTTACCTGGACGGTTACCAAAAGGCTTAGGCATGAACGAACAAATCATACCCAATTCATTTGCAATATGACTAGCGGCCATCTTAAACATCAGGTAATCATCAGCACTTTTTAAACAATCGGCATAAGTGTAATTAATTTCAAATTGGCCATTTGCATCCTCATGATCAATTTGATAAATATCTAAACCTGCTGCAATTAATGTCTCTGTTAATCGCTCTAAAAATGCCGATTGCTTTGTCATACCCTTGTAGTCATAACAAGGTTTTTGTAGGATGTCAGTTTCATCATAGGGGTGAATAGCACCTTTTTCATCTTTACGCAGTAAAGAAAATTCAGGCTCTAATCCTGTGTAGAGAATCCAACCATTTTTAGCAAGACGATCTGTTTGTGATTTGAGTACTACACGAGAATCATGATCATAAGGCTTGTCATTGACGTGACCATCACAGACAATGCGCGCATAACCAGGTTGCCAGGGAATCAATGTTAAGGTCGATAAATCTCCAACTGCCATGTAATCCGGACCATTTGGAGCAATACCCATACCCCAAATAGCTCCACCAGCGAAACCAGCCCCACCTTTAAGAATGCTGCCGATGTGTGCAGCAGGAACTGACTTTACTTTGGCAACACCATGAATATCGACAAACTGAGCCAAAACGTATTTAACGTTATTGTCTTTTAGAAACTTTTTTGCTTCATCTAACGTTTTCATTTACTTCCCCTTGAAAATACAATGTATTTGCATACTTGAATTCCGCCATCTCCAACAATTTATCAATGCTTTTCAGTATTTTTATACTGAGCAAGCCCTACTGCGCCACCACCCAAATCCAATGCAACATTCAATAAAACATCCCACATGTATGCCCCATAAGTACCATCACACCAAACACGATAAACCTGTTTACCATTTACGATTTGACGCAAAATGGTGGCTGAAACGCCAGCTACTTGCGTCATCACTACATCTTTAGCCGATAAGGATTTTTCACTTAAATCGAGTTCACATAATTCAGAAAATAAATTAAGCACTTCACTGCCACTTAGAATGAATGACGCATCGGCACGTGGCACTTTATAAACAGCAGTCACTCGCAGGGTATCTAGTGCCAGCTTCTTACAAACATTGCCACCCAATTGATCTTCAAGAAAAAACTCACTCGAGCCTAGTCGCATCACCAATGTTTTTTGATCGCAGAGCGTCCAACTATTTGAGTTGGCCGGAATTGCAATTTCCTTTTCAGCAAGCCATTGCGCAGCCTGTGGGCCTTTTACACCATAACGATCTAAACAACTAACATCAGTAACGCCTAAGATTTTTCCCCTAGCTTTTTCAATATCAGCACCCTCAAATTCAACGGCTATTTTCATGCCATTCACAAAATCCCATTTGGTAACTTCCTTAGATTGAGCATGAACTGCAGGTGAGATCTGGACTATTTTTTTGACATCAAACTGTTGCATTTCAGGCTTCCTTTTGACTTTTTAAAAATGGCGTTTTCACAACAGTAGCACTCACCAATGAGCCGTTATCAGTACGTATCTTAAATTCTGAGCCGATTGCTTTTTTAGCTGGTGTAACATAGGCAAATCCTATGCAGCGGCCGATGAACTTGCTGTAACTGATACTCGTCACCCGACCAAGAATATCTCGTCCATCGATGACCAGATTGCAGTCCATCGGCATTTCACCTTTGAAATCATCGGCCAATACAAATGGTACTAATTGTTTTCTTAATGGTCGTTTTGCCAGAATTGATAAACTTCTTTGCCCGATAAAATAAGTTTTATCCATTCTTATCGACCGATCTGCACCTATTTCAAATGGATTCGTCAGGCCGTCTGTATCAACACCAGGCATATGATTACCCATTTCTAAACGCAATAAACGTTGGGTGTCACTGCCAAATGGACGTAAGTTATTTTTTTGGCCAACCATCATCAGCGCATGCCAAACATGCGGCGCTTGCGCCATAGGAACATGCAGTTCATATGCCATATCAGAAACAAAAGATACGCGGATTACTCTTGCGCTTACCCCTGCAACTATGCCTTCACGTACACTGCTCATTGGGAACGATTCATAAGATAAATTAAGGTCAGTAAGCGCAGCCAATATCTCACGCGCAGCTGGCCCTGCTATACCTATTGCACCGAACGCCCCTGTGACATTAACTAAACCTAAATTAAGTTGCCACATTTGTTGATAGCGTTGCATTTCTCGATACACTGCCGCCGCATTAGATGTGCCAACTGAAAGATAAAATAAATCTTCAGCTAGGCGGCTTGCAATGCCGTCATCCACAACCACCCCAGATTCATCTAACAGCATTAAATATCTACATGCGCCTACTTTTTGGGTCCTATATACCCCTGTGAAAAAACGCTCTAGAAACTCAGCAGCATCTGGCCCATGAATTTCAATTTTGCCGAAGGAGCTGCTATCGATAATACCGGCGGTTTTACGCACGGCCCTCGCCTCTACTTGAATTGCATCTTCTTTGGATTGACCGGATGATGGATAATATGCGGCTCTTTTCCATGCACCAATATCTGTAAAAACAGCACCATTAGTTTGATGCCAATCATGCAGCGAGGTTAGTCTATGCGAATGAAAGCCGCGACCAGCTAAATGTCCAATAGGTGTTGGATGAAAGAAGGGCCTTGAAGTTGTAGTACCAATTTTCTCTACGGGTAAACCACGTATCTTTGCCAAGATACGAATTGCATTCATATTGGAATGCTTGCCTTGGCTAGGCCCCATACCTACCGTGGTGAAGCGCTTCATAAGCTCAATATTATCAAAGCCTTCTTTGGCCGCATTTACAAAGTCTTTAATCTGAATATCTTCGTCAAAATCTACAAAATTCTTCCCTTTTTCATGCGGTACCATTGGGTATGCATGGCTTGGAGAAGCTCCTACATGTTTTTCAATGGCGGTTTGTGGTGCATCCATACCTAAATAGCGCATGGCTTCATGCGCAGCGCGTGTGCCATCTTTAATACGCTGATTAAGGTCAAATATGCCGTTGACTTTACCTGCCGCAAAAATTCCTTCAGGTAAACGGCTTGGTACAAACTGTTGCACTGCATTATCGAACTGCATCGCAGTACCCGCCTGATAAAGTAAAGCACCTGCGGGTGCCCATCCGGCACTCATAGCAATACCGTCACACTTAAGGGTGAATTTATTATCAGTACGCGCTATATTTTCTTGAGCATCGTAAGCACAAATCACTGCACCACACACGCTAGATTTGTCAGATGAGGCTAAGGCTTCATATACACAATGCCCTGCGTAAATCTTAACACCACGTCGAGCAAGGTCTTTAGCGTATACACCACCATTTTCCCCTGCACGTAAATCAACCACCCCCACTACTTTTGTGCCTGCTTCTAACAAATCAAATGCAACGCGATAACCATAATCATTGGCAGTTACCACGACGCCATTATTAAATGGTTTAACTCCATAACGATAAATTAAACGCTGTACAGCAGAACCTAACATGACCCCTGGCAAATCGTTGTATCTAAATACTGGCGGTTGCTCAAATGCACCGCTAGCAACAATCACAGATTTAGCACGTACTTTAGTTATACCATTAGCTGAAACGATAGGAATCAAATGATCTGGATAGTATCCAGCGGCATAAGTTCCTGTGTGCAAGGTGATGTTTTTCTGGCTTGCAACTTTACTTAGCAAATCTTCCAACTGCTTTAAAGTCGAGGCATCGCCGGCACGGTCATAGCCTAAGCTACCCCCTGCCCGGCTATTTTCGTCCACAATTGTTACTTCTAAACCAGCTTGAGCGGCCTCATATGCGGCACTCAGGCCAGATGGGCCTGCGCCAATCACCAGTAAATCGCAATATGAATGCAATTTACGTTTAAGTATGCGTGGGTAGTTAAAGTTCACAATGCCCAAGCCAGTAGCTTTACGTATTATGTTTTCCCAAAATGGAAATAAACGACGGGGTGTATGAAATGCTTTATAGTAAAAACCAACTGGCAATAATGGTGAAATGGAATCAATATAACTATTCTTATCTTTTTTAACGCCACCAATGGTATTTACAACAGTCAGCACCATGCCGTCTTGCACCTCAACGACATCGGCACGAATATTGGTATCAATACCATCGGTCACTAACACATTCACATCATGATTTGCAAGACTCAATACGCCACGTGGACGATGATATTTAAAGCTACGACCTAAGACTTTTTGCCCCGCTGCCCATAATGCACTACTGATTGTGTCACCTTCAAAAGCGGTAAATGATTCACCTTCAAACATGAAGTTGATTGTTTTATTACGGTTAATCCATTCGCCCGTTTGTTTCGCTATGCGCAAAATCATTCCCTTGCCTCCAACGCTTGGCTGTCATTACTACTGCTTAACAAATAAGTGCGAGACACTTTATCGCTAAGCGTATTGCGTTCAGCAATAAACCATGTACCGCTCGGGGAGTGATACCACCATTCTTTTTTATCACCAGGTGCGCCGCAGCGGTTGTGCACGTAAGCGGCCCATTCTGAATCGCTACAAGTATCTTGATTAGGTGCTTCTCGATACTCTCCACCGAATATAAACTCGCTCAGTGGTCTTGTACCATTCATGGGGCAATTGAGTAATTTCATTTCATATTCCTTTGATAATTCATCAGGTGTTGACGGTCAATTAATGACCGACAGACGCTGCGCCTTTTTCCCCAGTAAGTTCGTAATCTTCAAAACGTGATAGGCGGAATGAGTGAATTAAATCTGGTTCACTATCATTGGCAATGGTTTGCGCCATAGTCTTGCCACTAATGGGGGTGGCTTTAAAACCCCAAGTACCCCAGCCTGCATCCAGATAAAAGCCTTCGATGGGTGTTTTACCCATAATTGGTGCAAAGTCTGGCGTCATATCGGCCATGCCGGCCCATTGACGCACTACTTTTACATTAGATAAAAACGGAAACATATCTAGCATGTGTGAAGTAAGTCCTTCAACAAAATCTAAAGTGGAGCGTGTAGAATGGACTTCGTATGGATCTAATGACGAGCCCATCACCAACTCACCACGAGAAGACTGACTGACATATACATGCAAGCTACCAGACACTAAAATCGTATCAAGGAATGGTTTCACAGGCTCAGTCACACATGCTTGCAGCGGATGAATAACAATAGGCGTTTCAAGGTCGACCATTTCGGTGATGCGTGGTGTAAATCCAGCTACAGCAGATAGCACCTGCTTAGTTTCAATGTAACCCTTATTTGTATTAACCCCACAAACTTTGCCATTTTTAACATCAATTCCTAACACCTCAGTACTTTGAAAAATCTCGGTACCTAAGCGATCCGCTCCGCGCGCGTAGCCCCAAGCAACGCCATCATGGCGTGCAACAGAGCCTGGTGCATGAAAAAGAGCGCCTAAAATTGGGGCTTGTCCGCTGCAACTTAAATCTAACTGTGGGCAAGCTTTAGCAATTTCATCTGGTCCAACCACGCGACTTTCAACGCCTACATGTTTATTCACCTCAGCACGCCATCGCATAGTGCGCATTGCAGACTCTGTATGCGCAAGCGTGAAATGGCCGCGCGTTGAATAGAATAGATTTAAATCTAACTCTTCTGAAAGTCCTTCATAAATTTTAACGCTAGCGTCGTAGAAATTTACGCCTTCAGGGGTCAGATAATTTGACCGGACAATTGTGGTATTGCGGCCTGTATTTCCTCCGCCTATATAGCCTTTTTCTAACACCGCAACATTGGTAATACCGTGATCTTTGGCCAAATAATAAGCTGCAGCCAAGCCATGTCCACCGCCGCCGATAATCACTACGTCATATGACTTTTTTGGAGTCTCATGCGCTTTAAAAAAGCGTGGTGCTGGGTGCTCTTTAGTGAGTGCAAATTTAAGTAGTCTTAACGGCATTTATTAGCTCCAAGAACCCTATTTTTTATCTAAAAATCATTTTGATTAAATGATTACTCTCTAAATAAAGTAAACTTTTTTAATCTATGTGAAACTAGTTGTTTGTATTAAGCCACATTTAAAGAATGAGTGTCAACACTTACATGAAACTTTTTTAATTAAAATTAAACTTTATGCTAGAGTAGTTTAACTACGATAATAATTATTAATGAGTTATTTGGTTTATAAATTAAGTGGTACTTCCTAAGTGGTAGTTACCCATAAAATATGGTGCATATAAAATATGAAAAGGATGTTTAATTCTTGCAGTAGAAATTCACCGATACTTCTATCTATGCCACATGTAGGAACAAAAATCCCACAAATAATTGCCTGCGATATGACATCGGCTGCCCTGAAAATGCCTGATACTGACTGGCACCTACCCCTTTTATATGACATGGCAGAAGCTTATGACGTCTCAGTGTTATCGGCGATATATATGCGTTATGTGATTGATCTAAATAGACCACCAGACGATATATCCTTATATCCAGGACAGGATACGACCGGAATATGCCCAATTGACACTTTTGATAAGCAACCTATTTATTTAAAGGGAAAAATCCCGAATGAAGCTGAGATAAGAATTAGAGTAAAACTGTATTGGAAGCAATATCACCTTAAACTTAAATCAGAGCTGCATAGGATACATTCAATTCATGGGGTCGCTTTATTGTGGGATGCACATTCAATTGCTTCTTATGTGCCTCGATTTTTCTCAGGAAAATTGCCAGACTTAAATTTCGGTACTGCTGACTTACAGTCTTGCAATGTATCTTTACAAGAAGCACTTATTGAGGTTATGCAAAAATCTGAGCATGCTAAAAAATATAGCTATGTTTTCAATGGGCGTTTTAAGGGAGGTTACATTACTAGAAGTTATGGAATACCTGCCATCAACATTCACGCGGTACAGTTAGAGATGAATCAATGCATTTATATGCATGAAAATCCACTTTATCAATACGCGCCTGAGCTTGCTAAAGACGTCAAATCTTTGTTAGGCGACTTGATTGAAACATGTCTTGCATGGGCAAGCCGCCATAAGAAAATTTAAAGCTTGCCATCCAACCCCATTTGATAATATTTATGGGTAATTTTATCTTGATTATCAAGCAACCAGTCAATGTCAGGCTTATTTGTCATAGCTTTATGAATCGCTAAGGCAGTAGCCCTACGATGAATGTCAAATAAAATTTTGTGATCAAGATTCTCGTCTTTGGTGACCATTGGATTGAGCCAAACCGAAATAATAATTCCCAAATCATTCGCGCGCTCTTTAGGAATATCTCCAGCACGAACAGCATCTAGCACACCGTTAGCAATAGCCGCTTGCACAGTCCCCATCAAAATATTGGTATATTTGCTATCCTTAACCGTCACCTTGCTTACCATTAAAGTTATAGGTCTCACTTGAATATCTGTATTCAACAATGCAAAAACACGCGTATGTCCAGCCACTTGATCGCCAGTAAGGCTAGCAATAGCAGTGCCAACAGGCCCGTCTAATTCACCAATAATAATTTCCGGTTCTGCAGCAGTTCCTGGAGGACCTCCAGCAATCAAGGCTTCACCTGTTCGCATCACAATTCTCTCGTTCAAAATACTCTCCTTAAAAATAATTAATTTATTGATCAAAAATTACCACTATCAACTTAACTTTATATGAAAATACAACCTACATAATAAAACTAATTATTTATTTTTAATAAACTATTTTTATCTAAATGAAACTTTTTTTGCTGAAAAATAGGAATTTGATATATTATTTTCCTTGATTATTGATAAAATGAATTTTTCTACAAGAATTGCTTGTACTCTTGTAGTATTTAAATTGAATATTATTGATAGGTATCAGCGTGGCAACACAAAATGTAAATATAAAAGCGGATGTTCAACCAAAATCACTTGGGCGGCATTTAGGTGCAACAATTCGGCAATTACGTTTAGATCACAACTTAACTATTGCGGCAGTATCAGAACGGGCGGGCATTAGTCGGGGCATGTTAAGTAAAATTGAAAATAGCCTTGCATCAACCAGCTTAGAAACACTTGAACAACTTGCCAATGCCTTAGGCGTTACTTTATCTAAGCTATTCCAAAACTACAATCTGCCTCGTGGTGCCGCCCAACTGGTTAAAAAAGACGAGGGCATGGAAGTGGTAAGAAGAGGGACTCGCGTAGGCCACACATACCAATTACTTGCTTATGATCAAGGACCACATAAAACATTCGAACCTTTTTTGATATCGCTTGAAGATTCTGGTGAGGAATTTCCTGCATTTGAACATCCGGGGACGGAATTTATACACATGCTAGAAGGCGTACTTGAATATCGCGTAGGAGAAGAAACTTTTGTACTTAACAACGGTGATTCACTTACCTTTCAAGGTGACATCCCGCATCGGCCAGAAAAATTAATAAAAACACCCATTAAGTTTCTTGCCATTATCCACTATGACTCCCCCAACCAAGACTACAGTGAAGAATGATTGAAAACATTACCTATAGCGAAGCCCTCCCAGGTGATATAACTTCATTAGCCTGTCTTTTGTCAGTTCTATTTAATATAGAAAAAGACTTTAATCCTGATTTAACCAAACAAAAAATTGGCCTTGAATTACTCATGCAAAATAAAGTCAACGCAACCATTCAACTGGCGCGAAATTCAGCGGGCAAGGTCATAGGCATGGTCACAGCGCAGTTAGTCATTTCAACCGCACAAGGCGCACCTTCTGCTTGGGTTGAAGATATGGTGGTAGATGCTGACTATAGAGGGCGTGGCGTGGGCAAGAAATTACTACAACATACGCTAGCATGGGCAAAAGCAAAAGGCGCAACCCGCGCCCAATTGCTGGTGGATATAGAAAATGAAGGCGCGCTTGGTTATTACAAACACCTAAAGTGGGAAACAACACAATTGGAGGCGCGAAGAGTATTCTTTTAACTATACTCTTCGCGCCTGCAATTATTAATCAAGTCCACAATAATTATACTAGACTTGATTAACTAAGTATTTAAAGTGGCGCACGTTGACCACAGAAAAAACCAACCGCACGATCTGGCGTACTAAACGTAACATTACTTCCAGAAGGGAAGTAAAGGACATCACCAACGGTTGCAATCACTTTTTGACCAGTATCGTCAGAAATAATGAATGTGCCTTCTACAACAATTTTCATTTCATCGTAATCATAACTGTACTTTAATTCATTACTTTTTTCTAAATGAAAAAACCCAGCACAAATTCTTTTATCCACATCTGTAGAAACAAATGTGTCGCCGAGAAAAGCACCGACGCCAGGAATGTTCATTGACGGCTGAACTACTTTAATTGCTTGTTTTTTATAATGAAACGGTTTACCTCTCACAATACTTCTCCTTGGGGTTTATTAATCAAGATATATTTATATCGCTTCCAACCTAAATCCACAATTACACCTTAGGGGTACTCTCAAAGAAGGATGTTTAAACTTGTAACCCAAAGTACCACGTACTAAAAACCCCCTAAAAATTTTTAAAATTTTTTTTAAGAATCCCTTAATTCGTCTACATGGGGTCATTCAGTTCCCCATCCCCCGTTCTACAAAAGCCGTACCCCACTTCGGATTCGCTTTGTAAAAAGCGGCAGGGGGACCCAAGGCATCTCACAACTAAACTAATTACAAGGCTCGTATAACGAGCCTTTTCCAGTTTGGTCTGTAAGCTTTTAGCTTATTGACCAATAATCCACGGCATTCACTCGAATGCCGTTTAACGTTGTACTTTAATAAAGGAGTTAATCATGTCACAACATAAACAAGGTATACCACTAAATAACACAGCTAAAGCTACCAACTCTGGTAGCGCTGTTAGATCTGTAGCACTCGCTACGTTCCGCTTTCTGCGTGCATCCAGCGCGCAGGCAAGCAAGCTACCCGGCATCATTCAGCAGGCTAGTAGCGACATCGTAGCGGCTTGGGCAGAATCTAGCCCAAAGCCATAGAGGAGGAAC
>CANNLO010000136.1 GCA_947505055.1 Methylococcaceae bacterium | reverse complement strand
TTCGAGAAAAAGCTAAATTGGGCACGCCTGTGCTAGGTATATGCTTAGGTATGCAACTACTTTCTTATGGTAGTGAAGAAGGTAAAAAACCTGGGCTTGGCCTAATACCGGGTAAAGTAAAAAGTTTTAAATTCGACGCTAAAGACTCATTATTAAGGGTACCTCATATGGGATGGAATCGGGTCATTGCTTCAAAACAGCATGTATTAATAGATAAACTAGAAAGTGATGCCAGATTTTACTTTGTACATTCTTATCATTATGAATGCGAGGATGTTAGTGACGAGCTGTTTAGAACCCACTATGGATACGACTTCTCTTCTGGTGTGCAACGTGGCAATATCATGGGAGTGCAATTCCACCCTGAAAAAAGTCACCGCTATGGTATGCAGCTTTTTAAAAATTTCATAGATCTCTAAGTATGCTTGCTACTAGATTAATACCTTGCCTCTTAATGAGTAATGGAGCACTTGTAAAAACGGTTAAATTTAAAAATCCTACTTATGTTGGCGATCCTGTAAATGCAGTTCGTATATTCAATCAAAAAGAGGTTGATGAATTAATACTGCTAGATATTGACGCCACAACGCATAATCGCGGTATTGATTATGAAACCCTCGGGAAATTAGTAAGTGAATGCTTCATGCCTATATGTTATGGCGGAGGTGTAAGTTCCATCGAAGATATGTGTCGCTTGTTTAATTTAGGTGTTGAAAAGGTTTGTTTAGGGGTTGCAGCTTTTGAAAGATCTGATTTAATCCGCCAGGCTGCAACAGAATTCGGTAATCAAGCGATTGTAGTGTCAATAGATGTTAAAAAAGGCTTATTAGGTGGCTATTCTGCACGCACACATCAGGGTACAAAAGATACGCGAATGACCCCAGTTGCAGCAGCAAAGTTTGTTGAAGAAATGGGCGCTGGTGAAATTCTTTTGTACTCCATTGACCGCGATGGTACATGGAGTGGATTTGATCTAAAGTTGGTTCAAGATGTTGTTAATGCAGTACGCATTCCTGTTGTGGCGATCGGAGGTGCAGGTTCATTAGAGGATGTCAAAGCTGTGGTGCAGGAAGCGGGAGCCTCAGCAGTTGCTGTAGGAAGTATGGCTGTATTTCAAGGTAAAGACTTAGGTGTATTAATTAAATTTCCGAGTCGAAAAGATCAAAATGCAATTTTTGCTTAAGAGGATGTAATGAGTAAAAATATTTGTTCACGTTGTATATATGATGAAGCAGTACCCAACATCTCATTTGATGATGTCGGCGTATGTAATTACTGCCACCAAATTGAATCCTTAGAATCTGAATATCCTACCGGTAAAGAAGGGCAAGCTCGATTAGACAAAATGATTGAGGAGATTAAGCGCGCTGGTAAGGGTAAAAAATACGATGCGATTATTGGGGTGAGTGGTGGCTGTGATTCATCCTACCTTGTTCATGAAATAGTTACTAAGTATGGTCTTCGAGTATTGGCTGCTCATTTTGATAATACTTGGAATTCAACAATAGCTACTGAGAATATTCATAATGTGTTAGAAAAGTTAGGTGTTGATTTATTCACTATCGTTGTAGATAACAAAGAATATGACGATATCTATCGTTCATTTTTTAAAGCGGGCGTAAAAGACCTGGAAACGCCAACTGATATAGCATTGGCTACTACGTTATACAAAGCTGCTGAAAAATTTGGAATTAAATATATGATTGAAGGCCATTCGTTCCGAACTGAGGGTATTGCACCGTTGGGTTGGATTTACATGGACGGTAAGTACATTGAATCTGTGCAAAAAAAATTTGGCACGTATAAACTTAAAACCTTTCCAAACTTGTGGTTCAAAGATTTTCTTCGCTGGATGATTTTAGGAAGAATTAAGAAGGTTAGGCCGTTATACTATATGGACTATGATAAAGAAGCCGCTAAAAAACTATTGACTGAGAAATATGGTTGGCAGTGGTATGGCGGACATCACTTAGAGAATAGATTCACTGCTTTTTATCACAGCTACTTTCTTCCAACACGTTGGAATATTGATTTTAGAATTGCAGGGTATTCGGCTTATTGCCGCAACGGTTGGATGACGCGTGAAGAAAGTCTACAGCTTATGCAAGAGCCACCGCATTTAGAGGATGATTTAGTGAGCTATGTAAAAAAACGTTTGGGATTTTCAGATGATGAGTTTGAACATTTGATGACTTTGCCTAAAAAGACTTATAAAGATTACAAGACCTACAAACAGATGTTCGAGCGATTACGTCCATTTTTCTGGTTAATGTACAAGTTGGAGTTGGTACCTAAGAGTTTTTATATGAAATATACTGTAAAGGCGTAGTGTGGCTGTACGTCGCATATCTATAGGCCCAGGCGAGGTTGCGGGATATTTTTCAAGACTTAAAAGTGGATTTGATAAATTAGGGATACCTAGTGAGTATTTTGTATTATCAGCAAATAAGTTCTCATACGAAGAGTCAGATTACTTCCTTAAGACAGCTTTTCAACGCGTAACAAGGTTGTGTGCGCACGAGAATGGAATAATTCGACTAATTGGGAGCGGACTTGCACTTTGCGTGCGTATTGCGGTATTTTTATATGCTTTGTTTCGTTGTGATGTATTCATTTTCTCTGGTTTTGGATCATTCTTTAGATTTTATGAGTTGCCCCTATTAAGGTTGTTAGGAAAAAAGGTATTGGTTATATATCTTGGTTCAGATGCAAGACCTCCAATATTTAGTGGACGGCATTTGGATGACGATGGTAGTTATGTTGACCCATTTACTGCATATCAAGAAGCATTAAATATGGTTGCTCGCATTCGGAGGGTTGAAAAATATTCGGATGTGATTATTAATCATACTTCAACAGCACAGTATTTTATTAAACCATTCGTCAGACTTTTTGCTGTTGGCATGCCAATTGATAGTTGCTTAGACCTACCAAGCTTAAAAAAAAATCAATCTAATACAGTGCAAATATTGCATGCACCTTCTCGTCCGTTGGCAAAGGGGAGCTTAATTTTTCGCCGAATAATTGACGAATTGAGAGTAGAGGGTTATTTAATTAAGTTTGTTGAATTAATGGGCGTGCCCAATAGTGTGGTTTTACAAGAATTACAGCGATGTGATTTTTTGGTTGATGAGATTTATACAGACACCCCCATGGGAATGATAGCCACCGAAGCAGCCATTTTTGGGAAGCCTACCGTTACTGGGAGTTGGTATGTAGGACAATCAAAAATAGATAATCCCGAATTTGACTTCCCGCCATCATTGTTTGTTGAGGAAAATCTCGTCAAACAATCTATTCGAAAAATGATTGAAGATCCAGAGTTTAGGTTAGATTTAGGGAGGAACGCACAAAACTTTATTCGAAATAATTGGGATTCTACTAAAGTTGCTCAAAATTATTTACGTTTAATTGAAGGAGATATTCCCGAAACTTGGATTAGCAACCCATCTAAGCTCTGTTACTACTGGGGTTGGGGTTTATCCAAGGATAATTGGCAAAAACAAGTTGGTGGATATTTATCTAGCTTGGGTGACGACGCACTTTTACTTAATCACAACCAAAAGTTAAAAGAAATGGTGTTGAATGAGATTCGATAGCATGATGGTACTGTCGTAGTATGATTCAACGTCATGTAAAATGCGCTTTTGACTTATACAATGCTTATAGACAAGAATGCTAAATTTATTCTTGTTGCGAATTCAAGCACTCTGCTATATTAGATATTTGAACGTTCAGCAACCGTATTTAGGGTTGCATCACAACTGATAAATTAATGAAAATTCTTATAGTTTCTTTTCTTTTCGCCCCAACTAATAATATTGGTGCAAAAAGAGTGACAAAAGTAGCAGAGTACTTGAACTCAGTTGGCCATGACGTAAGAGTGCTCACAGCAAGACAAAAGTTTAATCAACATAGAGTAATTCACAATATTCCAGTAGGTAAAATCTACTATACAAATTGGCTCGACGTAAACAAACCATTTTACTGGCTTAAGAATGAATCTCTTGAGCCTTCGGTTGGGAAGGAGCGAGTTCCATTATTTGAGTCTGGATTTAAGCAGTCAGTGTACCAATATCTAAGAGCGATATATAAGCGAATCCTCCACAGGCCAGACTCTGTAGTTGGGTGGATACCATATGCAGTCTTTGGAGCAATTAGTGGTTTGAAAGAGTGGAGTCCGGATGTAATTTACGGATCTGCTCCGCCTTATACTTCTCTTGTAATAAGTAAGATTCTTGCTTGGTATTATAAAGTTCCATGGGTGGCTGAATTGCGAGATTTGTGGAAAGATAACCCAGCTCAACGAACTGATTTTATTGATAGATGGTTAGAGCGAAGTGTGCTAGCTAACGCCACTGCAATTGTTGTTGTGTCAACTGACATGGCGCGTAAATTAGTTCGCAATTATCTCCAACCCTGCTATGTTGTTCGAAATGCCTTTGACCAGGAAGATTATTGCGATTTACCTAAAAATAGTTTAGATGACAGTTTTTTAAATATAACTTATACAGGAGTTGTTTACAAAGGCAGGCAAGACCCATCAATTCTTTTTGCAGCAATAGCTGGTTCAGAAGAACTGAGAAGAAAAGTTAGAGTTCATTTTTATGGTCGTGGCAATGAATGGATTAAAAATCTAGTGAATGAATTTGGTTTAAGTCAGAGCGTTGAAGTATATGGAGTTGTAGGTCATCAGGAAGCGCTATCAATACAAAAGAATTCAGATTTACTATTATTAATGACCTGGAATGACCCTTTGCAAAAGGGAGTACTATCTGGGAAATTGTTTGAGTATATTGGTTCGGTACGGCATATTTTGTGCGTTGGTGATTTTGAGGATGAAGCAACTAGGATTGTTCGCCGCATGAAATTTGGATCAGTTTTTCATGATGTTAGTGCGCTAGCTAGTTTCCTATTAAGCAACTGTAATGACAAAGACGAAATTTACTCAAAAAATAATTCATTCCGAGGTTGTTTTATCCGTGATAGGCAGTCAAGAAAGATTGACCGTATACTGCAGCAGTGCGTAAATAAGTCTAACAATAACAAATTGTGACCATAGAATTATTGTTATTTGGTTATTTGGTTATTTGGATATTTGAGAATGGCGCAATGTGCAACTTATTATGTTCTGCGTTGAATGAGTTTTGCTTAGTGGGCGTAATCTGAGATGCGAGGTTAAAAACACACAGTTACCTATCATACGAGATGATAAGTTTTATATGTTGTGTTGGCATTCCGGATTGATTTTGCTACCGCCGTAGTTTTTTTAAAGGGTGTTTTATAAAATAACCCAAAAAAAGAGTATTTTTATTTATGACAACCATTCCTAATATTTCAGTAATCATCCCCAGCAATCATGGACACCATGATTTACTCAAAGTTGTTGATGCCATATGCGGTCAGACGGTTAAGCCTGCCGAAATCATTATTGTTGATTCGTCTTGCGAAGGTGGTGCTTGCCCAATAGAAATCACAACGCAGTGTGCGGACTGTGGCATCGAGTTAATCTATGAGCATTTCGCGCTTGCCCTGCCAGGGCAAGCAAGGAACATCGGACTTGGTAAGGCGAATGCTGCATTGATTGCTTTTATTGACGTTCAAACCATTCCACGTAAGTGCTGGCTTGAGGCGTCATTAACTCTGCTTGAAAATGAAAGCGCTGTGGGAGTTTTTGGAGGAACAAGTTTTAGTGCAGAGACCTCGTTTGAAAGACTTGTTCGTGATGCTTTTCATGGCATTTTGCCACGTAAGACCTTGCCAGGTTCAGTTTTTAGGAAAGATGTCTTTGCTAAGGTTGGGCAGTTTATTGATTGGGTAAGGGCTGGAGAAGATACTGATTGGATGTTAAGGTTAGAGTTGCTGAATATTTCTGTTTTATACCCATCCAGTGCATTGATTGACTATGTTGGATTAATTGGATTAGATATAAAGAAGTTGCTAAAAAAATGGTATCGTAACTATACTGCATCACATGACCTTCCACACTTATTTCCTCAAAAATTGTTTCTATGGCTTGTTTTATATCCACTAATCATTTTTACTGCCTTTAATTGGAATTACCTGATTGCCAATTGGCGAATGGATTCGCCACTATATATAGGTCATATAACCAAGATGGCTGCAATTTTTCCGCCTTTGGCTTACGTGGTTACGCGCGGAATCTTTTTACCCTTGCGGCGCGGAGTTAATTTTTCAAGCTTATTCCCCGTTCGTTTTATTGCAATTGCGGGTATTTGTTTTATGGCAGACGCAGTAAAAGCTTTTGTTTTTTCTACCTTTAAGGGTAAACGCAATGTTAGCCAAATTAATCTAAGCTAATGCCATGTCTATAATAATATTAAGTTAAATGTGGTAATTAGATATGTGCGTTACCCCATCAATTTTTGTTGGTATGTATTAGCGTAAATAGACTTCTGATAAATTAAATACTGGGGAATAGAATGGTTTGTTTAACGGAATCGAGAGCAATCAAAGTAAGCATCGTTATTCCTGTGTATAACAGTGAGCAGATATTGCCAAAATTGCTTCAAGTGACACATGATGCAATGTTGGGTGTGTCGTTTGAGATTATTCTTATTAATGATGGCAGCCCAGATAATAGCTGGGCTATTATCAAAGATTTTAGCAAGGATTACCCAGAGTTGCGAGGTATTTGTCTTACTCAAAATTTTGGCCAAGATAATGCGATTATGGCAGGGTTAAGTTATAGTAAAGGTGAGTATGTGGTTGTTATGGATGATGATTTACAGCATTCTCCTTACGACATTCCAAAATTATTGGCAAAATGTGAAGAGGGCTATGATGTTTGTTACGCAGACTATAGTCATGATAAACAGCAAGCATATTGGAAAAATATTGGAAGCTATATGAACAACATGCAAGCAGAATTATTGCTTGGTAAGCCTAAGAATATTTATTTATCGCCCTTTAAGATGATTAATCGAGTCATAGTTGACTCTATGTTAATGTATGAGAACTCCTACCCGTATATCGACGGCTTAATTTTCAGAGTTACCAAGTCAATAACTCAAGTATCTGTAGAGCATCATGAGCGTTATGCAAGTGTGAGTAATTACAATTTAAGAAAATCTATATCAGTATTTCTTAAACATATGACGGGTTTTTCAATAATACCCTTACGTTTTGCATCATTAATGGGGTTTATTGTCACTTTGATAGGATTACTTCTTACCGGATACTACATACTAAGTTACTTTAATGGAAATACTGTTGAGGGTTGGACTACTTTAGTCGTCTTGCAATTAACGATTGGGGGTGCAATTTTGATGTCACTGGGTGTTATTGGAGAGTATGTTGGTCGTCTTTACCTGGTTGTGAATAAACGTCCACAGTTCATTGTGAGGAGAACTACATTTGACTAAATATCACATAATGCTTTTGGCTTCAATAGTGCTTACTTCAGTATGCTTGATTTTTTTTAAGATTATCTCGGTAGGGTCACATGGCGAAATCAGAAGGATTATCAATGATCCAAGGCTATATTGGGCTATTCTTGCTTATTGCGCTGCATTTATAATGTGGATTATCGCTTCGTCCAAAATTGATTACACTGTTCTAGTGTTTTCTAATACATTAGGTTTAGTACTGAGTGGTTTAATTGGGTGGTATTTGTTCAAAGAGTCCATCACTAATGTTAGGATTGTATCCTACTTGCTAATCTGTTCAGGGGTGTTGTTGTTGATGGCCAACAATAGTCGTTCATAATCTTCACGGTTATTCCGCCTAAGAAAAATCGAATCTAATATGAAGATTACTGAAAAAAAACATAAATACAGTTTTGTTTACCGCCATATATTTGCATACCGTCTCATATTGAATATTTTATTTTTGGGTCGCTATAAGACAAGATTCAAAAAAGTTATCGCTTTGATTGACTCTGAATCAGAGAAGAAAGTTGTCGAATTGTGTTTTGGGGATATTTATATTGCAAAGTGGTGTAAATGCAATAAAGTAGACTATGTTGGGTTCGATATCAATCCACACTTCGTTTCAGTGGCAAAAAAAAAGGGGTATTGCGTCAATTTAGTCGATTTGCGTAATTACTCCCCCATTCCGATTGCTGATGTAGTAATTATGATGGGTTCACTTTATCATTTCCATGACATTCTTGATGAGTTAGTAAATAAAATAATGATATCTTCTCCTAGATTTATCATTTCCGAGCCAATTAAGAACTGGTCTAGTCGGAATGATATTTTTGGTTATATAGCTAGAAATTCAGCTAATGCTGGACACAGAGAAGAAGTTTTTCGTTTTAATGAAAAAACTTTGATTGAAAAGCTTGAAAAAATATCAAATGGGAAATTTAAAATTTCATACAGATTGATTGGTAAAGAAGCTCTAGTAGATATTCGACGAAATTAATTAAATATTTTTTGGAAAATTATGATTTGTTGTCCATCATGTAACATGTTGTATGCTTTTGACAGACTATCCTGTAGCAATTGCAACTTTAGCCCAAAATTAGTTAATCAAATTCCAGTATGGGCGCCTGCTATGGCAGATAATGGTGGAGGATTTAAATCAGAGTATTTTGCTAAACTGTATGAGTTAGAGGCGAAAAATTTTTGGTTTCGTGCGCGCAATGCTTTAATCATCTCGATACTAAAGAAATATTCACCGAATCTGAAATCATTCTTAGAAATTGGGTGTGGAACTGGCTATGTTTTGTCAGGTATTGCTAGCGCATTCCCTCACGCAAATATTAATGGCAGCGAAATATTCGTTCACGGACTGTCTTTTGCTGCTGAAAGAGTTAAAGATGCTAAGTTTATGCAGTTGGATGCGGTAAAAATTCCTTTTGTAGATGAGTTTGATGTTATCGGTGCATTTGATGTCATTGAACATGTAGAGAATGATGAGTCTGTACTTGCAGGAATGCATAAAGCACTAAAAACTGGTGGTTATATGATCCTGACTGTTCCGCAACACCCTTCATTATGGAGCAGTGCAGACGAGTATTGGTGTCATGTGAGAAGATATACATCAAGCGAGATTCATACGAAAGTTAAGTGTGCTGGTTTTGATATTATCAAAACAACTTCTTTCGTTTCATTTTTGCTACCTGCTATGTTAGCGCTACGTTTTATTGGTCGTAATAAGCCTGACTTTAATGGTTTCGATGAGCTAAATGTCAATCCGATTATCAACAATATTTTTGAGTGCGTAATGAGCCTAGAACGTATTTTGATTAAAGCTGGACTAACTTTCTCTATTGGTGGGTCTCGCATTATTCTTGCAAAAAAAGCTGTGCTGAATGATACCTTTTAATAAACCCTACCTAACTGATAATGAGTTGCACTTTATTGCAGATGCACATACACGTGGTCAATTGGCTGGGGACGGATACTACACCAAACTTTGCAGCGATTGGCTAGAGCAGCGTACAGGTTGCTCCAAAGCCTTGCTTACACACTCTTGCACTGCTGCGCTTGAGATGGCGGCTATTCTTGCGGATATTCAGCCTGGTGATGAGGTTATTATGCCATCTTACACCTTTGTTTCTACCGCCAATGCTTTTGTATTGCGTGGAGGCATACCAGTATTTGTGGATATTCGTCCAGATACATTGAATATCGATGAAACGTTGATAGAAGCTGCTATAACCGAAAAGACCAAAGCTATCGTACCTGTGCATTATGCTGGCGTTGCCTGCGAGATGGATGTCATTATGGACATCGCCAATAGACATAAGCTATTGGTAATCGAGGATGCGGCGCAAGGCGTATTAGCTAGCTACAAAGGTAAAGCTTTAGGTTCTATAGGGCATTTAGGCTGCTATTCCTTTCACGAAACAAAAAATATTATTTCAGGTGAAGGTGGTGCCTTGCTGATTAATGAGCCAACTTTAGTTGAGCGGGCTGAAATTGTGCGAGAAAAAGGCACAAATCGTAGTAAGTTCTTTCGTGGTCAGGTGGATAAATATACTTGGGTAGACGTTGGTTCGTCTTATCTGCCTGGGGAAATCATCGCCGCCTTTTTATGGGCACAAATGCAAGAGGCTGATGCTATTACATCACAGCGGTTGGCTATCTGGAATCGTTACCATACTGCCTTTGAACCGTTGGAGCAGGTTGGCCGATTGCGCCGTCCCATTATTCCTGATGAATGTGAGCACAATGCTCATGTGTATTATCTGCTGCTACTTAATCTAGCTGACCGCACTGCTTTTATTAATGAGATGAAGCAGCAAGGCATTAATTGCGTGTTCCATTACGTGCCACTCCATTCTTCGCCAGCAGGCAAGAAATATGGTCGAGTCTGTGGCGACATCTCAATTACCAATCAAAGTGAAAATTGTTTAGTAAGATTGCCCTTATGGATGGGGTTGGAGAATGAGTCTCAGCAAACTGTTACCAAAGTAGCGATTGATTATCTAAAAATCAATTAAGCTTAATTATTTAGAACGCTGAAAATGACTATCAAGATGCAATTATCCAAGAAATATAAAAATATTTTACTTGTACTATTTGGCTTAATCATTTCTTTCTACATATTCTGGGGAACTGGATTGCATGGGGATGACATGATTGTCGTTTCACAGCTAACAGGTTCAGATTTTAGTTCATTTATTCGTATGGAGAAGGCCGGAGTATTGCTAATGATGCCCTCTGGCTATTATTTATTTTGGTGGGCTTATGCCTTTGTCGGGCCTGATATGCTGTGGGTATATGATGCAATTAAGTGGTTTTCTTGTGTATTAAGTATTATTTTTGTTTATCGGTTTGCACTGGACTATTTGCCACACAATCGAGCATTATTAGCGGCGCTTTTGCTTGTTTTTAATCCAGCACATGAAACAACAGTGTATTGGTATATGACGCTCACGTACACTCTAACCCCAGCGTTAATTATGCTTTCGCATCACTATGTGCGACATGAAAAATATAACAAAGGATTTTTGGTTGGTTTTCTTGGTTCGTTTATGTACTATATTTCCCCGCCTTACGGTATTGGCCTGGCAGTCATTTTTTTATTAGAAAGATCGTACAAAAAAGCATTAATATTTATCTTTCCGGCGCTACTTTATATTAGTTATTATTTTACTATCTCCATCATTCAACCATTAGCCGAACATCGCTTAACTCATGGTATGACTATAGGCCATTTAATAAAAAACTATTTATTAGAAATCCCCGCATTTTTTGACTCAATGGTTGGCCCTTCTTTCTGGTTAAAAGTTTATTATTCTATTGGTGCAATTGAAGTATTTTCTATGTTTTTGGCGCTGTTAGTTATTGTTTTTATGATCAAAAACTTACGTATCGAGCGGAGTAATATTTCACTGAGTTTACTGGGTGGTTTAGTTGCAGTTTTGTTGCTTTCATTTGGTATGTTTGCTATTGCTGAT
>CANNLO010000135.1 GCA_947505055.1 Methylococcaceae bacterium | reverse complement strand
GTGTTACCGCTGAGTTCATTTTTTCTGGCTTTTGTATTGCAGTCCTACGGGGACGGCTTGGTTAATCAGCTTACCCAGTTCTTTTTTGGGGTAGAGATTCGTAAAGCCATAACTTTGGGCTTTCTTGGTTATCTGGCGTTAATGCATTATTACACCGAAGCCTTTACCTGGAAGCACGGCTCGCCTTACCGGCAATTTATAGCCTTTTCCAAATAACTGATTCTAAGGTTTAATCTCACGAAGTTTATTAACAAAACAAGGTGATTTATGTCCGCAGTACTGACTAAAACGCATTACACCGCTGAAGAGTATTTAATTCTGGAGCGCGCAGCGTCAAGTAAAAGCGAATTTCACAACGGTGAAATCTTTGCCATGACGGATGCAAGCCGGAAACATAATTTGGTTACTGGAAATATTTACCGAGAACTCAGTCTGCAACTTAAAAAACGCCCCTGCGAAGCTTACGTAAACGATATGCGTGTCAAAGCAGCAGATGCTCATAGCTACCATTACCCGGACATCGCTGTTATCTGCGGTAAACCGCAATTTGATGATTCACATGTCGATACTTTGTTAAACCCCACGTTACTCATTGAAGTACTTTCGCCATCCACCGAAGCCTATGACCGGGGTGGCAAGTTTGCCCATTATCGCAAGATCCCGACATTGCGCGAATACTTGCTGGTATCTCAAGAGCAGGCAATTATTGAGCGCTATCATCGACAAGGCGACGTATGGATTTTAACTGAAGCCGAAGGACTTGATGCAACTATTACCCTGGACAGTATTGAATGCAAGCTAAGTTTGCGTGAGGTTTACGACAAGGTCCTGGATGATGTAGATCAGGAGTCGGATTTGAAGGTGATGTTGTAAGTAATAATGGTTTTTTTTAAATCCGGGTTTTATCACCTAACTTGATAAGTGATTATAATCAAGATATTACCGGCTAACTCGACGACTTCCCTTCTAGGTCAGTTGCCTAGATATCCATAACCAGCATCGGGATTCCGTAAGTTAAAATAAAATAACCGAATGCAAAAATAACGCTGGCACTCATTTTGTACGAAAAAAACTGACGAAAAATGTAACTGACAATTGACAGGTACCAGGTAACTAAAAAAATGGCTAAACCGATAGATATTTCTTCGCGCAACTCCTGTTTGCTCATCACCATCCAAAAATCCAGTGCCTCGGCGGCAATCGCCAGGGTCATAATGAAATTTTCGCAGACAAAAATAGCCGTAAACAATTGATAAAAATTCTGCCATTTTTTACTGACCAGCAAAAAAATGGCAATAGATGAAAAAGCCATGATAGTCCGTAAAGACACTTCGAGCGTGCCATCAGCAGGATCAGCAATCAGACCCTCAACGATAATGCCTGAAATAAGATAAAACATTACCGTTTTCCACATAAAAGATCTTGAAGGAATCAAATCGGCGGGGTTATTTTTAAACCAGCAAAGTAACAGGTATTGAGATAATAATTTCATAGATAATCGAGATTGTAAGGTGTTTTTTCAGGAACTAATGAGAAGGTGTTTCTTAATATTCGATCAAAATCAATCGGCTTATGACTTTTAATGAGTCATTTTACTCGACACGGCATAATTCTCCAACTTTTGGATTGTTGGTTTCCATTTTATTCCAGCAGGTTATTCTCTGCATTCAACAAGATAACTTCAATTTCTTCAGTGATTTCTTCCTGACGATAAATCTGGGATTTTTTTTGTATTTGGGTTGTTTCATCATCCAAATGATTGACGGCTGCTTCCAAATGCTGGAGTCGGCGTTGATTTTCAGCAGTCAGTGACATATAAAAAATCTCATGTAGCGCAGCAAATAAATAATGGTCCATTAACTCTGCAAAAAACGCTTCCGCTGATAGATTAAGTATTGGCGGGGTTCCGAAGTGAGGCGTACTGTTATGCTTATTAATAAAAGGAGGAAACAACTGACGCTGGTTGATTTGATTAAGGTTGTTATCGTGATAAACAATCGTTAACTTTAGGGTGGGTATAGCGTCTTCAGTCATCATAAAATCAGGTGAAAAATTAATCGTATCGAGTAGACCAGTAATAATAATGGGGACTTCTTCCGCGACATTTGCACCTTCCAGTCTGGCAATAACCGGGGTCGTCAACGTTTCCAGGCGATTACATAGGCGACTGCCGACAGCTATAACACCCGTGTAAGATTGACTTGTGATTGCGTTGATCAGGCTTTCGTTAAAGTCTCCGCAAAAGCCCCGTTCTGCTCCGAGCAAAATACAAAGATGCGTCACCTCTTCAGGCGCGACTTTGCAGGGGTAAAAACTCAGGAAGTCCTGCATTGCATTTTCAATAGTGGCAACGGCTTGACCTTGCATGGTTTTAAAATGCAATAATTTGTGTAGTTCTATGAACGCCAGGTTTTTCATGGCATTTAAAATACTGCGTATCTCTTTCAATTGCGTTATATGCAATTGCAGTTCGCGGCTCAGACTCATGAGTGTGATTCAGGGTTAAGCCATTCTTTAAGTGCTTTTTGCCATTCTTCTAATGAGCTTTCTAAAGTCAATGCTGTCGTGCTGACACCCTGGTCAATTAACCTCAACATCTTCGCAGTGTCTTTGGCATCAGTTCGATTAAACAGCCCAAAGTTAAATGCGGTCAGCCAGGCCAATTGAAAAACAGTGCTGTGCGGAACCAGTCGCTCCTGCTTTAATAACTCCCTGAGCAATCGTCCCCGTTTGATTCTTGCTTCCATCGAGGCTTCCAGACGTTGCCCAAAACGGGTAAACGCTTCCAGTTCCAAAAACTGCAGATAATCCAGTTTCATTTGTCCGGCTTGGTCGCGAATGCTTATATCTTGTGCTTTACCGCCTATACGTGATACTGAGCGGGTGATGTCGATGGCAGGACGAAAACCTGATACAAACAGGTCATTGTCCAAATAGATTTGCCCGTCAGTAATGGAAATCAGATTGGTTGGAATATAAGCCGCGATTTCGCCCTGCTTGGTTTCGATGATCGGTAAAGCGGTCATGCTACCGCCGCCATTTTCTGCATTGAGACAGGTCGAACGTTCGAGCAAACGGGAATGGACAAAAAAAATGTCGCCCGGAAACGCTTCCCGACCAGGTGGGCGTCTGAGTAATAACGACAGCTCCCGATAAGTTCTGGCATGGGTGGATAAATCATCATAAATGATCAGTGTATCCCGACTCTGTGCCATCCAGTATTCGGCCAGAGCACAACCGGCAAACGGAGCGATATATTGCAGACCTGGCAGAGCGCTGGCCTCGGCGACCACGCAAACCGTGTAGTTTAATGCGCCATATTTTTTCAGGGTTTCAAGTGTATTAACTACAGCAGAACGTTTCTGGCCAATCAACACGTAAATGCACAACACATTTTTACCTTTCTGATTAATGACCGTATCCAGCGCGATTGACGTTCTACCCAGGCCTTCGTCGCCGACAATCAATTGCCGCTGACCTTTACCTATCGGAATCAGTGTATCTATGATTTTTATACCGGTGTACAAAGGTTTATGGACAAAGTCCCGGGCAATAATGGCGGGTGAGCCTTTTTCCATATTTTCACGCCCGGATGGAAAAGGTAAGCCTTGTCCATCTAGTGGCATTCCCATGGGGTCGACAATCCGACCTAAAAATGCGTTGCCCACGGGAATGCTGAGTGAATGCCGCGAGCGATAAACCGTGGTGCCCGCAGTTAGCGCTTCGGTTTCGTAGAGTAAGATCGCGCCGATGCGGTCTCGGTTAAGATCAAAGACCATGCCCTGACTTCCGTCAGCAAAAATCAGGATATCTTCAATCGCCGCCGAGGGCAGTCCTTTAATCCAGCTGATGCCGTCACCGATCGATACTACAGTCCCTTGCTCGGTTGCACGAAGCCCTAAGCGATAGTTAGCGAGCCAGTCGTTTTGTTTGTCCAGTATGCTCTTGGAAGTTTCAATTGCAGTCATAATCAAGCTCGGCAAAACCGACCAGTTCGTGCTTTACATTAGCGTTCAATACCCAGGCGCCGATGTCGAGACGGAGACCTGCAATTAAGGCTGCATCCTGATGATATTGAAAATTGAGTCGGGTTTTAATTAAGCTTTCCAGCTTTTGTTCCAGTTGCTGGCTCATTTCCAGGGATAATGGAAAAGCGCTGGTAATTTTAATCGCTATCGATTTATTAATTTCCGGCGGAGTCAAACTCAGCTTACAGGCTTCCGGTAAAGTTGCTAGATTGTTTAGCATTAAGCCAAATAAGCGACCCTCTAATTCAGGTCCGGCAGCTTCTTGTAGCAACAGTGAGGCAAATTTTGCACCATTCATCAAGGCTTGTTTTTCGGCCTGTTGTTGGTGCTCCTGTTGCTGTCTTGATAGCGTCACCTTGGCTTTTTGTCGTTCTTGTTCAAGATCAGTATTAAGTCGGTTCAGTTGCGTTGCTCTTTCCGCATCAAGTTGCAGTTGTAGGGCAGTGAGTGAAGTCTGTTTTTCTTGCTCCCACAATTTTTGGCGATTTTCATACAGGCTGCGTTGCTGCTCGGCCTGTTGTTGTAGGTTTTTTGCATCGGTAAGTGTTTGGTCAATAAACTGTTTACGCTTGGCAATCACGTTCAGCAGAGGTTTGTAAAATAGCCTCTGCAAAATCCAGATCAGAATCAGGAAATTAATGATTTCAAGAACAAAGGTGGATAGATTAAATTCCATAGGCTTTAAGTTCCTCAAGGTCCAAGATGGAAAGTTTAATGTCAGCGGTTATTCTTGGCATAAAGTCTTCAACCTTGAAACTTGCGCCTGTTTTTATCATTTAACAATGTACTCAAGCAACGGATTACGAAACAGTACGATTAAAATAATAACCAGACAATAAATCGCCAGTGATTCAATCATGGCCAGACCGATAAACAGGGTGCGCATGATTGAGCGTTCCGATTCCGGTTGCCTCGACAACGCATCCAATGCACTGCCGATGGCTTTGCCCATAGCCAAGGCCGGGAGCATAACGCCCAACGCGATGCCGATAATAGCGGCAATGCTGGAACCCAGGACAATTGAGGCGATGTCAGACATAAATTACTCCGGTGAATTAAGTTGTTGGGATTGCATTGCGCCGGCCAGATAGATCAGCGCCAGCATGCCAAAGATATAAGCTTGTACCAGTGCTTCGATAATATGCAGCATTAAAATCGGAATGGGTGCAAGAAAGCCGGCCACCAACAAGATCAGCATGGCTGCCATCTCAAGGCTCATCATATTGCCAAATAAGCGAATTGCCAAGGCCAGGGTACGAGTGAATTCGCTGATAATATGAAAAGGTAGCAAAATCGGACTGGGTGTCAGGTAATGATGAAGATAACGTTTCAAACCCAGAGTCTTGATACCAAACCAGTGTACCGAAAAAAACACCAGCACCGCCAGTGCTGAGGTTACAGAAAGATCACGAGTCGGCGAGTGTAGGCCCGGAACTAAGCCGACCAGATTGGCAATAATCAAAAATAGCCAGAGTGAGGCTATAAAAGGCATGATTTGCCGACCGTGTTCCGGTGCTACAGCTGTAATGGCTTCATCGATAGCGGCCACAATGCTTTCAACCGTGGTCTGCAATATACCGGGCATTATCTCCAGTCGTCGTGTTGAAAGCCAGGCGATTAATGTCAAAGCCAGCATAATGCCCCAAGTAGTGATGAGGGATAAACCAATTACCACAGGGCCTATATGATAAGAGAAATCGTTTTCCATGAATCAGCCAATTAGTCTTTAATCAAAAAATAAACATTAAAAATACCAATGACTAAACCTGTAGACAATAAGCTAAGTGTCCAGCGCATTGAGTAACCGTCCATCATGCCATCCAGCCAGCGTCCTAAATAAACCCCGCCAACCACTGGCAAGACCATAATCAAACCCAAGGTACCGATATAAACAGTTTGTGAAAGCAAATTTGGACGCTCATGCTCCGCCTTTTTAATGCGTTTAATCTGATTTTCGATTCTATTTTTAAGCTGTTGATTGTTCATGATTGCCAACTGGATTTGCTTTTAAGTGCCAACATGCGTTTTAGCATGGCTTGTTCCATTTTGCGCAGACTTTCACGCGATGTCTGCAGCTTTTCTTCTTCAGCGTTTAATTGTTGCTCCAATAAACTACTGATCCGTTCCAGATCGGTATCTATGTGAAAATGCCGGGTACTGATCATCAACTCGTTGTTATTAAAATAGACTACAGCTCCCGGCAAGGCAAGGTATTGCCACTCTTCTGTCTCCAAATGAAAACGCGCCAATCCAAAAACCAGAGTGGTCATAAACCTTGCATGATGCGCCTGAATTCCAAAACAGCCGGTAGCATCCTCGGCAACAAAAGAAAGGACGCCTTCAAAGCGTTGTTCATGACTGCCATCAAACAAATTCAGTTTAAACGTGTTCATGAATTATTTTGCATAGAGCCGCGCATATAGCATTGCTGCTCTGATAGCTGATCATAATCACCGGCTAAAAAAGCTTCGCAGTCGGTCAAAGTTTGCGCTAAGGGTACCGAAACGCCTGTTTGTTTGGTATGTTGGGCCAGAACTGCAAAAGGCTGGGTCAGATAACGTTGCAGTTTGCGGGCTCGCATGACAATTTGTCGATCAATCTCAGTTAATTCTTCGATTCCCAGCATGGCAATAATATCTTCCAATTCGTGATAACGCGCCAGATGTTCGCGTACCGCTTCTGCAACCTGGTAATGTCTATCGCCCAGGGTATGTCGGTCCATCAATTTGCTGCTGGAGCGCAATGGATCAACCGCAGGATAAATGCCTTTGCTGGCTTGATCTCGGGACAAAATAACCGTGGTATCCAGATGACTGAGTATGGCGCTGACCGCAGGATCGGTCATGTCGTCAGCCGGTACGTAAACCGCTTGCACCGAGGTGATGGCGCCTTGTCGCGTGGATAGAATACGATCTTGCAGCTCGGCGACTTCAGAGGTTAAGGTCGGTTGGTAACCGACTGTGGCCGGCATTCGTCCCAGCAAACTGGAAATCTCGCTGCCGGCCTGAACAAAACGAAATACATTATCGACCACGAACAAGACTTCTTTATGCAGTGTGTCGCGCAAATATTCGGCATAAGTGAGGGCTGATAAGGCGACGCGAAAACGTACGCCTGGTGACTCATCCATTTGTCCGAATACCATCAGAGTATCGTCCATAACCCCGGCCTGTTGCATTTCCCGCCATAACTCGTGAGCTTCGCGAATACGCTCACCGACGCCGGCAAAAACCGAAACACCTTGGTGGATTGCAGAAACCGCATGAATAAACTCCATGACCAGCACCGTTTTACCGACTCCGGCGCCGCCAAATAAACCGGTTTTTCCACCTTTAACAAAGGGACATAATAAATCGATAACTTTAATACCGGTCTCCAAAATCCCGCTGATGCCGATCGCTTCGGAGAGTGGCAGCGGCTTTGCGTGAATGTTTCTAAATTCGGTATAAGGTAAAGGCGGCAACCCGTCTAGCGGCTTGCCGAATATATTGAGCAATCTGCCCAAACATTGCTTTGATACCGGTACATGCAATGGCGCACCAGTATCGAAAACGCTCATGCCACGGCTTAAACCGGCCGTGCCATGCAGTGTTATTGCCCGGATATGCCGTTCATCAAGGTGTTGATGTACTTCAAAAACATAAGCGGTATGATCAAAGCGAGTGAATAAAGCCTGGCGTAACGGCGGCAATTCGGTGCAATCAATTACCACCACCGGTCCATGCACTTCAACAATAGTACCAATGACTTGGCGTTGTTCCTGTAAAGCTTCCACACGCATCCCCCCAAAGTGACGCATCAAAAACGCTAAAGACTCAGTGGCTTATTTTTACCACGAAGCGACAATGGATACGATATTTTTATTAATTCTAATGATTTCGAGACTTTACTTATGAGTTGCACAGCCTTTGCTGTAGCAGGAACGACTTTTCTATCTTGTATAAACCACAACCATGCTCGTCATCTGATAAATCAATACTTGTGGATGCCCTCCAATGTAATTGATTTAATGTATTAAGCTGTAATTTGTACTTCATGCGACAAAATACAATGGGTTATTTTGACCCTACGAATTGCACCTTACTGCGGATCAGAGATGCTGATGCTGTTCAGACAATACTTTTGCTGATAGAATCCGATCTACAATAACAATAGCCCCTTTAGAAGGCAACTCTCATGTCAGAATACATTTCCGAAGCACTCGATATCGCCAATCAAGAAGCCGATCGCGCCAGACAGGCCGCAAACCGTTGTGAAGATTCATATCTATCAGCAGCACAATCTCAGCGAGCCGCTGAATTACAGGCCCAATCAGCAGCTGAACGAGCCGTTCAAGCTGATCAGCATGCTTTTCAAGCCGAATTAGTCCGCCATCATGCTGAAAGAGATGCGGAAAGCGCCGATACCGCCGCTCAGAATGCCATTGCTAGCGCTGAAAATGCCAGTCGGGCTGAGCAAGAAACTCTCGTCCATGCCTCATCGGCAGCAAAAGCGGCAACTGAAAGTGGGACTTCGGGACTGACTGCTCAAGACTCTGCAAGTCAATCACAACAACAAGCTGTTGTTGCCGATACCGCCGCTCAGAATGCCATTGCTAGCGCCGAAACATCAGCCCTGGCAGCCATTAACTCCGAGAATGAAGCACAACAAGCGGCTCAATTTGCAAGAGCAGCCCAAGCTTCCTCAGATTTAACCTGTCAGGCAGTGGCTCAATCACAGGAACACCTTACTCAATCTGCCCAACTTACTGAACAGTCAGCTAATCACGCTCAAGAAATTAAAAATCAGCTTAACGAAACCCAAACAGCATTAGATAGAGTACGGGGACTTCGTCGCCAGGCTGAATATATCTTAACTCAACAGCAACAAGCCCTTTCAGAAACTCAAGAGGCGCTAAGCTTAGCTGAACAAGCTCGTAATGATGCACAAAGGCTACGTGATGGGGCGCAACTGTTACACGATCAGGCCAAAGCAATTGCGGATCAGGCTCAGGATCATTTACGTAACTTAGAACAAACCGCAACAGAGGCTAACCACGCCACCAAAGACACTTTAAAATCAATGCTTAAAGCCAGAGAAATACTAGCCCGCGCATTTACTGCGGTTAACTGGTAAATATTTTCTATTTACCAGAGCTTCGGTTTGAGACTTTAAAATATTCAATAAAGCCAAACCATAGGTAGCGTTGGCAATCTTCCATCCCAAGGTTAATATTGGCCTGGAACGCCAAGCCCCTGCTTGGCTGAGTTACTCGTTACTTTAAAGTAATGGCGATGCTCCAGCCAAGCAGGGGCTTGGCGTTCCTATATAAACCAGTTAAAGGTATTTAACTTCTGGCTTGCCTGCTGAGGCAACGAGCTCACCGATGGTAAAAGCCGTTTCGCCCAGCTGGGTAAGAGCTTCAAGTGTTACCTGCTGATCTTCAGCCGCGACGCAAACTATCATGCCAATACCACAATTAAATGTGACGAGCATATCGGCAAGCGATACATTGCCTTTTTCCTGCAACCATTTGAAAATATCAGGAAAGTCCCAGGCTGCCAGATCGATATGGGCGTTGATACCTACTGGCAGCACGCGAGGCAGGTTTTCGGTCAAACCGCCACCGGTGATATGCGCCAAGGCGTGTACCGGCACTTTTTCCAACAGCGATAACAGGGATTTAACATAGATTCGGGTCGGCATTAATAAAGCTTCTCCCAAAGTTTTATCATTAAAAGTATCGCCTAGCGCTGACTGACTGTGACTAATAATTTTACGAATCAAGGAATAACCGTTGGAATGAGGCCCAGAGGAGGCGATACCAATGAGTTTGTCGCCTACTTTGACTTTGCTGCCATCCAGCACTTTGCTTTTTTCGACGATACCAACACAAAAGCCCGCCAAATCATATTCACCATCTGCGTACATGCCTGGCATTTCTGCCGTTTCACCACCAACCAAGGCTGCACCGGACAGTTCACAGCCTTTACCTATGCCTTCAATGACCGAGGCGGCAGTATCAACATCTAATTTTCCGGTTGCAAAATAATCAAGAAAAAACAGCGGCTCCGCGCCCTGAACAATAATGTCATTGACGCACATGGCGACCAGATCAATCCCAATGGTGTTATGTATGCCCAGTTCATTGGCCAGTTTTAACTTGGTACCTACGCCATCAGTACCGGAAACCAGGATCGGCTGCTGATAACGATCCAGTGGCAGCTCAAACATCGAACCAAAGCCACCCAAACCTGCCATGACCCCTGCTGTCCGGGTTCTGGCGGCAATGGGTTTGATGCGTTCGACTAATGCATTACCGGCTTCAATGTCAACGCCGGCACCTTTATAATTTAAACCTTCCTGATTTTGTTCGCTCAATGTGGTGTTCTCTTGCTAAAATTTAAACTTCCGATATTGTACAAGACATCATCGGTTTTGTCTGAAGGATATGAATGTATGCGGATTTTAGCTATCAGATGTTATCGTAACGCTAATATGATTGTTACGACAGGTTGAAAAAAATAATTAACGTGGTTTCCTAAAAGGATAATCAACAGACAACTATGAAAACACCCAAACTTAGAGGAATGGATATGAAAATAACAACAATACTTAGCCCTGTTTTAGTCATCACCGGAATATTATTTACCGGTGCTGTGTCTGCCTACGACCCAGGCACGGTAGAAGAAGTCTGTAAAAAACCACAATTCAGGGATTTCAGTCTTCCTGTCTATCAAGAACCGGAAAATACTGAAGTCGCCCCGGAATCAACTTTTACTTTTATGATCTCCGCTTGGGCCAACCCACACACCATCAAATTAACCGCAAAAGATAAACCACTTGAATTTACTCTTGAGAGCAACTCCAGCTTTCATCGTGTTAAAGCAAAGCTTCCCGCTGATTTTAATGGCCAATATGTCAGAATCAATACCAGTGCCATTGCGGCTCTGGGCTGTGGCGATATACAAGGTTGGTTGATAAAGGTTGCCAATAAATAAGGTTCAAAGTTGGGTTACGCTATGGTTCGGCAATAGCTCCTGCATTGCTCTACCTTCTGCATCCATGCTGTCGTAACCCAACATTGTTTTTATTGTATTAGTGATCGCTAAAATATAATTTTCATTTATCTAACTTTGAAGCATTCAGGGATGAACGCGACCCCCCAGTGAAGTGCGTACGATTTTCTTAGCACTGAGCGCGAGGGCCGATTTAATTAGCTATCCGCTTTCTGCTTTTGATGTTCTTCCAGCAGTTTATCGATTAATTTTGTCAATGGAATATCAAAATCGAGTGCGATTTGTTTCAGTTGTTTATAGGTTTCGGTTTTAACGCGAAGCATTTTATAATCTTGCATGGGGAATATAGTTACAATAAGGCTGTTCGATGTATAATAGT
>CANNLO010000134.1 GCA_947505055.1 Methylococcaceae bacterium | reverse complement strand
GCACTTAGTAACAGTGTGTTTTTAATTATCTATATTGAATCTTACACGCCGGATTTTTTATGTGGTTCTTACACCCGAAGATAAGTAACATGTTGCCTGAATTTATTACATTCGACCTAATAGACCCCCTGTTTATTACAAAAAATTACGCTGAAAAATAAATTTCAATAGAAACAACAATATAATTGTTTGGCATATCGTTTATGAATATAATCAGCAATAAACTCACAAGTTTTCACATAACTTGGCCCCTATTTCAAATGGGCCCGGTTTACTCTTAAAATAATAAAAACAATAATTAAAAGGTTAAGCTCATGAAAGCACCCAAACTTCTGACCATTATATTTATGCTAGCTGGCGTTAATATCAACACTGCTTATGCTTCAGAACATCATAGTGGTCATGGCGGCAGTAGTTCGGGTGGTGGTAGTGAAAATGCCTGTTCCAAACCGCAACTGACCAAGTTTACACCAGCACATTTAGAGACAGCTACCCGAGGTTCTGCCTTCTCTTTTCTGGCCTTCAATGTTGAGAAACCGGAACAAATTGAAGTCACTGTAAAATCAATTCCTGTAACGCTAACCACCGAAGATAAAGAAACTTTTTATATTGTAAAAGGAATGCTACCCTCAGAACTTCATGACACCATCGCAAGAATCAACATAAAAGTTAACGCTAAAATTTCAAGATGCGAAGGCGAAAATGGCTGGCTAGTCAAGATTACCGACTGATTTTAAACATTTTTAAGCAAGAAAATATTAGGCTTTTAACTGTTGATTTTTGACATAGGACATGAATTACAGCTTTGTTAAGCGAAGGATGCCCTAGATTAAGACAAATAATCGCACTTTAACTAAATACGCAGCTCAAACCTCGCTGCTAAAATGGCAATGTTGACTCATTCTGACTTAGGCTATTTAGAAATCTACTTAAAATCAGTATAATCAATAGTTTTTAAGCCCCTCTAAAGACAGCATATGGAAAGTAGCTTTCTATTTATTGTTTTTTTTCATTAGGGATCTGATCCGGCAACCTGCTAAACGCTATACTCCGCACTGTGATGTGGAATCCATGTTCGAGCCATATTATTAAATATCAAAACGCATAAACAGTTGCATAATAAGCCCTGCATCCGGTTTTGTAGCTCCATGGCCGCTCAGAAATCCGCAACTATGGCCTCGCCATGTATAATAACTTTTGAGTACCATTTATGTCTGAAAATCAATCCATTAAGCATTGCGTAGCCTATTGTCTGGCACAACGTTTCGACATTAATGCGCTGTCAAAATTACTGTCTGACTCAACGCTGATCCGCATCATTAAAGGCGCTCTGCTCATTGAGGATGATTATTCCTGGTCTATCGTTTTTGCCTATGGCGCGGTTGTACATTGGAACGTCAGCTCTGAACAACAAACAAAACTGCATCAGTTATTGCTTGAGCATTCAGAAAATCCGTTAGCTGCGATAGAAGAAGACAACTTCACTTTCGCTCTTGATTGCCCGAACACACGCATTATTGAAGATCATATTGAAATAGAATCTTCAGATCCGATTTTGATATTTTCCTTATCCCAAGGCATGGCTCAATCCATCAAACTGGCGTCTTTTGAAACCAATGCCATCACCACAATCAACAACACCAGTTATATTCCCAGATCGTTAGCAGAAAATGGCAGCATCAAATTAAGCCGTAATAAAATCGCCAAAATCAGGGGGCAACTGTTTCTAACCAAAAGCGATATCATATTAAATTATGACTTGCTGGATACACCCGATTTCTTTTGGGAATACCCTGAATACGAAGCTTTTTACGGTATCACGGCAAAGTATCTGGAAATAACCCCACGCACCGACGTACTGTCCAAAAAACTGGAAACGATTCATGAACTTTTTGAAATGCTGGCGGACGAACAAAAACATCGACATTCGACGATACTCGAATGGATCATAATATGGCTGATTGCTTTTGAAATAGGCATGACGATTGTTGATAAAGTATTTTAAATTACTCACTCATGCTTAGTTACCGACACGCTTTTCACGCAGGCAATTTTGCCGATGTTTTAAAACATATCATCCTGATTCTAAACCTTGAATACCTGACAAAAAAAGATAAACCTTTTTGCTGTATCGACACTCATGCCGGACCAGGCAAATATGATTTGGATGGCGATTATGCCTTAAAAAACCGCGAATTTGACTCCGGTATCGCCAAATTATGGCAACGCGATGATTTACCCGACTCTGTTGCCCACTATTTAAGTTTAGTCAAACGCTTTAACAGCACTGACAATCTCTCCCGCTATCCCGGCTCACCGTTAATTACCAAACAGCTACTGCGCGAGAAAGATCGCTTGTGTTTATATGAACTGCATAGCACCGAATTCAAGTTATTAACTGAAATTGCTAACAAGGATAAGCGCATGCATGTCTTTCATGCTAACGGCTTAACTGCGAGCTTGAAACAATTGCCGCCGTTCGAGAAACGGGGATTAATTTTGCTTGATCCGTCCTACGAAATTAAAAGCGATTACCAACAGGTAGTTGAAACCTTGGTAGGCATGCACAAACGATTTGCCTCGGGAACTTATGCACTCTGGTATCCGGTCATTGAGCGGGCACGCAATAAAAAACTCGAACTGGCATTACGCAACTGCGGCATCAAAAACATTCAACTCTTTGAACTCGGGATCCGCGCAGACAGCAACGAACACGGCATGACTGCCAGCGGCATAATCGTTATTAATCCTCCCTGGACTTTAGCACCCGAAATGAAACAGGTTTTACCTTGGCTAGCCGATATCTTGGGTCATGATCGCGAAGGTTTTTACCGGATAGAGACGTTGGTTGAGGAATAACTTCATGGTGATCAGAAAAGTGCTGCCCACCGTATATTAAATAAAATGTATAATCTAACTTTTTGCACACCTATTCTTCAATAACCCATAGCAACCCAATGTCCACAAACGATACCCAACCAGCGTCGAACTTTATTCGCCAAATCATTGCCAATGATCTGAAAGAACATAAGAATGAGGGCAAAGTCATCACCCGCTTTCCACCTGAACCTAATGGCTATTTACATATCGGTCATGCAAAATCAATTTGTTTGAATTTTGGCATCGCCGCCGAAAATAACGGCCGCTGTAACCTGCGTTTTGACGACACCAATCCTGAAAAAGAAAGTGATGAATATGTGCAAGCCATCAAACGCGACGTTGAATGGTTAGGCTTTGAATGGTCAGAATTGCACCATGCCTCGGATTATTTTGAACAGCTTTACAACTATGCCCTCCAGCTGATCGAACAAGGCCAAGCCTATGTGGACAGCTTGTCTGCCGAACAAATCCGAGAATATCGTGGCACGCTAACTGAACCCGGCAAGGAAAGTCCCGATCGCAGTCGTTCCATCGCAGAAAACCTGGATTTATTTATACGGATGCGTGCCGGTGAATTTGCCGATGGACAGTATGTATTACGCGCCAAGATCGACATGGCCTCACCAAACATCAATATGCGCGATCCGGCAATCTATCGGATTCGCCGCGTTCATCATCAACGCACCGGCAATGACTGGTGCATTTATCCGATGTACGATTACACCCATTGTATTTCTGACGCGATCGAAGGCATCACGCATTCTTTGTGCACACTGGAATTTGAAGATCATCGCCCGCTTTACGACTGGGTACTGGAGCAACTGAAAACACCTTGTCATCCTCAACAAATTGAATTTGCCCGTTTGCAACTGGAATACACCATCGTCAGCAAGCGTAAACTTAATCAATTGGTTACTGAAAAACACGTTCACGGCTGGGATGATCCGCGCATGCCAACTATTGCCGGCTTGCGGCGAGCAGGCTTTACGCCGAAATCAATACGTGATTTTTGCGAGCGCATCGGCCTGACCAAACAGAATTCCTGGATAGAAATGGGCGTACTGGAATACTGCATCCGCGAAGACTTAAACGACAATGCACCCAGAGCCATGGCTGTTTTGCAACCGCTGCGTATCGTCATCGATAATTATCCGGAAGACCAAACCGAACACCTGGAAGTTGGCAATCATCCGCAAAAGCCGGAACTGGGGAAACGTGTCGTACCCTTTTCCAAGGTGATTTTGATTGAACAGGATGATTTTGCCGAAGTTCCACCGCCTAAATTCAAGCGTTTGATTGCGGGTGGTGAAGTACGTTTGCGTGGCGCTTACGTTATCCAATGCAATGAAGTCATCAAGGATGCTGACGGTAACATTATCGAACTGCGATGCAGCTACGACCCCGATACGCTGGGTAAAAACCCCGAAGGCCGCAAAGTCAAAGGCGTGATTCACTGGGTATCCGAACAGCACTCTTACCCGGCAGAATTACGTTTATACAGTCGCTTGTTTAAAGTGCCTAGCCCAGATAATGAACCAAACTTCCTGGATGCAATCAACCCGGAGTCGCTCGAAGTCCTCAGCGATTGCCGTGTCGAAGCCAGTCTGGCTCAGCCGCAACCAGAAAACCGTTATCAATTTGAACGCATCGGCTATTTCTGCTTTGACGCCATAGATAGCATTGAAGGCAAACTGGTCTTTAACCGTACCGTAACCTTGCGGGATAATTGGGAAAAAGACTGACGAGTATTGGTAGGGCGTATGGCACGCCCTACCCTGCTAATTAAACTTTAAATATAAACAAGGAGCCACTATGAACCAAGACAGCATTAACCTGATACAAAAATACTATGCCGCATTTAATGGCGGTGATATGGAGACTTTTCTAAAACTGCTAACCGACGATGTCATTCACGACATTAATCAAGGCAAACGCGAAATTGGCAAAGACGCCTTCACCCAGTTCATGGCCTGCATGAACAATAATTACAAAGAACAACTGGTCGATATGGTCATCATGGCTACTGCCGATGGCAATCGTGCCGCTGCTGAATTTGTTGTATTAGGCGAATATCTTAAAACTGACGAAGGTTTACCTGCAGCACAAGGACAAAAATACAATCTGCCTGCAGGTGCATTTTTTGAAATTCGTGATAACAAAGTGGCTCGAATTACTAATTATTACAATCTTGAAGACTGGATTGCCCAGGTTAGTAAATAAAACCAGCTTCATGTAATTAAGAGGCTCAGCAAAATAAATTGCCACAAAATCTCAGATCAGCCTGTGGCAGTTTATTTTCGCGATAAATGTAGCATCTTTGTTCTGCCAATAAATTGGATAAGCCGCTCATGGAGTTCATCGTCAATATCGACAAACCGAAATCCGATCTTACATTGCTCACTTGACAAGCGTCGTGGAAAAACCACACGGCATTTCACCGTATTTTTGCTTAACGCATTTACTTCATCATCAAGCTTAAACTCAACCAGCAGTTCTAATAATTTTCCATTATGAAGAAAACTTCCACTCGGGGTAATTGCGTTCCTCTGACGGGACTGCATTCGATACCTAATCCTTCACTTGATAAATCAATGCGACAACTTCTATGCGCTCACCCTGTTCGGTTATGACTGTAGCTGAAACTTGTATTGAAATTCGTTGATAAAGCCTATTTTCCATACCACCCAACCCTCATCAAATTAATTCCAAAACTTTAGCAAGCAACTTATTTCGCGATTCGCTTTTATTAGAAATCAGCTTATTGACATTGTTTGGCAATCAATTATTTAAATAATTGACTCGCCCTTGGCAAGCTTGGGCAATTTACCCTCCAAACCCATCGCAGCACGCATCACCTTGTTTTTTGCAGGCAAAACTCGCTCTGCTAAGCCAAGCCCCAAATTTCGTAAAAATTTGACTGGCAACAGCTGATTGCTAAACACACGATAAAAAAGGTCCATAACCGTCATCATTTTTAAATTTTCATTCCGACGCATTTGTTCATAGCGCCTTAAAACCTTAAGCTCACCCAGTTCGAGACCTTGCCTGCTCGCCTCAATCAAAACCTCACCCAAAGCCGCCGCATCCAACAAACCAATGTTAACACCTTGTCCCGCCAAGGGATTAATCATATGAGCCGCATCACCAACTAGAACCACGCCCGGTTTTACATAACTTTGTGCATGCTGGCGTTTTAACGGGAAACTCGCCGTACCCAGAACAGCCATAACCTTGCCCAAGCAATCAGGAAAAGTCGCAGTCATTTCAAGCAATAAATCTTCATACGGCATTGCTTTAAGCCGACGTACCTCGTCCGCTGAGTTATACCAGACTACAGAACCAAAATGACCGGTTAGCGGCAAAAAAGCTTGCGGTCCACTGGGCACAAAACGTTGCCAGGTTATGTCCTGCTGGCCGTATTCAGTTTCAATGTATATAACCAGTGCATGTTGTTGATAATCCCAACTGGTAACACCCAAGCCCACAGCTTGCCTGACTCTCGACTGACCACCATCAGCTGCAACCAAAACCTTTGCCAACAAAACCCGACCATCACCTAGCTCTACTTCAGAGGGCATTCCAGAAAAGTAATTAATTTTGGTGATAGTTGCTGGACACATTAATTGAATATTCTGAAAAGTCTGCAATTGTTCCAGAAGCGCAAGTTGTGTCACTCGATTTTCAACGATATAGCCCAATTCAGGAAAATTTATATCGTCACTGCAGAATTCAGTATCTCCGGCAGTTTCCCAAACCCGCATTCTCCGAAACGGACAAAGTCTGCGACTGGTGATCCCAGACCAAGCACCTACCGTCTCAATAATGTTCTTTGAAGCAATACTGAGCGCCGAAACTCTTAAATCATGAGCCTGATCAGCATTAAAAGCTTCTGGCATCTGACTTTCTATAACAGCCACTTTTAAGGTACTTCCGCCTAAACTACAAGCAACTGCGGCGCCTACCATGCCACCGCCAACAATGACAACATCAAAACTTTCTTTCATAATTAACCAAAAAATGAACTCTCATCAACAACTGCATGGATTCCTAAAAAACCAAGGAATCACCCTTCTAATCTATAAAGCTAAACTGTCACTATACTGATTCATGCCTAGATCGTCCATCAGGAAAATATCCAAAAAAACAAACAGTCCACAAAGAACCATAGATTTTTAACTAATCAGTATTTGAGACTTTTATTTAAAAAATACATAGCTTTAGCAAGTAAATAATTACAGCGACAATTAAAAACACCGCGTGACAGAAAATCATACCATCTGTATAATTGAATAGTTTTGCCGTGCCACCGCACCTGATACAAGCAATAGAATAATAGAGTTTAGGTGCAGAACGAGGGTTTTTAAATTACAGTATATCAGCCCTTTATGTAATATTTTTTTGAGGTGACAATGAGTCAAAGTATGCTACCGACCAGACAAGGTTTATATGACCCACGCAATGAACATGACGCATGCGGTGTAGGTTTTATCGTTCATATAAAGGGTCAAAAAAGCCATGAAATCGTTCGTCAGGGTTTAGAGTTACTTAAGAACCTGACCCACCGTGGCGCGGTTGGTGCAGACATTCATGCAGGCGATGGTGCAGGCATTTTAATTCAAATGCCCGATACTTTTTTACGCGCTGAATGCGATAAATTGAGCATCACGCTTCCGTCAGCCGGGAATTATGCTGCCGGCATGGTATTTTTACCTAGCGACGCCAATAACCGTGCGACTTGCGAAAAACTGTTAACCGACCTTATTGCCAAAGAAAAAGCTGTACTACTAGGCTGGCGGGACGTACCTGTCGATAATAAAACACTGGGCGATTCAGTCAAGGCCGTTGAACCTTTCATTCGGCAGATTTTTATTGCTCGCGGAGAAGATTGCGCAGATCAAGACGCTTTCGAACGCAAACTGTTTGTAATTCGCAAACAGGTTGAAAACGCCGTTCGCGATTTAAAGCTCGATCATGGCCACTCTTTTTATATACCGTCATTGTCGTCACGGACACTGGTTTACAAAGGTATGCTACTGGCAGATCAGGTCGGAGCCTTTTATGCAGACCTAAGCAATGAACTCATGGAAAGCGCACTGGCTTTGGTTCATCAACGCTTTTCTACCAACACCTTCCCAACTTGGGATTTAGCGCACCCTTTCCGCTTTATCGCCCATAATGGTGAAATTAATACCTTAAGAGGCAATGTCAATGGCATGGCTGCGCGCCGCCACTCCATTGCGTCCAAAGTATTAGGCGATGACATCCACAAACTGTGGCCTCTGATTGCCGAAGAACAATCGGATTCCGCCTGCTTTGATAACGCCGTTGAATTATTGGTTGCTGGTGGTTATTCACTTGCCCACGCCATGACGTTACTAATTCCAGAAGCCTGGGCAGGCAACGTCTTAATGGATGAAAAATTACGCGCGTTTTATGAATATAACGCCGCATTGATGGAACCATGGGACGGCCCGGCAGCAATTGCTTTTACCGATGGACGTCAAATCGGCGCAACCCTCGATCGCAATGGCTTACGTCCAGCACGATACTTGGTTACTGATGATGATTTCGTTATTATGGCCTCGGAAATGGGTGTACTGGAAATCCCACAACACAAAATCATTAAAAAATGGCGTTTGCAACCCGGCAAAATGCTTTTGATAGATACCGAACAAGGTCGCATTATTGATGATGCAGAATTAAAATCAAATTTAGCCGGCAGCCAGCCGTATGCGGAATGGCTAACCAAAACCCAAATCTTACTTGCTGATTTGCCACCCGAAAATTCTGCCATGGCGCCCGATGCCCGCACCCTTTTGGACAAGCAACAGGCGTTTGGCTATACCCGTGAAGATATCGAATTCATCCTGAAACCGATCGCCCAGACCGGACAGGAACCGATCAGCTCAATGGGCATCGACGCGGCACTGGCAGTATTATCCGAACGTTCGCGCTTGCTGTACGATTATTTCAAACAAGGCTTTGCGCAAGTTACCAATCCTGCGATTGACCCGATCCGTGAAGAATTAGTCATGTCACTCGTGTCATTGATTGGTCCGCGCCCCAACTTGCTGGGACTCGACGAAGGTGGAACCCACATGCGCCTGGAAGTCGAGCAACCTATTTTGACCAATCAGGATCTGGAAAAAATTCGTCGCATTGAAACTCGAACCGGTGGCGTCTTTAAAACTAAAACACTGACGCTTTGCTATGCCTCAAATTTGGGCGCCAATGGCATGGAAGAAGCGCTCGACAAGCTTTGTCTTGCAGCGAAACAAGCAGTCGATGAAGGCAATAATATTTTGGCTCTCTCAGACCGGGATATGGATATAGCGCATATTGCGATTCCTGCTCTGTTGGCGACTTCTGCCGTACATCACTACCTGACTCGTGAAGGTTTACGAACCAAAGTTGGCCTGGTATTAGAAACCGGCGAAGCCCGCGAAGTTCATCATTTCGCACTTTTAGCGGCTTACGGTGCGGAAGCAGTTAATCCTTACCTGGCTTTTGATACTCTGTCAGGACTCTGCGAAAATATGCCGGGCCTAAAAGAATATGATGCACATAAAAGCTACATTAAAGCTGTCTCTAAAGGCCTGCTTAAAGTGATGTCAAAAATGGGCATTTCGACCTATCAGTCTTATTGTGGCGCACAAATCTTTAATGCAATCGGATTGTCAGAACCGTTTCTAGATCGCTATTTTACTGGCACAACCAGCACGATTGAAGGTGCAGGTCTTGGCGAAATCAGCGAAGAAACCAGTCGTCGACACCAACTTGCCTATGGCGATTCTCCTATATTGCGCGATGCGCTGGATATTGGCGGAGAATATGCTTACCGTATTCGCGGTGAAGCACACACCTGGACACCGGAAACCATCAGCACACTGCAACACGCAACTCGCAGTAACAGCTATGAAAAGTATGCCGAATTTACACGCCTGATTGATGAGCAAAACGAATCGCTGCTGACTTTACGTGGCTTAATGTCGCTCAAAGAAAGCTCTACACCCGTACCTTTGGACGAAGTGGAATCTGCGGCCGACATCGTTAAACGCTTTGCAACCGGCGCCATGTCGTTCGGTTCAATTTCATACGAAGCACATACCAATCTGGCGATTGCGATGAATCGTATTGGCGGCAAGTCGAATACCGGTGAAGGCGGTGAACTTCCAGAACGCTTCAAAACCATGCCCAATGGTGATTCAATGCGTTCAGCGATTAAACAGGTCGCCTCCGGACGTTTCGGGGTAACCACTGAATATCTGGTCAACGCCGATGACATTCAAATCAAAATCAGCCAGGGTGCAAAACCCGGTGAAGGCGGCCAATTACCCGGCCATAAAGTTGATGAGGTTATCGCGAAAGTACGCCATTCTACGCGTGGAGTCGGTTTAATCTCTCCTCCACCGCATCATGACATCTATTCGATCGAAGATTTGGCGCAGTTGATTCATGACTTGAAAAATGTCAATCCTGAAGCTCGCATCAGCGTCAAACTGGTTTCCGAAGTCGGTGTTGGCACGGTTGCTGCTGGTGTTTCCAAAGCCCACGCAGACCATGTCACCATATCCGGCTACGATGGCGGAACCGGCGCAAGTCCAATGACCTCAATTAAACATGCCGGCTTACCTTGGGAAATCGGTTTAGCAGAAACTCACCAAACGCTGGTACTGAACAAACTGCGTGGACGCATCTCTGTTCAGGTAGACGGCGGTTTACGCACCGGACGCGATGTTATTATCGGCGCTTTATTGGGTGCCGATGAGTTTGGCTTCGCCACAGCACCCCTGATCGTATCGGGTTGCTTAATGATGCGTAAATGCCATCTAAACACCTGTCCGGTCGGTGTTGCGACACAAGACCCTGAATTACGCAAACGCTTTACCGGTCAACCAGAACATGTCGTCAATTACTTCTTCATGGTTGCAGAAGATGTAAGGCAATGGATGGCTAAACTGGGTTTCCGCAGCTTTAATGAGATGATTGGACGCTCAGATATCCTGGATATGCAGCGCTCACTGAACCATTGGAAAACTGAGGGACTCGATTTCAGTCGGGTCTTTTATAAACCAGCCACTGAACTAAATACCATTGTTTATCATCATGAAAGTCAAGATCACGGACTGACTCATGCTATGGATCATAGCTTGATTGCTGAAGCTAAATCTGCCTTGGAAAATGGTGTTCCCGTTATTATAAATACGCCGATTCATAACATTAACCGTACCTTCGGAGCTATGCTTTCCGGTGAAGTCGCTAAACGTTATGGAAATAAAGGCCTACCCGATGACACCATACTTATCAACGTTAAAGGTACGGCAGGACAAAGTTTTGGCGCGTTTCTGGCTCAAGGCATCAGCATTAACCTTGAAGGCGAAGGCAACGATTATGTAGGCAAAGGCATGAGCGGCGGACGTATCGCCATTTATCAACCTAAAGATTGCCCAATAAATCCCGCCGAAAATATTATTGTTGGCAATACTGTTCTTTATGGTGCCACCAACGGCGAATGTTATTTTAGCGGCGTTGCAG
>CANNLO010000133.1 GCA_947505055.1 Methylococcaceae bacterium | reverse complement strand
TTGCTTATTTGGTATCAGCACGTGCCGGTTTTACCACAGGCGCAATATATACGCTCGACGGTGGCCAGGTTCATTCATGATCATCAATTTATATTTTTGGAGTAGAGATAGTTATGGCCTTTGAAAAATTTAATCTAAGTGGAAAAACTGCACTCATAACCGGTGCTGCCGGTTTGCTGGGCTTGGAGCACGCTGCTGCATTGCTTGAAAGTGGTGCTCGAGTCGTGCTCACCGATATTGGTGAAGCGGCCCTGCTGTCTGCTCACACAGGCTTGGCGCAGAGTTTTGACACAACAAAAATCATCACTAAAGTAATGGACGTAACAAACCCACAAAGGGTACGGGCCGTGGCGGCTGAACTTTGGGCAGATGGCCTACGCATCGATATATTGGTGAATAACGCCGCCATTGACCCCAAGGTAAAGGGTGAGCAGGGCGTACTAGAAACCTCTCGCTTGGAAAACTTTCCCCTCGACCAGTGGAATTTGCAAGTATCAGTAGGACTGACCGGCGCCTTCCTGTGTAGTCAAGTGTTTGGCACGGCCATGGCAAAAGACAGTAAAGGCGGCGTAATTTTGAATATTGCATCTGATCTGTCAGTGTTTTCACCTGACCAACGTTTGTATCGTAAACAGGGTTTGGCGGATGATATGCAGCCCGTCAAACCCGTTACCTACTCGGTAATTAAAGCTGGCTTAATTGGTCTGACTCGATATTTGGCAACCTATTGGGCTGACAAAAATGTGCGTTGCAACGCATTGTCTCCAGGTGGCGTTTTTAATGGACAAGGTGATGAGTTTGTACAGAGATTGTCGTCGCTTATACCACTGGGTCGAATGGCTTCGAAAGATGAATATCGCGCTGCTGTGCAGTTTTTATGTGCGGATGCATCGAGTTATATGAATGGACAAAATGTTGTAATGGATGGTGGAAGGAGTGCGTGGTGATGACGCGCTACTTCTCAAGTATTCGAGTTTAAAATGTCGATCAATCAAGTTGCTTTTGTAGCAAGTACATTACCGTTTTCTCAATTAGTTAAATGCCATGAATTACTTGGAATAACTCAGGTTGTTTGTGCTTCAGGGGCGTTACATAATTCCTTTGTAAAAGGTTTTAAAAATATAGGACTGAGCATAGATGTTCAGTCCATCTCTGGAAATAGATTATCAAGAAACCTTCAGCTATTAGGATATCTATTGAAGACAAAGAAGGCTGTAATATTCCACGAGTGTTGCTGGCCAGACTTGGATTTATTGATAATTTTTTTCAGGGTTAAAACTATTTACCTGCCTAATGTAACTTTAGCAAGTAGAAAAAAAGTATTGGTTCGCGACATTCCATTAAAACAAAGAGTATTTGCGACTCTAACGTCAAGGTGGTTTGATTTTTATGAAACTAAAGACGATGGTGGTGAAGCCTACTATAGTTCAGCACTCAAACAACGTTATAGAAAGATTCATATCCTTCCTTCCAATTCAACGTTAGAAATGTTTGGAGATACTAAGCGTAAAGAAAAGGAAGTTCAAAAGCTGCGGGTTTTAATGCTTTCTGGTACAGATGTTGTGCCAAATAATGTATTGAAAGAGCTGTATGGCCAGATTACGTTCCGCCTTCTGTCTTTAGGAATTGAGGTGCATATTAAGGATCATCCTAATCCTAGAGCAAGGTTAGATTGGAAATTGGACGGCGCGCAACTAGTTGATAGTGATCTACCTTTAGAGAGTATGAATTTGTCTGACTACTCAGCGTATATAAGTGTGGCAAGTACAGGATTGGCTGCTTGCGCAGAAAATGGAAAAATCATTTCTGTGATTCGTTTATTGCCTAAAGAATTTAACGAACAGCTTCAGAAAAGAATAAGTCACTTGAGCGCAATAAATGTAAAGCCTTTGTTACCACTGTCGGTTGATGAACTTGTTAATCAGGTTACCATGGGCCGATGATTAATCGTATCAAGTTGCGAGTGGAGAGACATAAGTCTTTTGTGTCCTACTTTTCATTTTCGGTGGCAACCAGTGCTCTCGGATTTATTGCATCGTTATTGTTGATGCGCCTAATTTCACCTGAGGAATTTGGTCGCATTGCTATTTTTTTAAGCATTCATTTTTTTGTGGCTCCAATAATTTCATTCTCTGCTGAGAGTCTGATTGCGGTAAAAAAATCCAAACTTCCACAATTTGAATATGAGATATTTAGGCAGTGCTATGTGACATTTTCCTATGTAGCTTTTTTAGCTATTCAGCTCGTTTTTGTAGCTATTTTTTTTTCTGGAATAATTAAAGATAGTTTGTTTTTACTAATTCCACTAACTGCGCTTGTAAAATTTTTAATTGGTTTGGCGAGTATTGAATATGTTATGGAAGAAAAATCAGTACAATTTGGCTTGGTTGCCTTTTCAACAACCCTGTTATCGCTGGTGTTAACTCTAGTATTTCTGACTACCTTTTCTGCGGTCGCAGACTGGCGCATTGCTTCGCTGTTGCTTGCCGACATAACTTTCCTATTGGTTAGATATCGAGGGCGAATGAAACTGCTTATTGCACTAGCGTTTAAAAAAACAGAATTTAAGGCAATAGTAGCATTCGGCTTCCCCTTGCTATTAGCGGTAGCTCCGGCATGGGCATTAAATGAGTCAGATAAAATTATCGTTGCTAATTATGTTGATTTGGCAACTGTCGGACTCTATGCAGCGGCAGGTGCGATAGGTGGGTTCATGATTACTTTTAACACTGCATTACTAAACTCGATGATTCCTAAACTCTATCAAGTATTGAATGAGCAATCAGAATCCATGATGTTGATCGTCAGGCGCTATACAATTCGTTTTATGGCCGCATCTGTAGTTTTTGCTGCAGGATATACACTGGCCTATCGTTTGACTGCAGAAATTATTTTGCCTGAAAAATATTTAGCTGCTAGAGAGATTGTCTATCTTATTATTCTCTGTTCACTTGCACGAAGTTTGTATGCGGTATTGGGCGCAACAACTGACTATTATGGAATGACTGTTCAAAAGTTAAAAGGCATAATTTATGCTGGCGGTACAGCCGTTACTTCAATCGTGTTCGGCGTAACCCAATTCGGTATCGTTGGCGCAGCGACGGGCGTAGGTGCTGGGTATGTGGTGCTAAGCCTAGTGTTATGGTTTGAATTGAAGAATAAGTCTCGAAATTCAGCCGAAACAACGGGAGATAGAACCAAGTGAGTTGGAAAAATTTTATTTATTTACTTTTGTATTATCTGCAATATGACAGAATAGTCGATTTTGTGCTTAGAGTACGGACTCAAGTCCGCTTACTACGATATAAAAAAGCGGGCGTGGAAATTAACTTTGTTTCTCAGGGTGGTTATGAATTGATGATTGCGGGTGATATAACAAAATTTCATATTCACCCAACTAGCCACCTGAAGTCTGATACGTTTATTGAGGCTAGTGGTGGAGTAAAAATTGGAAAACATTTTCACGTTGGGCGAGGGCTGACGATTTTTTCGACTAACCATAACTACAATAGCGAGAAATCCATTCCTTATGACGATACCGATATTTTGAAGTCCGTTGAAATTGGTGATTGTGTTTGGATCGGTGCAAATGTTTCAATCGTTCCAGGTGTGACGGTCGGTGAAGGCGCAGTTATTGGGATGGGGGCGGTAGTGACTCGTGACGTTCCTCCGGGTGCTATTGTTGGAGGCAATCCCGCTAAGATAATTGGCTATCGAGATATGGAAACCTATGCTAGATTAAAGCTCGAAGGAAAGTTTGTCTGAAAGGTGGTATTGCATGATCGCGACCAAACTAAATCAACTGCTTAAATGTTCTTCCCCAGATGAGGCGCGACAAGTACTTGCCATAACTTTTGCGCCCCATGCAAACCCCTGTGTTTGGCGCTTCTAAGTCTATTGAGCATGAAGTGGCGGCAATGAACGCAGTGAAATTGCTTGGCTATTTGAGTGATAAGCCTGACGAATTTGAGCTGGTTGAAAGGCTACGAGTAACAAAGTCTAAAGCACGGCCTCTGCTGTATCAGGTTGCGTTGTGGGAGGACAGTTCAGCAGCAAATGAGGCTGACGAGTTGCGGGCTATTTTGATTAGTCCTCGGATTGCGGTTGACGGCGACTTCTATTTGATCGAAGTGCCGCAACCGCTAACAATGGATAGGCTGCGTTATCGCGTAAGGCAGTTGGGATTTTTGTCAGAGGGTTCTTTTTCGAGAAGTGTAGCACGCGTTAAGCGACCAGCATTGGCTGCGTTGGTAGAATCAATTATCCCAGAAGCTGAACGCATAGTCGTTATTGAAGGTTTGAAGCGGGTAGGGTGTCAGGGGGTTGATGCTCGATCTGTGATTTCATCCATGCTTAAAAAGGTAGGAACCAAAGTCGCAGGTGAGGTGGGGGAGGAGATTGTCGGCAATCTGGGTGACGCAGTGAATGATCTATTGATACAAGCTTGGGATCGGTTGCGTTATGAGTAATGATCATAACTCACAGCTTTCCGAAGCTATTAAAAATGAATTCCCCCTAATAACGGTTGTAACAGTTGTTTTCAATGGCGCACAGTTTCTTGAAGAAACAATACAAAGTGTCATTCACCAAACTTATCCCAATATTGAATACATTATTATTGATGGTGGCTCAACGGATGGGACGCTTGATATCATCCGAAAATACGACTATGCGATTGACTATTGGGTAAGTGAGAAGGATGCGGGTATTTATGATGCGATGAATAAGGGGATTAGTCTTGCAAGTGGTGTGTGGATTAATTTTATGAATGCTGGTGATGTTTTAATTGATTCCAGCATAATTGAAGCTAATTTGGATAAGTTTTCAAAAGGCGTGTTAACGGCTTTTTCATTCAAAGAATATTTCACTGCTAAAAATAAAAAAATAAATTGCAGAACTATTCTTGCTGCAGAGAAAATGTATGATTTACCAACTGCACATAATGCAATATTTTTCCCTACTAACAAGTCCATATGTTACAACTTAACTTATCATGTTTCAGCAGATTATGATTACTATCTACAATACATTGAAATTGGTCATGATATTAATGTGGTTGAAGTTATTTATATGCGGTATTTGATAGGTGGTGTTTCAGAAAAGCTGATTTTTAGAATGCTGAATGAAAAACGAAAAATCTATCTAAAACACTATAAATGCGATATAAATTATATTAATTACTGGGTTAGTCTATATACGAAAATAATCTTGGCTAGTGGTGCAAAATTATTTTTGCCACAAAAAATTTTATTTAAACTAAAAAAGTCGCGTGGATTTAAGAGTGAATGTCTTTAGCATCAATCTAAAATCTTTCTACGTTGCAATCCTTGCTTTATACATAGCATTTTCTGTGTTTATGAGTGATTATTTTTTTCGGCTAGAAAGCAATATCAAAGAACTCATTATCTTTCCGCTCGTTTTGGCATTTGCATTTTCAATAATGTTCAAAAGTAAAATAAATGCAAACTGGTCAGCATTTATCTATCTAATTTTAATTATAATTTTTTATTTTGTTGGCTTGATGAATTATGCTCCCGATAAATTTGGAATTAGATATTATTTGATTCCATTAATTATTTACTTAGTAGTTCGTTATGTATTAAATGTTGTGCATCAGAGAAGACTTGTTGTTTTTTTATGGGGCTATTTGTGGCTAATTTTATGTGTAGGTCTATATGAAATAATATCGAATATTTCAAGTCTGTCCGAATTAATTCAAGGTATAAATATTTTTGATAATCTCAAAATTATACGGAGCTATTTATTTTTTCAGATTCCCAATCTTGCAGGGCTTTCGCTGGCATCATTGATTCTCTTTATCTATCTAAATGAAGAGAGAAGTGTTTTTAAAACTATTACTTTGAGTATTTCATTTGTAGTCATTCTCTATGTGTTTTCTAAAACTGCAATTGTCGCATTGGTTATTGCGATTATTTTTTATTACTTTTTAATTGCCAATCGCGCATCTAAGCTATTAATAAGTTTGGTTTTATTTTTTGTGCTTTCTTACATAATCGATGTGGCTCTGAATGATGAGTCTTTTTTAATGCGAACAGGTATGTGGGAAGAAGAAACACTTTCAATGATTAGTGGATTCGGCGAGGGGATAGGTTTTGTTTCAGTGAGTAGCTCGGCTCAAGGTGGGCTAATACTTGATAGTGATATATTGAGATTCCTATTGGAAGTGGGTGTTATGGGGTTTTTAAGCTTTTTGTTATTTTTGTTTGCTGATTCTGTTAAGCAGAAAAATTATAAAGCATCGGCATACGGATTTTTTATACTGATAAACATGACGATGGGCGATTTTCATTCGATGTATCCTGGCGTCGCAATATCTTATATTTGTTTGGCGCTGCTTTTGAAAAAAAACTGTTTGCATTCCAAGAATACAGTCGGTGTATGTGGGTCATGAAAATCTTATATTTTTTAGACGCAGCGAATCTCAACGGTAGTGAATTACATCTATTGGATTTGGTTCAATATATGAAAAGTAACAATGAAGTGACTGTAATAACATTTAAGAGCGGTGCATTGAATGCACGGCTTTTTGAAAGCGGCATAACCCAAGTTCAACTGAATGTATCTTGGCAGGGAATATTATCAAATTTATTCATAATTCTTGATGCAATCAAAAATTTTAAGCCGGAGATTATTCATTCCCACCAGCCTAAAGCAATATTATATGGTGGTATTTGCTCGAAAATCTTACTTATCCCTTCTGTTATCACGATTCATTCAAAAGCGGTAGATCATTCACTTTTACATAAAATTCCAATGAACTGGCTCGTACATTTTGGCCATTCTGTAATCAATTTTATAAGCCAAATATTGGCAAGCAAGATTATTTTTGTAAACCGCATCATGCTGAAAGAATCTTTTTTCCAATACAAAGCAAAGTGCATTTACAACTGGCTGTCTCCAATCCATGACGAAATCGACAGCCCCAATAAACTGTCTCAATCAATCAATATCCTTTCTGTAGGAAGCATTTCCTACGGAAAGGGCACTGATTTGTTGCTGGATTTATTCGACTTGATAAAGCAAGATTCAAGGGCTAGTAATTTCACCTTTACTCTAGATGTGGTTGGTACTGGTGATGCAGCTTTCGTGGACAGTATGGTTAAAAAATCTAACGACAAATCATTAGGAAGGGTAAATTTTTTAGGTTATCTATCAAATACGTCTGATTACTATAAGCAGGCAACTATTTTTATGTTGCTATCGAGATCCGAAACATTTGGTTTGGTGTATGTCGAAGCAATGAATTATGGCTTGCCAATTTTTAGCTTGAATATTGACGTATTAGAAGAAGTCGTCCCTGACTGGAATTTTAAGTCAGATGATTTATTCGAATTAAAAGAAAGATTTTTTGAGTTGATTAGCTCAGTGAATTTATACCAAGAGATTAGCAAAAAAAATATTGAATACTCCTCTGTTAATTTTAGCTATATAAAATCTATGCGCGAAACATATAAAGTATATCAAGAATTACTATGAGAATTCATTACGTTGTTGTGACCTTTAATGCAGACCTTGAGCTATTGAGCAGAGCTATTGAGAGTGTGATATGTCAAGTAAATAAGGTTTCGATTGTAGATAACACGGTGGCGAATAATGGTTATTTAAATATGTTTATTTCACCCAAAATATCAGTTAGTTATTTAGGCGACAACATGGGGATTGCTTACGCTCAAAACATAGGGATCAAAAACGCAATCGAAGAAGGTGCTAACTATATAATTTTGTCTGATCAGGACACGGTATACCCCCTCGATTATGTAAGTAGGATGGTTAGGGTCTTCGATTTAAAAGAAAACATTGCTGCAGTTTCTCCGGAAATATACGATGTGTATCAGAATAAGAATCAAGGGTTTGTTGAAAAAACTTGGGCTGGATTTCGAAAAGTATATCCAACAAAAGGGTGCCACGAGATTTTCCAAGCGATTAATTCAGGGCAAATTTTGAATGTAAAGTATCTGTATGAGATAGGGCTAATGAACTCAGATTTGTTTATTGATTGGGTTGACTATGAATGGTGCTGGAGGGCTTGCAATAAAGGATTTACAATAATCGGCAATGCGGACGTCGTCATTCGACATCAGTTAGGAGAAGGGGCCGTCAACTTATCTTTTAAGCAAGTTAGCCTAAAAAATTCTATACGATATTATTATATAACTAGAAATGCATTTTATTTGTCGCTACGCAGCCAGCATCTTGATTTAATTCATAAGCTAACTCTTTTTGTTAGGTCATTTAGATACATTATTGGTTACCCAATTCTATCAACATCTCATCTTCTAAGCTTAAAGTATGTGCTAATCGGCTTTTATCATGGAGTTATGGGTAAGTTAGGAAGGTTAACTTAGTGTTAATCCTAAGCGAGATTAGCTAGAAACATTAAATCTGTATCAGCTTAATTAATGCGAAAAAATAACAAACTAAAACAATACTATTGTATTTTAAATGAAAATATGAAAAATATAACCACCGCCTCCATCGTCCTCTATAACACCGACCAAGCGCAGCTTAAGCGCCTTTTAGATTGTGTGTTCCAATCTGCTGTGATTGATAAGGTTTATCTGGTCAACAATTCGCTTGCACCATCAAATTCGCCACTTTTTCGCTTACCAAATGTAACCTATATCAAGGCTGATAAAAATTTGGGTTACGGTGCTGGTCATAACATAGCTCTGCGTGAAGCCTTGCTATATTCTGAATTTCATTTTGTCCTCAATCCTGATATATATTTTGAACCAGAAGCAATTCATCAGATGATTACGCGGATGCGCCAAGATGAATCGATTGGGCAGTTAATGCCTAAAGTGATTTATCCGGATGGTCGCTTGCAATATCTGTGTAAGCTTATTCCTACGCCAATGGATTTGTTTGCGAGGCGATTTTTTCGTGGGCCGTTAAAAGCAATGGCACAAAGAAAGACGGAAAAATTTGAATTGCGCTTTACTGGTTACAGCCGTGAAATGGACGTGCCTTATCTTTCGGGTTGTTTTATGCTGTTTCGTACATCAGCGTTAAAAAAAGTGGGGTTATTTGACGAGCGATTTTTTATGTATCCAGAAGATATTGATATTACTCGTCGAATGCATGCTCAATTTAGAACGTTATTTTTCCCAAGCGCCAATATTGTTCATGATCACGCTAAAGAATCTTACAAAAGCAAAAAAATGCTGTGGATACATTTAACTAATTTAATAAAATACTTTAATAAGTGGGGTTGGTTTTTTGATGCGGAACGAAAAAAAATCAACGCACACGCCTTAGAGTTGCTAAGGGTGAATCATAATGCAGATTAATATAGTTGGCGGTTCTGGATTTATAGGAACTCGTTTGTGTACTCATTTAAAAGGGGATGAAGTAGATTTTCAAATTGTAGATAAAGTCGTTAGTGTTTGTTTCCCCAATAAGACATTGCTTGCTGATGTCCGAGTGCTTGAGTCATTGCACTCCGTGATTTCAAAAAATTCAATTTTGATTAATCTAGCTGCAGAGCATCGTGATGACGTTTCGCCTTTGAGTCTTTATGATGACGTAAATGTTCACGGTGCTCGAAATTTATGTTTAGTTGCCCGTAAAAAAGAAGTTAAAACTATTATTTTTACAAGCTCAGTTGCCATTTATGGTTTTGCGCCATTAGGAACTGATGAATCAGGTGAGGTAGCTCCATTCAATGAATATGGTCGTACTAAGTATGCAGCAGAACAGGTTTATAAAGCTTGGCAAGCTGAAGACCCATTAATCCGAACATTGATCATCATTCGACCAACAGTCGTCTTTGGAGAGCAGAATCGAGGGAATGTTTACAACTTATTGCGACAGATTGCTTCTGGTAAATTTGTTATGATTGGTGATGGCTTGAATAGAAAATCCATGGCTTATGTTGGGAACGTAGTGGCATTTATTCAGTACACATTGACATTTAAACCAGGTGTTTATACTTATAACTACATTGATAAACCAGATTTTACGATGAATGAATTGGTTTCTTGGGTGAATAAGTTGCTAGGTAAATCAACTCAAATTAAATTTAGGTTGCCATATAGGCTTGGTTTGTTGATTGGAAAGGTTTTTGATTTAGTGGCAAAAGTATTGGGGAAGAAGTTACCCATTAGCGCCATAAGAGTTAAAAAGTTTTGTTCAAACTCTGTTTATGAGTCGGCGATTGATAATACGAAGTTTATCCCACCATTTTCAATGCTAGAGGCTGTTGAAAGAACCATTAAGTATGAGTTTTTAGAAGATCATAAAGGTAAGCAGCTTTTTTATTCCGAGTAAGCCCCTTTAAAGGAAACTTTGCATGCTCATCCAGCTAAAGTCATTTTTTTACATAGAATTTTACTTATTTATTTAGTTATATATGAGATTGATAATTGACATACTGAGCTAAAGGATTAAGTTGCATGAATAAAACCATTATAGTGACTGGAGGCGCTGGCTTTATAGGGGCTAATTTCATATTGGCTTGGCTTGAGCGCAACCTGGGCACTGTGGTTAATTTAGATAAATTAACCTATGCAGGTAATCTAGACAATCTGGCGTCGGTTCGGCAAAACACACAGCATATTTTTGTGCATGGTGACATTGTTAACCATGCTTTGATAGCGCAATTATTAACTGAATATCAGCCAAGAGCAGTGGTAAACTTCGCTGCAGAAAGTCATGTTGACCGATCCATCCATGGACCGGAAGATTTTATTCAAACTAACGTTGTTGGCACTTTTCAGTTGCTTGAAGCGGTGCGTGTTTATTGGAGGAGTCTAGCTGCTAAAGATAAACAAGACTTTCGTTTTTTACATGTGTCTACCGATGAAGTCTATGGTTCACTAGGTCCCACTGATGCCGCGTTTACCGAAACACACACTTATGCACCCAACAGTCCATATTCTGCATCTAAGGCAGCCTCAGATCATTTGGTTCGGGCTTATCACCATACTTATGGATTGCCTACATTAACCACCAACTGTTCTAATAATTATGGCCCTTATCACTTCCCAGAAAAATTGATCCCTCTGGTGATTCATAATGCATTAGCAGACAAGCCTTTACCTATCTATGGCACCGGTCAGCAGATTCGTGATTGGCTTTATGTAGAAGATCATTGTGCTGCTATTCGACGGGTTCTAGAAGTAGGTCAGGTTGGGGAGGTATACAACATTGGAGGCTGTAATGAAAAGCCAAATATTGAAGTAGTAAAAACATTGTGCCGCATGCTGGATGCTAAAAAGCCTCGAGCAGATGGCAAATCCTATGCTGACCAAATAACTTTTGTAGATGATCGATTAGGGCATGATCAGCGATATGCAATTGATGCCACTAAAATAGCAAATGATTTAGGCTGGAAGCCAAAAGAAACCTTTGAGTCCGGTATAGAAAAAACTGTTAACTGGTATTTAGAAAATCAAGAGTGGGTCAGCAATGTCACCAGTGGCGATTATCGCCAATGGGTTTCAAAACATTATGCAAATCGCGGAGAAGAATTAGCATGAAAGGTATTATTTTAGCCGGGGGTTCTGGCACACGTTTATACCCAGTCACTCAGGTAGTTTCTAAGCAGCTGTTGCCTGTCTACGACAAGCCTATGATTTACTACCCACTCACCACGTTGATGTTGGCGGGTATTCGCGAGGTGTTGATTATTTCTACACCGGAAGATACCCCACGCTTCAAGCAATTGTTGGGTGATGGCAGTTTATGGGGCATGGA
>CANNLO010000132.1 GCA_947505055.1 Methylococcaceae bacterium | reverse complement strand
ATTAATAGAATTCAATTGCATTAAAGCTATAGAAACCTACCTATGATTATTCATGCTAAAAACAATTTTTTAAATTTTGTACCAGTTAAAGATATAGGATAAGTAAAACACATGTAATTCTCTTCAAGGCGTACTTCTAAAGAAGTATACGAATAAAATCGTATGATTTCTGATAACGAAATAAAGAGCACGAATACGTAACCTGATGCTGTGTATTCTATAAAAAAATTACTTCGCTTTTACTAAGTTTCCTTTATGCGGCAAGCTGACTACTTAACTCTTCCTCAATATCAAATATATCTGCAAGGATTCCATATTTTGCAATTGTAAAAATAGATGCACTTGGGTCAGTATTAACTGCCACAATGGTTGATACATGCTTCATACCTGCCATATGCTGAATTGATCCAGAAATACCTAATGCTACATAAAGTTTGCATGAACTCACTACTTTGCCAGATTGCCCTACCTGCCTTGATTTTGGTAACCAGCCAGCATCGGCAATTGGACGTGAACAGCATAAAGTAGCGCCTGCTGTTTCTGCAAGTTCACGGAACTGTTCTACATTAGTTTCTTCGCCGATACCACGCCCAATAGACATAATAAAATCAACCGTTGTAATATCAATATCGTTGCCGCCACTAAGCTCGATAAAGTCTTTATTCTGACTGCGCGATTGTACTGAAGGTAAAGAAAAATGAGTGACCTCTGGATTACCCGTCCCTTCTAACGCCTTAAATACGCTAGCACGAATAGTCATGACTACAATGGCTTTACCTGGAAAATCGACCTCAACATTCACTTTTTGGTTATAGCCGCCACGGGTGGCTACTAAGTCATCGCCCTGATATTCAGCTATAAATACATCGGTTGCAAAGCCATAGCCTGACTTACTGGCAAGGGTTGCTGCGTAACCGAGCGAATCAACCGTATGTGGCAAAAACACTACTGATGGTTTTCTTGATTCGATTAAAGCAGAAACAGCAACTTCTGAAATATCAGGGTCAAAATCCACAACGGATGACTTAACTACCACTACTTCATCTACACCAATCACAGATAAAGCAGAAACAAAACTGTCAGCTTGACTGCCAATGACAGCAACTAACACTTTGTCGTTAGCTGATTTTTTAAGTACTTGTGCTGCTGAGATAAGCTCAAGGGTAACAGGGCGTAATTCATTATTACGATGTTCCGCAATTACTAAAATTGTACTCATCTTAAACTCCCTTAAATTCATTGATAATTTGGATCAACTTTGCAGCTTGTTCGGCAATCGTACCTTCTATCATTTGAGCACGTCCCTTAGCCGGTATATACATGCGACGGATGCGTGACATTGAGCTACCAGCACCTGTATCAGCTACACTCAAACCAACATCAGCTAGAGAAACCTCTTCAATTGGTTTAGCGGCTGCTTGCTTAATACCACGTAGTGATGCGTACCTTGGCTTATTAATACCTAATTGTATTGTTAGCACTGCTGGACAAGTAATTTCTACTTCCTGTAGCATACCGCCTTCAAGCTCACGACGAATTACAGCTTTACTATCACCAGGTTTATACTGTAAATCTGCCACTACTGCAGCATGAGGCCAGTTCAGATAAGCTGCAGTGGAAATGCCTGTTGATGCATATGCCTGATCAGATGACTGTACGCCAGCAAACACCATATCTGGGGCTTCTTTTTTTACAACAGCAGCTAGGATACGTCCAATTACAATAGCATCTGAACCTTCGATGCTGTCATCCCAAACTCTGATGGCACGATCAGCGCCTTTAGCTAAACATTTTCGTAGGCTTTCATCAACGCGATCTGGGCCAATTGAAACAACGACTACCTCAACTTCGACATCGCTAGATTCTTTAATCTTCATCGCTTCTTCAAGAGAAAAGTCATCCCATTCATTGAGGTCGTACAGCAAAAAATCTTCTTCAACATCTTTCCCATCAGCACGGATTTCAAAGTCTTCATCCAATGCCGCCACTTGTTTTACTGCAACTAATATTTTCATCTTTCTTCTCCTAATAACTTCATTACTTATTAATTAATACACAATCACTTTGTTCAATCTATCAACCAACCATTTAAAAACAGCAAATCTCACCTGATAATCAGGATCATGGCGTAAATGCCATTTATCCTTCTCTTTCAACTTAGAATTAGTCACTAACATCAATCGATGTAGGTAATATGAGTCTTTTAATAGCGGTAACAAAGTCTTACGTGTTGCCTTGTAATTAAAAATAACGCCTCGTCGCACATCTGCTTCTGGCGAGGCTGTTAACTTTTGTAAAACTCGCTGTGGTGTATTAGGGTTATTAGCAACGCCGCTCAACACATCAACATCTGCGTCTTCAGCAAGCTCTTGCATTAATTTTCTAGGCGATCTATGTTGATAAGCTACTGCAGATCGAACCCACGGATGTTTGTCTTTTGACAGAATTTTCAGTAATTTAATTGGGCAACGTGGATTTCTACCTACAGCACGCCTTACCTCTGCGTGCTGGTCTAATGAAAGGCTTTCCAAAACTTTGCCTGGTACTGTCGGATTACGTGCCAACCACATTCTTACCCAATGATCACTGTCACACATTAGATACTTAATGTTATTAACGGTTAAATCAGCTCTTGCTGCAATTTCGCGCCTTACAGCATTATTGCTATCCTTAACTAGCAGCGTTATCAAGTCTCTGGTTAATGTCAGATTAGAAGCAATTCTACGTCTGATAACTTTATCTTTATATAATGCCAATTTAGCCAGCATGTCTTTCGTTAAGCGACTACTTGCTGCCAACTGCCGCATTACTATTACATCATCATTCAAAGCACGTTCTATCAAAAACTGTGGACAGTGAGCATGACTTATCACCGCGGCGCGCGTATAGGCATCACTATCGCAATAAATATATTCAAGTAAATCAGCTGTAGCAGATGGATGCGTTGCTACATTTTTTTTTAATGAATTAAAGTTGTGACTATTACCCATACGATTCATTAAAACCCTTAATACATCAGCATTAATTGTTGGATTTTTGCTTACTGCCATCAGGCTTTCAATATTGTCATCAAATTTAGCAAGGCATTCCAAAATACCAATTGGCGTATGCTGATGCTGTGCAATTAACACCGTTAACGTTAAATTTCTTTTGGAATCGTCAAATTTTTCAAGATAAAGATTAGTCATAGCCTGAGAAGGGGTGCTTGGGTTTTTGTCCAATCTCACCACTACAGCCCCATCAGTGCTATTTGAGAGCGCCAGCAATACAGATGCCGGCGTGTACTCCCATTTTGCTAGCATCAATGCATTGCGTCGCTTACCAAACATCAATGACTCTAACTTTACCTTATCACTTTCTGACGCAACTTTATGAACTGCTGCAGCAATGTAGGCGTCACTAGACTTTATCGCCAATTTAACTAGGTCGGCAGCATTTTCTGGAATATCCATATCAAGGTGTTGGAGAGGCCTCTTCCCAAGCTTCGTATTCGATACATTCATCAATGAGTTCAATAAGCTCGCGAACAATAAACTTACCTTCAAATCCAGAGGTTTTTAACGCGTCCTCGAACATTGTTAGATCTTTCGGACAGGAAACTACAAATACCATGAGCCCTTCAATCGCTCCTGCTTCTTTTATACGGTTAGCTGACGGTTTTTCCGTGCCTACTGGATCTGGTATCCATATACGACCACCACCTGCACCGCAACAAAATGAATTGTCACGATTTCGTCCCATTTCAACCAATTCACAGCCGAGTAATTTCAGCACATCACGTGGTGCGTCATAACCCTTGTTATAACGGCCTAAATGGCATGGATCGTGAAAAGTAACGCGGTAATCAAGTTTTTTCTTCAGTTTAATTTGACCGCTCTCGATTAGCTTCTTAACCATCGTGGTGTAATGCTCAATCTCAAACTCCCCGCCAAAATCTGGATATTCATTACGTATGGTGTTGAATGAGTGTGGGTCTGTCGTCACGATGGATTTAAATTCACAATCTTGCATCGTACCGATATTGGACGAAGCCAGTAGCTCGTAAAGACCTTCCTCACCCACTCGGCGTACGTCGTTACCAGCATTAAGTTCAGCTTCAAATAACAAACCAAAATTTACACCCGCTTTATGCAATAATCTCGCAAAGGACTGGGTTACCTTTTGGTTTCGAGGGTCAAACGATGCATAGTCTCCGACAAACCACAGCACATCCACTGGCTCTGTACGTGCGTCCTTGATTTCAAACGGCAGCTCTTTAGTCCACGCGGCTCTTTTACGTTTTGACTCACCAAATGAGTTCCCCGATTTATGTATTGTTTGGAGAGTTTTCTCAAGAAGAGGCTCCATTTCCCCTGCTTCTACAAGATTGCGACGCATTTGTACAATAATAGGCACATGCTCAACAGCAACAGGACATATCTCTACGCAAGCCAGGCAAGTACGGCAAGACCATAATGTTTCCATAAATACTTGACCAACATCCTTACCATGAATATCGAGCTCAGCTTCTTTCGGTAGCTCTTTAGCACTCAATGCACGGTTAGCAAATTCCCGAAGTGAGAGAATTACATCCCTAGGCGACAATGGTGCACCAACAGCATTTGCAGGGCATGCTTCCTGACAACGCCCACATTTAGTGCATGCATCAAGATGAAGTAGATTCTTCCAAGTTAAATCGGTGATTGTCTTGTAACCTGCATTTTTTTGATCATCAGGTACTTTAGGCAACCTTCTGCCAGCAAGCGGATCCTTAAACATCAATGAGGTTGCAGCTGTGAATATATGTTTAATTTTAGTGTATGGAATAAAGGCGATAAATGTAAGTGCGATTAAGCCATGGAACCACCACAAACCTGAGCGAAGTGAGCTAGCTCCTTCTTCGGTCAATCCAACAATCTGCATGAGGTGTGCTAGGACAGCACCAACTGGAGACCACATGCGGTAATCCCATACCGTTGGGCGACCGCTAAGCCATACAAGACGAGCGGCTTCTAAAATAAATCCCGTCACACCTATGAGTATGAACGACCATAGAAATGCCCAGTCTTCACGACGATATTGGCTGCGATCAAAATCAGGGTCACCTTCTTGCCTATCTACTCTCTTATAATCAAGTTTCGGCAGATTAAGCCATTTGCGACGGTACATCATGTAGATTAACCCAACAATCAAACCAAAACCCGCTAAGTCTAACGTGAGCGAAAATATTAGATAAAAATTACCGTACCAAAACTGAAAGCCAAACAGCGGTTTCAAAATGTCGTATTCTAACGTGATGACAGATGTGCCAATGAACAAAAGTATGAACCCTAAAAAGATTAGGCCATGCGCACGCCCAGCACTTTTATCACGTCTAACTAACGTGCGATGTGAAGCCATCATTTTAATCATATCAATAAAACGATTTAATAACTGACCCCACGAGCCGTCAGGAGCACCGCGGCGATACTTGCGTATTTGCACGTAAACACCATACATAAAAATCGCAATTGCCACATAGCCAATTGCATAGAATAAATGTATCGCCTGCGGCTGGAAGCTTTCAAACAGCACTCGGGTGATTTCTTTAGGATTATTCATTTGTCGTTGCCTATTGAAGTGGTAAAAATGATTTTTAGGTTAAAAGTTCTTGCCATTCAATTTTATTGAAGTAGCTAACCATTATTTGGATTAATCATAGTCGCCGCATAATTCGTCGGCGACTATGATTGTCCTTATTTAAACTTTGTACTCGATCTTGAATGTGCCACCTGGCATATGTGGCGCACCCCAAACGGCAACTTCACGTTTATATGGGACAGCGATTTGCGGATTAGCCTCTTCAATCTCACGCGCTACGCGATGACCTGTGAAAGTGGCATCAGCAATTAAACGAGGTGCTTCAGCATCACCAATCAAATAGATACCTTTGATATCATTTTCGGCCCATTCTGATTCGCGGAGCTTAAGCTCATTCCATAAGGCATTTTCTGAATGACGTCCAGTTACTAGAATCAATGAGTCAAATTCCAACCATCGATGAGTCTTGTTAGCATCACGAGGCGAAACGCCAGGACCACGATAGCTACGTTTTGAACCATCACCCCAAATGTTGTAGATTTCAAGACGACCTTTTTCAATTCTTGAACAGAAATGATCACCGATTTCTTCAACATGAAGCTCATGTAAACGACGCATCATATTTGGATACTCAAGTGTAAAATGCATATAATTTGCCATATGCACGCCTGAGACTACCGTCACTTCATGACCAGCTGTCGCTAATTTTTCAGCTAAACTAGGGGCCATAAAATAAGTATCCGCATTTAAAATAACTACACGCTTACCTATTTTCTTTTTACCGTCGAAAATTTGTTCAGGCGTAAGCTGATCTGGTAATGACGCATCGGCCCCTGGAATTGCTTCGTGTGTTAAGCAGTTATCGCCATTTGTGTTCCATGAAGATCCTGTTGCAATAATGACTTTGTCCGCTCCATACTGCAATACTTCATCTGCAGTGATTGCTTTTTGACCAAGCGCAACCTGACTTTCTTTATTCTTTTTCACCAGTTTAGTGATTTGTGTTTCACGGTAATCTCGGTGATAGCTCCATTCACCCAACCCTGGCAATGTAGTCACTGAATTTAGATGCCCGCCAATTTTTTCGGCTTTATCATACAAGTGGACAGTGTAGCCTTTTTCTAACAACACACGAGCCGCCTCTGAGCCAGCCGGACCTGCACCAACCACAAGTACTGAGTCTTTTGATTTAGTTTTAGGGAATTTCTCTGGATGCCAACCTCGACGATACTCTTCACCCGCCGTTGCATTTTGGGTGCAAATCATTGGAGGTCCACCGATTTCCCATCGAGAAATACATACATTACAGCCGATACAAACACGAATATCGTCATAACGACCCTGTTCAATTTTTTGCGGTAAAAATGGATCGGCAATTGAAGGGCGCGCGCAACCGATAATATCAGCATAACCTTTAGTGACAATCTCAGTCATTTTTTCCGGGTCGACAAATCGGCCTACGCCCAATACTGGTTTTTTTGAAACTTGTTTTACAAATTTAGTCCAAGGTACCTGATGTCCTTGTTGATAGAAGCGTGAGGGTCCAGCATCTTCACCCCATTCAGCGATGTCACCTACATCAACGTCCCATAAATCCACTAGCGGATCGGCGAGTTCTACGAACTTCATACCATCGACTTCAACTTCAATTTGACCTGGGCCATATATAGTATCAACTGCAAAACGAGTTGCTATTGCACATTCACTGCCAACAGCATGTTTAACTTTTTCTAATGTCTCCAACCAAAAGCGAGCACGGTTTTCTAATGAGCCACCATATTTATCAGTACGCTTGTTATAGTAAGGGTTGAGAAACTGTAACGGTAAGTATGAGTGGGCACCGTAGACGTAAACTATATCAAAACCTGCATCGCGTGAACGTTTTGCAGCATCTACATAATATTGCTGTACTTGAGCAATATCGCTTAAGTCCATTTCTTTACAGTACGTTAATGTTTCAAACTCAGAAGCATATTGACTTGGTCCACGAGGCGTTGCGCGCGATTCCATATTGGGCGCATGTGCACCGCCATACCATAGCTCCACACCTGCTAACGCGCCATATTTGTGCACTTCATCAGTCATAGCTCTGAGGTTGCGCACATCGCCTTCATCCCAAATGCGAGCTGATAAACGATGTGTGTCATCAGACTCAGGATTAATGGAGCAGTATTCTGTATTCATAGCCGCCCAACCACCTTCTGCCTTCATTGAACGATGTGCCGCTTGGAAGCCAGGTTTATCAGAACCAGCACCAATACAATGAGGAACTTGATAAAAGCGATTACGTAAGGTTTTAGGGCCAATTTGAATAGGTTCAAATAATATATCGTGTTTTGGATCGCGTGCCATTTTCTCTCTCCGTTCATATGAATAGAATTTACTGATATGCTATTTTCATGGTGATGCTATGTTCAAACAATAACCCTCATGGCTTACTACTAAAGTGTTACTTAAATTACATAGAAATAAAGATAAAAAAGCGTGTGGATATAAATATCACACACGCTTTTTATTACTGCATACAAGACTGTAGCTAACTTACAAGCTTGTAATAACACCTATAAACTATGCATGTACCAAACTAATGCTACGCCTGCAGCAAGTGCTATGTATGGCAGAACGCCTGCTCGATTCGATACACCGTCTTCATGTGTATCAATGTGCATATCCTCTAGCATTTGTTGAGGGAATTGACCTTTATCCTGAACATAGTGGCGATAGATAAACACTGGGATAATCAATGATGCAAAAATCAACCCTGTTTTTAATGTCCCTTCTCCCCAAATATCAGCACCTAAACCCATGATTGCTAGGTTAACGAAGCCAAGCAGACCACCTAAAGCTAACAGTAGGATTGGCGCTTTGTACGGACGGTCCCAATTTGGTCTATCCATACGATGAATCCATCCAGCGTTAAGATTAAGGAAGTTAAAAATAATATAACCAATATTTGAGGCAGCAAGAATGAAGACATAATCTGACATCATTAGCAATATCAAGTTAAAGCATAAATCAGTCCACATTGCACTGGTAGGTGCCCCATGATCATTTACTTTAGATAGATATTTTGGTAACCAGCCATCCACTGACGCCTGATAAAGCGTACGTGAAGATCCAGCCATTGAAGTCATTATAGCTAGCATTAGTGCAAGCACCATCATAATGACCATCACGTTACCAACAAATGCTCCACCACCGATAATGTCAGAAAACGCTGCGGCTACACCCATACCACTATAAATTGAGGCTTCAAGCATACCGTCGTAAACTGCAGGTGAAGTAACCACACCTGCAGCATCCACTACAGCAGGACTGACCATGTGACCCAAACCTAAATGACTTTGAAATGCAATAGGAACCAATGTAAATACCGCTATACACAGTAAGCCAGAATAGAAAATCGCTTTAAAAGTATCTGATTTAGGGTTCTTAAATTCGCGTGTATAACAAACGGCAGTTTCAAAACCATAAGTAGACCAAGCAGCTATAAATAGGCCGCCTGCCATGAGCTTCCAACCTTCGATACCCCACACACCATCAATCACATTACCCACATCATCATGCGCTAATGGTGCTAGCGGAAAGAAATTGGCTTGCGAAACATCCCCAGTTAATAACGGAACTAGTCCAATTAACATTAGCGGAATAAGTGCAATCACACCGAGAATCATCGTGGTTTTGGCAGAGCGTAAAATACCACCATGCTGAATTGTGAATACAGAGAGCAGGACAGCAGCCCCTACTACAAATGTAGCGTTGATTCTAAGCACTAAGCCATCTTTAATAGCACCTAAATCCAGCAGCGTAATTTGCCAAGTATTAATCACTGCCTCAGGAGCAAACAAAGCGCTCAGCATATATCCTGCAGTGAGACCAGACCCAATCGCCAAAACGGGAGACCATGCAAACCAGTTGCACCAGACAGACACGGGGGCAATAAATTTGCTGTATTTGACCCACGCTACCGCACCATAAATTGATGCCCCACCTGATTTATGTGGAAATAAACCTGCAATTTCAGCATAGGTAAAAGCTTGTATAAAACCGAACATAATAGAAACCGCCCAAACCATCCAAGCTGGTTTACCTACTGTTGCAGCAATTGCTCCGATTGAAAACAAGACAAGTGCAGGAACACCACTTGCCACCCAAAATGCACCTTGCCAACCAATCTTTCTATGTAGTGTGGCATTTTGAAGTACCACGTTCTCAGAAAGATCAGCTGAAATGGCATCAACTGAAGAATTTACGCTCAATTTAAGTCCCCTTTTTTAAATTTCCCAATACAATCTCAATTACTCACATTGAGATTGCCCCCTGGGTGAAGCAAAAAATAATTTTTCCTGCCTAGTTAATAAAACCTAACATACGGGCCAGCGATAAAATTCCGTATTGATGCCCATTTGATGACAATGGTTAAATGATTGCAATCATCACTACGAGTTACTCTTTAGGTGGTAGATACAACTTTTCTCCTAGTCACAATTCTTCAGCATTCATATAAAAACTAAATACTTATTTGGTATTACGCCTTTTAGATGATATTTAATCATCGCGCCACTGTTTATAGTTTGTCCGACATAAAACATCAATTAATAGCAAGAATGAATAGTTATCAATGCAATGCCTGTCAATTCACTTCAGAATTTATAGTATAAAAATACCACTGTAGTACGAAGGCATTTATGAGCGATTTAATCTTAAAACAATCACTACACAATCACTTTGCACGTAACAAGCGATGGGGATTTATATGGGCACTTTGGACTGCAATTCTTTGGGGTGCTTGGTATGTTCCAGGTACAGCATTATGGTTTGAACATCCTTATCTAGACATTTCAATAAACAATCAATCATTAAGATTAGCAGCCACAGCTGTAATGACTTGGATACATGCAATTACAGTTTTTTTATTTTTAGTTATTTGGAATTTGGTGCTTGGGAAACTAAAAGATTATGGCCGCACAATGGTGCGTTTCCGCAAGATATCTAAATGGTATGCATTAGCATCTTTATGTGGTGGACCTTTAGCAATTTTTGGATCCTACATGGCAATGGGATTTATCGGGCCTGTATTTGCTGCAATATCATCATTATTTTACCCAGTAATAGGTGCAGTCATTGCAAAGATTTGGTACAAAGAAAAGATTTCTAAACGAGCTGCAATTGGTATGTGTATCATTATTTTTGGCGGGATAATCATATATGGTCCGAGTTTATTCGGCGAGATAGATGATTCCAACCCAAATGCATGGCTAGGTTACTTGGGTGGCATTATGTCTGCAATCGGCTGGGGTACCGAAGGCGCAGTTGCTGGAAGAGCGATGGATGTTTCTGATCCTGATGTAGGCATTCATTGTCGATTTTCTTTTGAAGTATTATTTTGGGGATTTTTGATATTACCATTACTTGCCATATTCACTGAATTGCCTATTAAAGATCTAATTTTTGCTACGCTTACACATGGTAAAGCCATGTTATGGATAGTTTTAGCTGCTGCTTGCCATGCCTATTGTTATACAGCTTTTTATAAGAGCTTTAGTTTGATTGGTGTTGGTCGCGGCGAAGCTATTGGCAATTTATATGCAGTATTCGCATTAATTTTCATCGCAGTTTTTACACTACAACTTCCTCAGTGGTACTTTATTTTAGGTTTGATTATTACTGTTGCAGGTAGTTTTGTCATGTTTAGTGAGTCTGCTGAATCTTTAGCCGAATTACGTGAGCATATCGATATTAAGGTTTATCCATGAAATTACATCAGAAGGGATTTCTATTAGTCACTCTCAGCAAAACAGAGGGTATGTGGGATTATCAATTGATCAAAAAAGTATTTGATGAATATGGCGAGTCTGGTGATTTCAGAGAAAAAACATTACGTATTGCCCTAGATGAACTATCGGCGGCTGGATTGATCACGCGTATTGAAAATAAAATTGAAATTAATAAGGGTAAAGAAAAGTTACTATTTAAATATCAACTTTCAGATTTTGGAGTATCCAGAATGGTTGACACTGGACTACTACTTGAATAATACAGGAGCAATCAATGAGTTATTTTTGGGGTTATGATGGCGCAGATATGCTCGCTATAGTAGTTATCGGTGGCATAAGTTTCATCTGCCTAATATGCGCAAGAATATTTGTTAAAAACTATGGTGCGTAAATTTTTTAAAAGAAATGTGTCTAACAGTACTGATAAAGTAAATAACTTTAAT
>CANNLO010000131.1 GCA_947505055.1 Methylococcaceae bacterium | reverse complement strand
TACATAAGGATTAATTAACACGCATTAAGAGTGGCAAAAAATTTTCGAAATTTTTTCACTATTTTTTATCGCGTTCTAAATTTCTTGCTCCTGAAAAACTGGGAAACTTCAGTTTATATCTATTATAGGTAAATAATAGTCATAAAATTTGCGTTTATAGTTATGTAATTAAAGCCTGGATATTCTCTGGGCTTTTTTGTAGGTATCGTTGTAACGATAGGGTTTTTCAGGTAGAAAAAATCGGTAGAATTCATGTAAAAGTAGCGTGATTTTGGCGAAGGTATTGTTTAATTACAAAGCTTATAAAGAGCCATTCTAAGTTATAATGCAGTTTATGGGCGATTTGTGTCGCTTAAATCCAAGCTTGTTGTAATTTAGAGCAAGTTCAATCGAGAGGAGATTTGTGTGGCAAAGGCGAGTGATTTAAAAAGGGGCATGGTGGTTGAAATAAATGGCGTACCTCATGCGGTTAAACAAGTCGATGCTAAAAGTCCGTCCTCCCGAGGTGCGTCAACTTTGTACAAAATTCGTTTTACCAATCTAAAAACCGGTCAGAAACTGGATGAGTCATTAAAAGGTGATGATTTTTTTAAAGATGCCGATCTGGTCCGCGCCAAAGTTCAGTTTTCTTATGTGGACGGTGATAATTATATTTTCATGAATATGGAAGATTATACCCAGTACACTTTAAGTCGGGAGGATTTGGAAGATCAAGTTGAATATTTGACCGAAGGGCTAGAGGGTATAGTTGCTTTGTTGGTTGATGATGGCGTATTGGGTATTGAATTGCCTAGTTCTGTAGTGTTGGGAATTGTGGAAACGGCGCCTGCTATTAAAGGTGCAACTGCGTCAGGTCGGACTAAAACTGCCCGTTTGACTACCGGTCTCGAGGTTCAGGTGCCTGAATATCTTGAGCCTGATGAGTTGGTTAAGATTAATACTGACACCGGAAAATTCATGTCCCGCGCTCAATAATTGATGACAAATCGATTAACTATTGCTCAGGGATCGTTTGAATTAAACCGGCTACCCAAGCGACCCAAAGAGTTATTGTTTGCTTGGGATGCGGCTGATGAATATCTGCTTAATGCCCTTGCCGAACAACAAGAGTTTTTAGCAGCGAAGCGCATTCTGATAGTAAATGACAGTTTTGGTGCTTTAGCCGTCGCATTAAGCACTTATGAGCCTTATGCTCTATCAGATTCTTATTTATCTCACCAGGCGACTCGGCAAAATTTGGCTACCAACGACTTGCCTGCGCACAGTGTTACTTTGATAAATAGTCTTGAGGCACTTCATCAGAGCTTTGATTGGGTATTGATTAAGGTGCCAAAGACTTTGGCTTTGCTTGAAGATGAGTTAATACGCTTACGTCCTCACCTGACCTCATCAAGTCAAATTATCGTGGCAGGTATGATTAAAACTACTCCTGCATCGGTTTGGAAGTTACTGGAACGGTTAATAGGTTCGACCTCCACTTCATTAGCAAGAAAAAAGGCCAGATTGATTTTTGTCACGCATAATCCTGCGTTGCAGGTGTCTTCAAACCCTTATCCGGTTACTTATACGCTTGAGAATACTGAATATCTGATCAGTAATCACGCCAATGTGTTTTCACGTGATAGTCTTGATATTGGCACCCGCTTTTTTCTCCAGCACCTTCCTTTCAGGCAAGAGGCATGCGACATTATTGATTTAGGTTGTGGTAATGGTCTAGTTGGTTTGATCGCTGCTGAACGGTGTCCGCTGGCAACGTTGAAATTTGTTGATGAGTCTTATATGGCCGTGGCTTCGGCTAGAGATAATTTTTTGCGGGTATTTGACGATCAACGTAAAGTGACTTTCAGTATTGGTGATGGCTTGACAGAAGTTGAGTATGATTCTGCCGATCTCATTTTGTGTAATCCGCCGTTTCATCAGCAAAATACGGTAGGTGACCAAATTGCGGTCAGTTTATTTAAGCAATCTCGGCGAGTATTGCGAAAAGGTGGTGAGTTATGGGTGATTGGAAATCGGCATTTGGGCTATCAAAATTATCTTGATCGGCTTTTTGGCGGGCACTCGGTCATTGCTGTTAACTCGAAGTTTATTATTATGAAGTCGTTTCAGGTGACTTGAAAAATCACCAAAAGAAATAATCGGACAAAAAAAACTCCTGATGCATGAGCTTCAGGAGTAAAAAACAAACAGGAGAGACTGTTTGAGGTAGGTACCTAGAGGGGTTAAACCTTAGCCAAGCAATTTGCTGCTTACAGCAATATTACTGAATATGGCAGCTGTAGCAAACATAATTGTTGAAACAACAAATTCGCCTGAAATAAATCCAAAAATGCCAACGATAAACATTAGCCCGATTAGAATATCTTTTCTTAAATCACTCATTTTAAAGCTCCTTAGGAAATTCCGAGAATTAATTAACGTTGTCTATACTATACGTATGCTCTGAATGGTTGACAATATAGATAAATATTGATTAATAGTTTCTAAGAAAGAAACATTTATTTATTTATTGGTTTTTAATGGTTAAATGCAAAAAGTTTGCTTATCTAAGTAGGCTAGTTAGGTGATGACTTCAATGTTATTTGTTAAACTATAGAAATTAAATCTAATTTCCATTGCCTTGTGGTCGTTGGCTTTGGATAATAGGACGAAAGAATTTCCATTTTTAGATGGAAATAATCTGAATTATTTAAATAAGCTTTGTTATAACAAAGCGTGAGTAGAGGTTATGCAGAAAAAAGAATACCCACTACAGCCCGGAAATCCTTACCCTTCAGGCTCGAGCACCAAAAATAAGGGCGTTAATTTTTCAATTTTTAGCCGTTATGCGACTCAGGTAGAACTTTTACTTTTTAGTACTTCAGATTGTGACGAGCCGTTTCAGGTTATAACTTTACAGGAAGAAATTAACCGTACCTTTTTTTCCTGGCATGTTTATGTAACCGAATTACCGACTGGAACATGGTATACCTGGCGCATGGATGGATCTAATCAAAATCGTGAAGCGGGTTTGCATTTTGATAGATACAAGCAACTGGTTGATCCCTGGTCACGTGCAATTAGTGATAAGCGCTGGAGTCGCAAGGCTGCCTGTATTCCAGGTGACAATAAACTGAATGCCATGCGCTGTGCTGTCGTCAATGATCGTTATGATTGGGAGGGCGATGTGCCGTTGCGTATTCGTAGCGAAAGAGCGATTGTTTACGAATTGCATGTAGGTGGTTTTACTAAACACGCTTCTTCAAATGTCGTCAATCCGGGTACATTTTCTGGATTGATTGAGAAAATTCCTTATTTGCAAAAATTGGGTATAACCCATGTTGAGCTTTTGCCAGTGATGGCATTTGATGAACAGGATGTTCCCCAATATACGGCCGATTTAGGTTTAAGAAATTATTGGGGTTATAGCACGCATAGTTTTTTCAGTCCGCATCCCGGCTATTGCGTTACTCCGGAACAGGGAACTCATGTTCGTGAGTTTCGTGATCTGGTCAAGGCGCTGCATCAAGCCGGCATCGGCGTGATTATGGATGTGGTGTTTAATCATACTTCTGAAGCCGGGGCTGATGGCCCGATCATTAATTTTAGAGGCATAGGTGATGATATTTTTTATCATCATGACAAGTACGACAAAAGTATTTTTCACGACTATACCGGTTGTGGAAATACAGTAAATGCCAACCACCCTTTGGTTGCAAATTTTATTATCAGTTGTCTTGAATATTGGGTCAGGGAAATGCATGTCGATGGTTTTCGCTTTGATCTTGCCAGTGCTTTGGCGCGCGGTGAGGGCGGTGAAGTCTTGCAAGATCCTCCATTGCTCTGGGCGATTGAGCTTTCAGAGCCGCTGGCAAAAACTAAGTTGATTGCTGAAGCCTGGGATGCAACCGGATTATACCAGGTTGGCAGTTTCCCCGGTTATCGCTGGGCTGAATGGAACGGTAGATACCGGGATGTTATTCGCCGTTTTGTGCGAGGTGATCAGGGGTTGGTGAGCGAACTTGCAACCCGGCTTTGTGGAAGTAACGATCTGTATGAATATAACGGTCGGTTACCGATTAATAGTATTAATTTTGTGACATGCCATGATGGTTTTACTTTATACGATTTGTTCAGCTATAACGAAAAACATAATTATGCCAATGGTGAGCATAATCGCGACGGCTGTAGTAATAATTTAAGTTATAACTGTGGCGTAGAGGGTCAAACCCAAGATTCTAATATCTTGGCGCTGCGCAGTAAACAGGTGAAAAATGTATTCGCCATGTTGTTACTCAGCCAAGGCGTTCCGATGTTGTTAGCCGGTGACGAATTATTAAACAGTCAGTCCGGAAATAATAATTGTTACTGTCAGGATAATGAATTGTCTTGGATAGACTGGAGTATGGCTGAGAAAAATACCGATATGTTGCGCTTTGTACAGCTAATGATAGCTTTGCGTAAAAGACATGCATCAATTATGAGGCGGCGTTTTTTGACAGGAAAGCTTCTGGAGAGTCGGGGTATTGCAGAAATTCAATGGCATGGAACTGAGCTCAACAAGCCTTTATGGAATGATCCTGAGGCCAAATTTTTGGCTTTTACTTTAGCTGGTGCTGATGTTAATGAGTCAGACCTGCACGTGGTTTTGAATATGTCTGATCAGCAAATAGTTGTTGATTTGCCGGCAATTGCTCATCGTCAATGGTGCGTTGCCATGGATACATCTTTACCTTCGCCGCATGATATCGTGTTTCCGCAAGACCAAACTTTAATGCGTGAGAATTTTTATTCCGTAAATAGCCGTACCATAGTTGTTTTCGAAAATGTTTGTCTTTTGAATCTTAAAAACGTAATGTTTAGAGCGTAGTCTTTATTAAAACTCAGACTAAAGATCCTGTTGAATCAATTTACTCCTGGTAGCTAAAAATATATTGGTTTCGTCATTTTAAATTGGAGCAGTGATACTCTTGCAATGGACTCCCATTTAAAGAGGCTTAGAGTACTAGACCCTTCTGGCTTAACTACGTATACTTGGGTTAACTTTTTTTCGATATGATCTTTAAAGATAGTAAAAGGGAAGGGCAGCTCTATTTATTTAAATATAGGGATATGTTTTAGATAAGGAAATAGCAACATTTAAGGGCTGTGATGACGTTTTTGCATTCAGGATACAATTCTAAAATCAATCTATCGGCGAAACAGATGCGTGCAATCAGCCAGGAAATCAGTCGAGAGTTTACTCCCTGTTTTTTTAACCAGATGCCGATGTTGGATGAAAAAATAAGGCTTACGTCCAGGGAACTCCTTGATATTGGCGAGGAAATTCGTCGGGATTTTGCCCCTAAAGTTTCATTTGATACTTCTGAATTAATTCTTTTACCGGTTGAACCGGGACATCTTTATGTATATTGGAGTATTCCTGAAAGCAATGAAGCTGAGGTCATTGTTAACGATGGTAAAGAACATCTTACTTTAAGGATTTATGGACAAGCGGACGAACCAAATCAGTCTTCAGAAATTGAGCGATTGATTGACATCCAAATTGACAGTCCTCATTCCCGGCAACAAGTTTTTTTACCTGTTGTCGATGCAGAAACCGCATATACCGCAGAGATTGGCAAATATGACGATGTAGACGATAAATTTGTCGTCTTGGCTCATTCCAATATTATCCACGCAACTCGTGGTTCGGCTACGTGGTATCAAATTCATGAAGATATTGATGTTTGCCTAGCTAAACATGCTTCAGGCCAAGGAATTGGCAAACAAGCGCAATGACAAAAACGTTACCTTTGAAAGGATTTCTAAATATTATCCTACACGCGCATCTTCCTTATGTGCGTCACCCTGAGCACGATAGTTTTTTCGAGGAGAACTGGCTGTTCGAGGCAATTACCGAATGCTATCTGCCGCTCATTGGTCTGCTTGACCGTTTAGAAACCGATCAGGTTAATTACCGGTTAACGCTTTCATTGTCTCCAACGTTGATATCTATGCTTTGTGATGAGTTGTTGCAAACCCGTTATCTTAAGTATTTGCATAGTCGACTTGAATTGGCTGAAAAAGAAATAATCAGAACCCGCAAGCAACCTGAAGTTCAAAAATTAGCCAGACTCTACCGCCGTTTTTTTTTAAAATCGTTGAATATTTATTCTGAGCGCTACCAAGGTGATTTATTGGCGGCTTTCAAGAAACATAATGCCACTGGTAAGCTGGAGCTAATAACAACCGCGGCTACTCATGGTTTTTTGCCGTTGCTTAATATCAGTGAAACCGCTGTTTTTAATCAGATCAATGTTGGCATTGCAACGTTCAAAGCCTATTTCGGTTTTGCGCCGAAGGGTTTTTGGTTACCTGAATGCGGTTATTATCCTGGTCTGGAGACAGTACTTGCAGAGGCTGGCATGAAGTATTTTTTTGTTGATAGCCACGGAATTACCGAAGCAACTCCACAACCTGTTAATGGCGTTTATGCACCGATAGTTTGTGGCAATGGTGTTGCGGCGTTTGCGCGTGACCCCAACTCATCGCGACAAGTCTGGAGTGCCCAAGAGGGTTATCCCGGCGATGTTGACTACCGGGAGTATTACAGGGACATCGGGTTTGAGTTGGATGCGGATTATATCGCAGCTTATATTCTCGACCAGAAAACTCGAATCAATACCGGTATTAAATATCATCGCGTGACTGGCGGTGATTTGCCCAAAGCTATTTATAATCCAAGGCAGGCCTGGGAAAAGGCCTGTCAACACGCTGAGGATTTCTTATTAAAGTGCCAGCGACAATTTGAGCAACTGAGTTTAGGTATGGATCGTACCCCGATTATTGTTGCGCCTTACGATGCCGAGTTATTCGGGCATTGGTGGTTTGAAGGAGCGTATTGGTTAGAGAATGTTTTAAGGTTGGCCGCTCAAAAGACGCATGGTATTGAGCTTGTTAGTTGTGGAGATTATTTAATACGACAAAAAGCTCATCAGGTTGCAGAACCCTCAGTATCAACTTGGGGTGACCAGGGATATTCCAGTTACTGGATAAATGAAACCAATGACTGGATTTACCCCTTGCTACATAAGGCTGAGTGGGATTTGGAAAAATTGGTGTGTGATGTCCGGAGTTTGACGCTATCTGATATACAAATTAGAGCTTTGAATCAGGCAGCACGGTCTGTTTTATTGGCTCAAGCTTCTGACTGGCCTTTTATTATGAAATCTGGGACTACCATTGACTACGCGAACAAGCGGATTACTGATTATTTAGCCAGATTTAACTATTTGCACGACTGTATTCGTAAAAACAGGATTAATGAGCGCTACTTGACTGCTTTGGAGATCATGGATAATATTTTTCCTGAACTTGATTTTCGTAATTACAATCCGTCTAGGCTGGGAAAGGTTTAAGACGAAAGACAACAGATAGCCTTTTTTTGCTCGCTCAAATTAGCGAAGCATCTAAGTTCACAAAAATATTCCAGGACTGTCATCACGGAGACAAAGGATGGACAAAATCCAACTGCTGTATGTTGAAAATGTGATAACCCGAAAAAAGACAGGCGTTCAACAAACGTTGCGTTTTTTTATGCACTTAGAAAATGTCAGTTATGACAAACAGGTTGATGTTTTTTGGTCCGGGGAAGATGGCGTCTGGCAAACACTGTCAGCAAGTTTTCATGGCAAAATTGAAGGTAATATTGAGTGCTGGCAGGCTCAGGCGACTTTTAAATTAACAGCGGCCCAATCATTGCCCGGCAATATACAGTTTGGCTTGCGTTATCAAGCTGCGGGCAACGAATACTGGGATAATTGTCAGGGTTCTAATCACTTGAGTCAGGCAGATTCAGGTATTCAGGTGTTTTGTGGTGCACCGGTTTTAAATCTGGATTTTGCAAATACGATTGATAAAGAACAAAAAAATGTACCTATCAAGGTTGCTGTTGATAAGTTTAATTTTACAGACAAAGTTTCTGTTTACTGGACGACAGATGACTGGCGACATACCCATAAAACATCTTGCCATTTAAAGCGAAGCTATTGGGATAAAGAATTTCTCAGTAACGCTAGAAATCCGAATCAGTATGGTACGGCAATCTGGAAAGGTTGGCTCAAGATTAGTCAGGCATATCACTTGCAGTACAGTGTTGCCCTTGAACGAGATGGCCAGATTTTTTGGGATAATAACTGTGGTAAAAATTATTCACTAAGCCGAGATCCGCTAAAAGTTTTGATACTTAATCTGCATTGTTATCAGGAAGACAATCAGGATTACAAGTTTTCCCAAATCGCTAAGGCCATTAACGAACTTGACGCTGATATTATTTGTCTCCAGGAAGTGGCTGAGTTATGGAATGAAGGTGCTGGAGATTGGGAGTCAAATTCCGCTAAAATTATCAATGACCGTCTGGAAACACCATACCACCTTCATACTGACTGGGCGCATTTGGGTTTTGACAAATATCGCGAAGGCGTCGCTGTATTAAGCAAATATCGCTTTATAAAACAGGATTCCAGTTATGTTTCAGACAGTCACGATGCTTTTAGTATACATTCCAGAAAAGTGGTCATGGCTCAAATTAAAGTGCCGTATCTTGGGCTTATAAATGTTTTTTCCGCGCATTTAAGCTGGTGGGAAGATGGTTTTGCCGGTCAGTTTAATCGCCTGTGCGACTGGGCCGAGACTAAAAATTCAGCACATGTTAATGCTACGCTGTTATGCGGTGACTTTAATGTTGCTGCCGGATCAAAAGGTTATCATTTGGTTGTAGATGCAGGTCAGTATGACGATCAATACTTGGCAGCTACTTCTCAAGGTGTGTTTGACAGGATTTTTAGGGTTAATGATGCTCATTGGGATGATTATTTGACTGATGACTATCGTATTGATTATATTTTTATGAATAAAGAAAGTGACTTGAAAGTTTGTTCGGCAAATATTTTGTTTACCGAACAGGATTATGGCAGGGTTTCAGATCATTGCGGTTATTTTATGACGTTTGAACCTAAATAAAACTATATCAGGTAAAAGAGGTGGCTTGTCGCCTTTTTACATTGGAGATAAAGAGAAATGCAGATAGCTGAACATTATGCCGCGCCCACTCATGGAAATTTGGGCGGTTCATTTGAACGGGTAAACGATTTTAATCATAAGTTTTATATCCGTTGGGGCAAAATTGATTTTGACGTATTTTTTGGCGTTCAGGCCAATGTAAAGGTCATTTTGAGAGTCTATCGCGATGCGGTTTGTGAAACCTATATAGTTGATACTGATGCCTATGATATTCACTGGGATCGACATAAACGATGCACTCGGGATTTCTATATACATCCATTTTCCAATAACTTTGGCCAAATCAACTGTATCAAGTTTGCCTTTATTGTTCATTTGGACGAACACTCCATAGCATCACAAAATGAATATATCTTTATGGATTGGCAACAGCTTCAGGGCGACCAACCACAATATCGTCGGATTACTGCAGACTGGGCAACAGCCAATCGTTATCGTACTTATGAATTGAATGCCGGTGATTTACAAAGTGACGTGGATTGGTATAACCATCATTTTGAAGCCTTGCAATTGGTGCCAAAATTCACTAAAGGACAGCAACATCACCCTTATCATCCCAAACGCTATATTCACGATCTGATTGAAAAAGTCATTCGTTGCAAGCATCAGAATCCTGAGCGTTTATGCACTATAAAAGTAAGCGTTGATTGTATTGATGATTATGATTTTATTACTCATTTGGTACATGCCAGCGAGCAGGGGGTTTTTGTTCAGTGTATTGTCGACTGGAGAAAAATGACTCTGACCAATAGCGAAAACTATGCTCGATTAAAGCGTGCGAGAGTAGAGCTGATTGGTGTATTTTGCAGTCCCAAGCATCATTTAATTGAGGTGGAACCGGATATGCACACCAAATTCATTATTTTTAATGATGAGGACAGCATTTTAGGTTCTTTTAATATTACCTTCGATCGGTGGTGGGCTAATTGGGAATCAGGAATGACGTTTCATTCCAAAGGCATTTGTCGCTTATTGGATAATATCTTTCAAAGTCAGCGTGGCGGTGTTAACCAGAAATATGGAATTGACCCGCTAAGTCACTTCAACCTGCTTTATACGTTTGGCCGACACACTATGCTCAACGGTAAGCCTTATCGTCCACATCATGCTATTTTGGCTGAGATTGACAGAGCCAGGCATTCTATAAAAGTATCTTTGTTTCTAATAGGTGATTTGTTGGGCGATCATCACGATAGTGTGGTTAATGCCTTAATTCATGCCAAGGACAGGGGGGTTAATGTACATCTGTTGCTGAACGGACATTTGGCCAGAGAAGGGCGAATTGGCGTTGAGCGACCGATGGCAGAGGAATTGGGACGTCCGTTATTGCCAACGGTTGACCGGCTAAGGTTTGCGGGAATACCGGTAGGCTTGGTTTATGGTCAGGATGACCATCCTGTACCTTATTCACCGATTCATTCCAAATATTGCATTATCGATGATTATATTGTTATTGAAGGCAGTTTTAACTGGTATAACACCTCGGTTTTTTCCCATGATTTATTGGTAGTAGCGGCAAATTATGAAGTCGCGAAGCCTTATTTGTACGAGTTTGAACAAATGCAACATTCTTTTAGGGTCTATTACTAAATGCTTTAAGCGGCTTATTCTTTAAAATTGAAAATAATGAAAGAACATATACGTCAAATAAATAAAGATGCCGAGTTTTATACGGCTGAACATTGTTACATCAATGAGCTTTCCAACTGCGATGATGATCCGGATGTATCAATAGCAAAGGCTAGAGTATTAGCCGGTGTTACAACCCGATGGCATTACCTTAATGAGATTACTGAACGCTACGTGATAATTGAGGGGTGTGGTCTTGTTGAGGTTGGAAATTCAGTAGCGCAGCAAGTCGGTCCGGGTGATGTGGTGATCATTCCGCCGCAATGTAATCAGCGGATAACAAATACTGGAGTTAGTGATCTGGTCTTTCTGGCTATCTGTAATCCCCGTTTTAAGCTGGAGGCCTATAACGATAGTGAGGACGACCTTCAACCTTATTAACAAATAATTAATTTATCGCTTTTTGATTTGTATTCACAGTAGTTAATGACTTTTGAAGATAATGATTGGAATTTTTACCTGTTTTTATCGGTATACGTTGATTAATAAAATAGCTGTTGCCGGATATTTTTTTTGCCATTTTTTTTGCCTCTGACGCTAAATCGGCAATATTGACATGTGATTGACAATGGCTAGTTGAAAGCTGATCTACTAACCCAATGGAAAGGCTGGTCAGCGGAAAAAAACATTTCTCTCCTTTCCTGTTTTCAGTAAGAATACCTTGTGCATTTATATCATTATCATTGTAATGGGATAAGATTTCTTTTTTGAAGGTATCCAAGATGTTTTTGCAGCGCAATAACCAGTCATTGCACGTAAAGATTACAATGAAATCATCCCCCCCAATATGACCAACCCGACCGTATTCTGGCGGAACATGGTACGTTAGTGTTTTTGCAACAGCTTTGATGATTTCATCGCCGGCATCATAGCTGTATACGTCATTAAACGGTTTAAAGTTATCCAGATCAAAATACCCGAAACTAAATGGAGTTTTGTTGGAAAGCAACTGATTGACATGATTATTAATAGGAACGCTACCTGGTAATAAGGTAAGTGGATTGGCGTGTTTGGCATTGTCAATTTGTTGGCGGGTAAATTCAGCAAGTAAGTCTAATACCGTTCCTATACCCAAATATTCTCGATTATCGGTAATAATAAAGGCCGGAT
>CANNLO010000130.1 GCA_947505055.1 Methylococcaceae bacterium | reverse complement strand
TCTGAAATATCCGCATTGGGGAATATTTGTCGGGTAATCTGTTGAATCAATGGAATGGAAGTACCGCCGCCAGTTAATATAATCAAAGCGACATCTTCTTTTTTCACGCCAGCCATCATAATGCAGTCGTTGATGGTTTCTTGGATATTCTCAACACTCCCCTGCAAGCTCTCTTCAAATTGTGTGCGCTCAATATGAGCGTGCAAATCCATTTCAATAAACGAAAGGTCTGCAGTTGTTTGATCACAGGAGCTAAGCTGAATTTTGCTTTCCTCAACACGGGACATCAAGGCGTGGCCTTGTTCTTCCTCGACAATTGACAGCAGTCTATGGGTAAGAATCTTGTCATTCGATTGACCAATTAAGCCCTTTAAATCTCGTTTATATTTTTGCGTATACATGTACTGTATTTTGCTCAACTCTGAAAGATCAAAAAAGGGTGTTATCGGAAAGCCTAAGCCTTTGGCGCCCCACTGAGAACCCAGCCCCAGTAAAGGCATAAAACATTTCAGGCTAAGAGCCCGGTCGAAATCGTTACCACCGATCCGAATGCCTGCATTAGACAGAATATCGCCCTGGCGATCCTGTTTTTTGATATAGCGTTCCGACAAACGCATGATGGTAAAGTCGGAGGTGCCGCCACCAATATCCATAACAACAGCTAAACGTTCCTTATCGCCCATCGTTAACTCATGCGCAAAGGCTGCGGCAATAGGTTCATATTGAAAACGTATATTTTCAAATCCAGCCGCTGCTAATATGGCTTCAAGTTGGCCTTGTGCCTCTTTATCAGCTTGGTCATTGCCATCGACAAAATGAACCGGCCTGCCCGCGACTACACTTTTAATTTCTCTTGCAGCCGAAAGTTCGGCTTTGCTTTTTATATCTTCAATAAAATGGCCAATAATGTGTTCAAACTTGGTTTTTCTTCCACTGACATAAGTGCCTTCTTTCATAAGCGACGTTCCAAGCACACGCTTAAAACTTCTCATGAATCGCCCCTCTTCCCTGCCGATATGCGCATTTATTGCTTGACGGCCAAATACAATGGTTGGACTTTCTGTTGGAAAAAAAATGGTTGAAGGTATCGTTAAATGGTTCTCTTCTACTGCAACCAAGGTTATTTGATCATCACTTTCCTGAGTAATCGCTACCGTTGTATTGGAGGTTCCAAAATCGATTCCACAGGCAATTTTATTCATTCCCTGGGTATTAAGTGCTTTCATTCTCAGTTTTTTCGTGAACAAATAAGACGGCTATTCTTTAGCAGCAGTCTGGGATTAAAGACTATATTTTCTTGGCTTGAACGCTTCAGCATTGTCTTATCATAACAAAAAACACAGCTGAAACCATTTTAGCCGTCAACAGTCCGTCAAGTTTGATGAAAAAATTAAGTGGAATTAGTTTTTGGTCAACGAGCGACCCCTTGCAGACAGTCGGCTATGATTTTACGCTTCCCTAAACCGGACAGTCGTAAAGTGCTGCAAACGACTCACAAGAATCAGTCACCCCGCATTTATATATAGCAGCATACCAACAGAAAGCGGCCTGTCGATTCTAGTGAACCAGCTAGTATTACTGATTAACAACAGCCAATAAATTGCAATAAATATTTCAGAACAGGGGGTATCCTTTCAAGATTTTAATTAACGTTCCCGCACAGCAATAAGGTCGCTGCAGCGTATGGCAAGGGTTTGAATGATTACTGTGTTTTTGATTGCGACCATACATTGTCAGCCAAACATCGGGGCAGCGATCACCCTCTGTATTTTGGATTGCGTTTCCGTTGAACATGGCTAAATGTTCAAGACCTTAGATAAAACCATTTTAAAAAATAATGTATTACACCCTTTGTCGTGTTGGCAGTGTAATTTTGCTTGTAAAGCGACGCAGTCAAATCTTTGAATATTTGCAATCGAGCTTCAACAGCCAAATTCTATAATAATTTCAATTATCTGAAATTAACGATTTACCCGAAATCTTTACAATATTTTTATATCAATCGCGTTACAGTACCCACTCAGAACATCCTTAAAAAAGAGGCAACCATGACCATTATCAACAGCTTGAGCGGTTTGCTCGCCTGCGCTTTATTCATTTATTTACTGGTGGCGTTATTTTATCCGGAGAAATTCTAATGACTGAAAATGGCTTATTCCAAATAATCTTATATTTTATCACTCTGATGCTTTTGGCAAAGCCTTTGGGCGTGTATATGGCAGCGGTTTATGAGAATCGTCCGATTGTTATTAATCGCTTATTGGCACCGTTGGAAGCCGGATTTTATCGCTTGAGCGGGGTAAAACCGGAACAAGACATGGGCTGGAAAGATTACACAGCCGCATTGCTCTGGTTTAATTTGTTCGGCGGACTTGCGGTGTTTGCCTTGCAAATGCTGCAAAACTATCTGCCGCTGAATCCGCAGCAGATGGCCAATGTCACGATTGATTCGTCATTTAACACGGCGGCCAGTTTTATCACTAACACCAATTGGCAAGGTTACAGCGGCGAAACGACGATGAGTTATTTGACCCAGATGCTGGGACTGGGTGTGCAAAACTTCGTCTCGGCCGCCACCGGCATGGCGGTTTTGGTTGCGCTGATACGCGGCTTTCAGCGCACTCATGCGGCAGGCATCGGCAACTTCTGGGCTGATCTGACACGTGGAACCTTGTATATCCTGTTACCACTGTCATTCGTTATTGCCTTGGTACTGGTTGGGCAAGGTGTCGTGCAAACTTTCAAACCTTACCAAACAGTTCCCTTGGTTGAACAGGTCAGCACCGTAACGGAAAAGGCCACACAAACTCTGGCATTGGGACCGGCCGCCTCACAAATCGCGATCAAACAACTGGGCACCAATGGCGGTGGTTTTTTCAATGCTAATTCGGCCCACCCTTACGAAAATCCAACACCGTTGTCCAATTTTCTGGAAATGCTGTTACTGGTACTGATTCCGGCGGCGCTATGCCACACTTTTGGAACTATGGTTGGTGATCCTCGCCAGGGATGGGCCATTTTGTCGGCGATGACCTTGGTGCTGCTCAGCTTAGTTTTTGTCACGGTGGCTGCAGAGCAAGGCGGCAATCCTGCACTGACAGCGCTTGGGATTGATCAAAGCGTTAGTATTAATCAGGCCGGTGGCAACATGGAAGGCAAGGAATCGCGTTTCGGTATTGTCAATTCGGCGTTATGGGCGACTGCGACCACAGCAGCCTCCAACGGTTCGGTCAATGCCATGCACGATTCGTTTACACCACTGGGCGGCCTGATTCCGATGTGGTTAATTCAATTGGGTGAGGTCATTTTCGGCGGCGTGGGTTCCGGTCTATACGGAATGCTGGTTTTTGTGCTGATCGCGGTCTTTGTAGCGGGTCTGATGATAGGCCGCACACCGGAGTATCTGGGCAAAAAGATTGAAGCCTTCGAAATAAAAATGGCGGCTCTGATTATTTTAATTCCGGCCTTCTTAATTCTGGGGGGAACGGCGTTGGCAATCATGGTGGAAGCTGGAAAAACAGCGGTTGCCAATCCGGGTGCGCACGGGTTTAGCGAAATTCTTTATGCCTTTTCCTCCGCTGCCGGCAATAACGGTAGTGCTTTTGCCGGACTAAGTGCCAATACTCCGTTTTATAACATTGCTTTGGGCATCGTTATGCTGTTAGGCCGTTATGGAATCATTATCCCTGTACTCGCCATTGCTGGTTCCTTGGCAGCAAAAAAAAACGTACCCACCACTCTTGGCACCTTGCCTACTCATACACCGTTATTCGTAATGCTGTTAATCGGCACTGTACTTTTGGTCGGCGCATTGACGTTCGTACCAGCTTTGGCGTTAGGGCCGATGGTTGAGCATTTAATGATGATTTCGTCCAAAACTTAACCATTAACCACCCATCGCACGAAGACGACTTCGTGGTTTATTGACTGCAAGTAAGAGGGAGTTCATCGATGAATACTAAAAATCATACACAACAGCTATTTGACAGACACATCCTGTTTGATGCGTTAGGTCACGCCCTATGCAAACTGGCGCCTCAACAACAATGGAAAAACCCGGTGATGTTCGTGGTCTATATTGGCAGTTTGCTGACTACCGGACTATGGCTGTGGGCGTTATTTTCTGGGGACAACGCACCGACACGCTTCATGTTTAGCGTGACCTTCTGGCTGTGGTTCACTGTGTTGTTTGCCAATTTCGCGGAATGCGTTGCCGAAGGCCGCAGTAAAGCACAAGCGGCTTCCTTACGGAGCGCCAAGCGCGACATTATGGCGAAGAAACTGGATAAGCCGCAGTACAGCACCGAATACGCTAAAGTCGCCAGCGCAACTCTCAGGCGTGGCGACATCTTATTGATTGAAGCAGGTGACTTTGTTCCCGCCGACGGCGAAGTCATCGAAGGCGCTGCCAGTGTCGATGAAAGCGCTATCACCGGTGAAAGCGCACCGGTCATTAGGGAATCGGGTGGAGATTTCAGTTCGGTAACCGGCGGTACACGGGTTTTGTCCGATTGGCTGGTGGTGCGGGTCGTTGCTAATCCCGGTGAGGCCTTTCTGGATAGGATGATTGCGATGGTGGAAAGTGCGACGCGGCAAAAAACGCCCAATGAAATTGCTCTGACTATTTTACTGGTGGCCTTGACGTTGATTTTTCTGTTGACCACAGTGACGCTGCTGCCGTTTTCTCTGTACAGTGTCGAAATCGCCAAAGCGGGCACTCCGGTATCAATCACCGTATTAGTGGCCTTATTAGTTTGCCTGATTCCTACGACCATTGGTGGATTGCTGTCCGCTATCGGCGTGGCCGGCATCGGTCGAATGATGCAGAAAAACGTTATTGCCACCTCGGGCAGAGCCATCGAAGCGGCAGGTGATGTGGATGTGTTACTGCTGGACAAGACCGGCACGATTACGCTGGGCAATCGACAAGCCTCGGCATTTATACCGTTAGGCGAAACCAGCGAAAAAGAATTGGCGGATGCCGCACAACTGGCGACATTGGCTGATGAAACACCTGAAGGCCGCAGCATCATTGTGCTTGCCAAGCAAAAATTTGCTATCCGGGAGCGAAATATTAGCGAACTGGGGGCAACGTTTGTCGCCTTTAGCGCACAAACCCGGATGAGCGGCGTCAATATCGGTGAACGTCAGATTCGTAAAGGTGCAGCCGATGCCATACGTGGCTACGTGGAAGCCCGAACAGAAAAATTTCCTGAGGAAGCCACACGGATCGCGGATATTGTCGCGCGTCGGGGCAGTACGCCACTGCTGGTTGTTGACGATGGCAGGGTGTTGGGCGTTATTGAGTTAAAAGACACAGTCAAAGGCGGCATTAAAGAGCGTTTTATAGAACTGCGAAGCATGGGCATTAAAACCATCATGATCACCGGCGATAACCGTTTGACTGCGGCGGCTATTGCGGCAGAAGCGGGCGTCGATGACTTTTTGGCCGAAGCGACACCGGAAGCCAAACTCAAATTAATCCGGGAACACCAGGCCGAAGGTCGTCTTGTGGCGATGACCGGTGACGGTACCAATGATGCACCGGCTTTAGCGCAGGCTGATGTGGCAGTGGCAATGAATTCCGGCACACAGGCAGCCAAGGAAGCCTGCAACATGGTCGATCTCGATTCCAATCCGACCAAACTGATCGAGATTGTTGAAACCGGTAAACAAATGCTGATGACGCGCGGTGCCTTGACTACGTTCAGTTTGGCGAATGACTTGGCCAAATATTTCGCGATAGTTCCTGCCGCGTTTGCCAGTACTTATCCGGAACTGACCGTGCTGAATATTATGGGACTTAGCAGTCCGGCCAACGCGATACTTGCTGCGGTTATTTTTAACGCATTGATTATCGTTGTGTTGATTCCTTTGGCACTGAAAGGTGTGACTTACCGTCCGCAAAGTGCGGATACCTTGTTGCGCAATAATTTGCTGGTATTTGGCGGCGGCGGAGTGATCGTGCCGTTTATCGGCATTAAATTGATAGACCTTGCTTTAGCAGCGTTAACGTTCTAATTAAAGATTCATAAGGAGTCGTAAATGACCACTCATATTAAACCCGCATTACTGATGTTATTGTTTTTTACCCTGCTAACCGGCATCGCCTATCCCTTGGCAGTCACGTTCAGTGCACAACTCTTTTTCCCCAGTCAGGCAAATGGCAGTTTACTGGGCACTAAAGAGCAGCCGCTCGGTTCAGAATTAATCGGCCAAGCCTTCACTAGCCCCGAGTATTTTTGGGGACGACCTTCGGCAACTTCGCCGGCGGCCTATAACGGAGGAGCCTCCAGCGGTTCCAATCAAGGGCCTACCAATCCTGCACTGATAGACGCAGTTAAGGCGCGGATCAAAGCCTTACGCGATGCCAACCCTAGCCAATTGGAAGTTGTACCCGTGGATTTGGTTACCGCTTCCGCCAGTGGCCTTGATCCACATATCAGTCCTGCCGCCGCCGCCTATCAAATCAGCCGCGTGGCCAAAGCCAGAAACTTGTCGTCGAACAGTGTCAGTGACTTGGTTGATCGTTATACCGAAGCTCGGCAATGGAGAGTATTCGGCGAGCCTCGGGTTAACGTGCTGAAATTGAATCTGGCGTTGGATCAGCGCCTTAAATAATGGTTCACAATAACCGGACTCACCCATGAGCGAACTACGACCAGACCCTGATGCCTTGCTTGCCCGAGTAGAGCGAGAGGAAAACCAAAAACGACGTGGACGGCTTAAAATTTTTTTTGGCGCAGCAGCGGGTGTTGGAAAAACTTACGCAATGTTGTTGGCGGCTAAAACAAAACAGGCTGAAAATGTTGATGTGGTTGTTGGACTGGTCGAAACCCATGGACGGCAAGAAACCATCGCCGTATTGCAAGGCTTGGATGTTCTTCCGCCCAAACTGGTCAAACATCGGGGCACAGTTCAGCGCGAGTTTGATCTGGACGGCACACTTAAACGTCGCCCGACCATGGTTTTAGTCGACGAGTTAGCGCACAGCAACGCCATTGGTTGTCGTCATCCCAAACGCTGGCAAGATGTAGAGGAATTGCTGGCTACCGGTATTGATGTATACAGTACGCTCAATGTTCAGCATTTGGAAAGCCTGAATGACGATGTCACTCAAGTAACTGGGGTACAGGTTAAAGAAACTGTGCCGGATACAGTATTCGACCAGGCGGATGAAGTCGAATTGATCGATTTGCCGCCCGATGAGTTATTACTGCGGCTTAAAGAAGGCAAGGTTTATGTGCCTCAACAGGCGGAACGAGCTATGCTCAGTTTCTTTCGCAAAGGTAATTTGATTGCGTTGCGTGAGTTATCCTTACGCCTGACTGCCGATCGGGTCGATGCACAAATGCAAGACTACCGCGACGACCATGCGATACACGATGTTTGGCCGGTCGGTGACAGAGTATTGGTTTGCATAGGCCCTAGTCCCATCGCAGAGCGGTTGATACGCGCCGCCAAGCGACTCGCTACCAGTCTTCATGCACACTGGATCGTGGCCTATGTGGAAACGCCGGAGCTGCAACGTCTGCCTGCTGAAAGCCGCGATGAAGTTTTGCGCGTATTGCGTTTTGCTGAACAGCTGGGCGCCGAAACGGTGACCTTGTCAGGTCCCGATATGAGCAAGGAAATCCTTAGTTTCGCCAAAAGCCGCAACGTCACCAAAATTGTGCTGGGCAAACCCAGTCGCCGGGGTTGGAGGCGCTGGGTGCTGGGCTCGATTGTCGACACCCTGATTGCCGAAGCGCATAACATCAATGTCTATTTGCTGGGTAGTCCGCGCGGCGAAGATGCCTCCGAGCAAAAAGCGCCTAAATCAATGCCGCTGCTAAAACCTCTACGCCCCAGTTTTCCGTGGGGCCGCGCTAAACGGCGCTGGTTAAACTGGGGCTTGGCGCTGGTGATGACCGGTGGTTCGACTATGCTGGCCTGGTTAATGTCAGGAAATTTTGAATTAGCTAATCTAGTCATGGTTTATTTGCTGGGTGTGGTTTTTATGGCGGCTCGCTTCGGTCGTGAGGCCTCCATTCTGACCTCGGTGCTGAGCGTTGCGGCCTTCGATTTTTTCTTTGTAAACCCAATTCATACCTTTGCAGTCTCGGATGCCCAGTATTTAGTGACCTTCGTCATTATGTTGTTGGTGGGTTTGATCATCAGTCATCTGACCAGCAACATGCGTTCTCAGGCGAAGATAGCCTCGCATCGGGAACGCCGTGCCAATGTACTTTATGCGTTGAGTGAAGATCTGGCGACCAGTCGTACAGTAGCGGATACCGCCAGAATCGCCGCGCGTCATATTCAAGATGAGTTCGGCGGCAATAGCGTCTTGTTGTTTCCTGTCGGTGACGGCCAAGTAGTTTATCCATCAGATCTGCCGATTCGGGAATCTCTCAGAGCAACTGATCTAGGCGTTGCGCAATGGGTTTTCGATCATGCTCAGATTGCCGGGCAAGGTACCGATACTTTACCCGGAGCCAGAGCGGTGTTTTTCCCCCTGTCGGGCTTTCGTGGCGTTATCGGTGTGTTGGCTTTACGTACCGTTAACCTGCGGCGGGTGTTTCTACCTGAGCAGCGTCGACTCTTGGATACCTTTATTAGCCAGATTGCTCAAACCATTGAACGGGTGCATTTCGCCGATGAGGCGCAACAGACGCAGTTACGCATAGAATCTGAAACCTTGCGCAATTCATTGCTCAGCGCCATTTCCCATGATTTACGCACGCCTTTAGCATCTATCGTCGGTGCAGCGAGTACCTTGGTGGAAGAAGATGTCTTGCTTACCGCTCTGGATCGTCAAGAATTGAGTCTCACTATCTATGATGAAGCGTTACGCATGTCAAACCTGGCTAACAATATTCTGGACATGGCTCGCATAGATGGTGGACAAGCATCGCTGAATCGGCAATGGTATCCATTGGACGAAATTATCGGGGGTGCATTGACACGACTGCACAAACGGCTTAAAGGTCGTAGCGTTAATACCAAACTGCCGGATGAACTTTGTATGGTGCGCCTTGATGCGGTATTGATCGAACAGGTGCTGATCAATCTGCTGGAAAATGCCTGTAAATATACACCGGCGGGCAGCACCATCGACATCACCGCAGACTTTTCCGTCCATATGCTAAAAGTAACCATAGCAGATCACGGCCCTGGAATACCCCCAGGAGCCGAAGAAAAGTTGTTTGATAAATTTTATCAGGTACATCGGGAAGGCACCCAAAGTGGTGTTGGCCTTGGACTGGCTATTTGTAAGGCTATCGTTATTGCGCATGGAGGCGTTATGGGGGCAAGTAATCGGCAAGGTGGAGGAGCGCAATTCTTTTTTCTACTTCCTGTAGACGAAGCTGCGCCACAAGTTATCGAGGAGCTGGAAGATGAGTAGTACCAACCCTGTCATTGTAATTGTCGAAGATGATCTTCAAATCTGCCGTTTTTTACGTACCAGTCTCAGTGTGCATGGATTTCAAGTCATTGAAGCAGGATCTGGCGAACGAGGCCTCGTGGAAATTGGTACACGTAAGCCTGAGCTGGTCATCCTTGATCTAGGGTTACCCGGCATGGATGGCATAGAGGTCATACACAAGGTTCGCGAGTGGTCAGCAGTACCTATCATCGTGCTCTCAGCCCGGAGCCAGGAAAGCAACAAAATTGCCGCACTGGATTCCGGTGCAGACGATTACCTGACCAAGCCGTTCAGCATCGGCGAACTTCTTGCGCGCATTCGCGTATCTCTCCGCCATGCAGCACAGCTTGTTGGGGACAGCACTGAAACCATTTTTTGCCTCGGTGATTTACAGGTTGATTTAACCTGTCGCAAGGTGTTTTTAGACGAACAGGAAATTCATCTAACTCCCCTTGAATACCGGCTGCTGACCGTAATGATCCATCATGCGGGCAAGGTATTGACTCACCGACAGCTATTGCTGCAAGTCTGGGGACCTACCTACGCAGAACACGCCCACTACGTCCGGATTTACATGGGGCAGTTACGCCGGAAACTCGAAGTAAATCCTACTCAACCTCGTTATTTACTCACTGAGGCGGGCATAGGATATCGTTTGGCATATAGAGAATAATTGCTTGCAAAGTATCTGTAATTCGAGGCATTGCATTGAGTGAAATGCCCAATCATAACAGAAGGGCACTCAGATCATTTCTAACTAATTTTCCACTTATTTACTATTTTCAACGATGACAAATTCAGAATAATTCCAATTAACAATTAACCAAATTAACCCTCGATGTTGTAGGTGTTGTGTTTGGGGACATCGGGACCAGCCCCTTATATGCCGTTAAGGAAGTATTCCATGGCGGATTAACTACTAATTCTGTTCATGTGCTCGGGGTGCATCGTTTTTTATCGGTAGTGAGCGCATTTCTTTTCGGAGAAAAAGTCCTATGCCTAAATGGCGCAGACCTTTATTCAGGTTTTTATTCCACAATGCTTCAAGTGCGATAGAGTTTTTTAAAATTCCCGTCGAACATGTCATTGAACTGGGTATTCGTACCCCTTGCTGTCTCTTCCAAGCACACAGATGAACTCCATTATGCAATATTCATCGCCACAAAGCAGCCACTCGCCACTGTCTGCGTCCCAGACCTGCCATTCGGCTATGGATTTAGATTTCCCGATAACGGCCAGTCAAATGTGGGCAGTTGCAGGACTTTACTATATTGCGTTTACAAGCAAACTTCGCGTAAGTGGTGGCTATGTTAAATTGACGGGGTATTATTGGCCGGTTACGTTCACATGCACTACGTGGGAATGCAGATTCAACGCGCTGTATTGAGAAGAGGAACGTGTCCCACCCCCGAACATGACCATAGCTGCAAATAAAGCCCAACTTGTAATTTTAAAAACGGTGAGTACACGATTTCTTGTTGCCGATAGAGATTTATCTTTGATAGAAGGAGAGGTCTTATGACAAAATGCTTGCGAGAGTGCCTTCAATCGAAGATCTTCTCGTTGTTGTTCATCTATTGCGTCTCTGATTTTGGATGCCGTATATTGTGCAATCAGCAAGCCAGCATTTTGAGCCTTATCAGCCACGCTAGGAAGAACTGACTCTGGATTTAACGTGAAAGAATAGACTTGTCCTTCCATATATGGACTCGCTACAACAATCAGGTTGTCATCGATAGCATCTACTTCAATAATTTCATATGGCAAAAAGAGGCGCACTTTTTCTCGTTTCTCTGCGACCATGACCATAACGCCGCCTGCTATAAGCGACCACCAGACAACGAATGGTGTTGTTTTGCTGTTATTATTCATATTCTGCATGTGTCAAGACGTTACGAATATACACTTTGCGTCGGTTATAGTGGATCGAAGCAATCAACCAATATCCGTGCAATACGAATCCTGTGATTTTCCCTATCTCCTGAAAGATAGGCTTTTCTCTTGGGTTTGATTCTAGCACTCCGAATGTTTCATTAACGTGACAATGATGAAAATAAATTTGACTCAACCGATCTTTACTAATCGTTTCTACGAGGAATTTCAGATAGGAACATACATTAGATATGGTCTTTACTATTGACGGCCGATTAGATACCAACACAGTAATAGCTAAGCTAAACAATCAGTATTAGCTTTGAAATACATGACTGCTTTTGAGTAAAGTCAAGTGACTCGTTCGGATCAGGATGAACGGCTAGTTTAAGCCATAAACATTGGCAGATTTGAGGGAGAATATGGGCATCCTTCATTTCTCGCTTTACACTTTGTGCAATTACAAGTCCGATAAGGCCATCAAAAGCAATCTCTTTTCATGTATAAATGAATCAGAAAAACTCTCCATTCATTTTTTTACATTTACGATTT
>CANNLO010000129.1 GCA_947505055.1 Methylococcaceae bacterium | reverse complement strand
CTCTGAATAGTTGACGTATTTTATCATGGCTTTTATCGCCCCAGGAAGTGCTCTTGGCGGGGGGCAATCGTTTTCTTTTGTATTCGAAAGGGTGAACTAAGGGTTAAACCTGCTGGCGTTATTGGTAATGAGCTGTGTAGATAGATTTTATGTAATCGTAAAAAAAGATATTTTTATGGTAGAAAAAACTGTCAAGCAATTTTTTATTTATTTTTTCAATGATGAGGGCGCGAGTAGTTACCAAAAATGAATGGATTGATACTGACGTATTCAAACTTTAATAAAGTCACTGGGTGTAATAGCGTGTCATCTAATCCACCCGAACACTTTAAATCAGCTATAAAATAGTTACCTTCTAGCCGGCCAGCGAATAACAGTTTATTATAATTCCTGCCCCATTGATAAACAACTTCGTCAATAGTTAGGAGATGTTAATGATTACAACAAACTCCCTCAGAATAGCACTCCCTCTTTGTAAAGAACCTGAAAAATGGACAAATGCCTTAAATCCGGCTATGAGTGAATTTGGAATTGACACCCCCGCCAGAATAGCAAGTTTTCTGGCACAGACCGGCTATGAATCAGGGCAATACAACATACTCATCGAAAATCTGATCTATAAAACGCCGGCACGCTTAACGAAAATTTGGCCAAAACGTTTTCCAACCGAAGAGTGTGCTATCCCCTATGTTAATAATGAAGAAAACCTGGCCAATTTTGTTTATGCAAACCGCATAGGCAATGGCGATATCAATTCTGGCGACGGGTATCGCTATCGTGGTCGAGGCATCATCCAAATTACCGGTAAAAGTAATTATGCCGATATAGGCAGAATGCTGGGTGTAGATTTGATCAATAATCCTGACCTACTTCTTACACCTGATTTGGCGGCGATGAGTGCTGCATACTTTTGGCAAGGGCACGGTTTAAATGCGCTTGCTGATGATCTGACGGATGATAAAGATCTTGAAGATTTCACAACAATCACTAAAAAAATAAATGGTGGCACTGCGGGACTTAGGCAGAGGCTGGCATTATTTAAAACCATAGAAAGCTCGCTAATTGCGTAATTATTGTTTTCCTAAAAGAGATAGCATCATTTTATTGGCCGCTATATTGTCAATATTAAACTGAGTTTAGATCAATAGCTGCAGTTGTGATGTTGTGGGGAATTTGGCAAAAAAAAGGCCGGGGAAGCCCCGGCCTTTTTTATATAGAGGCTAGAAACGTTTAGCGCAGCAAGCCTTGTAACAAGCCATTCAATTTATGAACAAAAGCAGCTGGATCATCCAGATGCCCGCCTTCACTCAGAATTGCCTGATCAAATAGGATATGAGTCAAATCGGCAAAACGGTTATCATCCTGCTCTTCCTTCATACGAAGCACTAAAGGATGGGTCGGATTAAGTTCGAAGATAGGTTTTCTGCCCATTCCCATGCCCATGCTTTGTCCGGCATCCTTCATAATTCTTTCCATATTCAGACTCATGCCATACACGTCGGCAACCAAACAGGCAGGTGATTCGGTTAAACGATGACTTAAACGGACTTCGCTGACTTTATCCGCCAACACGTCTTTGATCTGTTTCAGGATTGCTTCAAAATCCTTGTTCACTTCTTCCTGAGCTTCTTTATCTTCTTCGGCATCCAAAACACCCAAATCCAGATCACCCTTAGCAACCGACTGCAAATGCTTGCCGTCAAATTCATCTAGGTTAGACACTAACCATTCATCAATACGATCCGATAACAAGATGACTTCTATGCCTTTTTTACGGAAAATCTCCAAATGCGGGCTATTTTTTGCGGCGGCAAAACTGTCTGCGGTGACATAATAAATCTTCTCTTGACCTTCTTTCATCCTGCTGACATAGCTTTCCAGGGAAATATCCTGTTTGTCGACATCGGTGTGCGTTGTAGCAAAACGCAGCAATTTGGCAACACGTTCTTTATTGGCATGATCTTCGATCGGACCTTCTTTAATGACCGCGCCAAATTGTGACCAGAATTTTTCATATTTTTCAGGTTCAGTGTTGGCCAAATCTTCCAGCATACCCAATACTTTTTTAACTGCACCCGATTTAATGGAGCTGATTTGTTTGCTTTGTTGCAGGATTTCGCGCGATACGTTCAATGGCAGGGAATTAGCGTCAATTATGCCTCGAATAAAACGTAAATAACGCGGCATCAACTGTTCAGCATCATCGGTAATAAAGACTTTGCGTATGTAAAGTTTTACGCCGTGCTTGGTATCTCTGTCCCACATGTCGAAAGGCGCATGGGTTGGAACGTAAAGTAATAAGGTATATTCATTAGAACCCTCAACTTTACTGTGTACGTGAGTTAACGGATCTTGGTAATCGTGACCGACGTGTTTGTAAAATTCGTTATAAGCCTCTTCGGTAATTTCCTGGCGGGATTTAGTCCATAAAGCTGAAGCAGAATTGACAGTTTCTTCAATAATTTCTAGCTGTTTTTTCTCTTCACCGTCTTCGCTTTCTTCAGCGTCCATGGACGGCATGATTTCTTTGTCCATGACGATTGGCAAAGAAATATGATCGGAAAACTTTCTGACTATAGAGCGAATACGGTAACCGTCGAGGAAATCGCTTTCAGCTTCTTTCAAATGCAGGATGATTTGTGTGCCGCGTTGTGCTTTTTCTACAGATTCGAGGGTGTAATCGCCTTCCCCTGCAGACTCCCAGCGCACACCTTGGTTAACATCTGAGCCAGCTTTGCGAGTGATTAAAGTTACTTTATCTGCAACGATAAATGCTGAATAAAACCCAACGCCAAATTGGCCGATGAGTTCGCTGTCTTTAGCCTGATCGCCGGTTAAAGCTTGAAAAAACTGTTTGGTTCCTGATTTTGCGATAGTGCCGATGTGCTCCTGAACTTCCGCACGGGTCATTCCGATACCGTTATCGATAATGGTAATGGTCTTTTGGTCTTTATCGTATTCCAGACGTATTTTTAACTCACTATCGCCTTCATACAGACTATCATTGGAGAGTGCCTCAAAACGCAATTTGTCTGCGGCATCTGAGGCATTGGAAATCAATTCCCGCAAGAAAATTTCTTTGTTGCTATATAATGAATGAATCATTAAATGCAACAGATGTTTAACTTCAGTTTCAAACCCTAAAACTTCTTTTTTTGCTTCAACAGTCATTTTTATTAATCCTGATTAATTATGAGGTTAAGGCAAATGTGGGGGCGCATTGTTTTTTTTCAAGCCTAGGGCCCCGACATTAAACTTTATGAACGCATTAAGCATAGCTTTAAATATCTAATGGTTAACACTCATATGCTAGCAATCGATTTTTCTACCCTACTGGCCTCATCAGTTCATGATATAAAAAATTCATTAACTTCCTTTCGAGCGCTCCTTGCTCAACTTGAAAACAATTGCTTAACCCCAAAACCGCCTGAATTAAAAAATTTAAACTTTGAAGCCAATCGCATGAACAACAGTCTCATGCAATTACTTATTCTTTATAAAATCGACTTGTCCCAATTCAGCCTGACAATTGACGAGCATAGAGCAGAAGATATATTGGAGGATGTTGTCGCTCAACAATCTACCTTATTATCACTGGACAATATTCAACTTATGACTCAATGCGATAAAACGCTATTTTGTTATTGTGACAGCAACCTTATCGGCAATGCTCTTTGTACGCTGGTTAACAACGCACACCGCTATTGCCTGAGTAAAATTCAAATTTCTGCATTTAAGGAAGATGACTATATTATTTTTTGCATTGAAGACGATGGCAAAGGCTATCCTGAAAACCTTATCTCATCAACTCACAAACAACTCCCAATGATTGACATGACTGCCGGTAATACGGGACTTGGATTGTTTTTTACCAAAACCATTGCCCAATTACATGTTCAAGGTAAATATCGGGGGTATATTACAACCGATAATAAGAGTCAATTTGGCGGTGCGCGCTTTAGATTATATTTGCCGTAACATTGCCAAGCGATAAAGATCGGTGTATTTAGAATCCATTATTAAACAGCTAACATTTGAAACACACCTCATTAAAAGATGACAATCAATTTAGTTTCAAAAAAAATACTGGTCGTTGAAGACCAGCCAATCATGCGTGAAACCATCAAACATATTTTGGTTACCTTTGGTGCACGATTTATCGTTGAAGCAGAATCTGGCGTCAACGCCATAACAGCAATGAAGATTGACAAGTTTGATATCGTTCTCTGTGATTACAATTTACTACGTGGTAAAAATGGCCAACAGGTTCTTGAAGAAGCCAGATACCTTAAGTTGTTGCCAATCAGCGCAATCTTTATCATGGTCACTGGCGAACAAAACCTTGAAATGGTGCTTAGCGCTATCGACAACAAGCCCGATGACTATCTGATTAAACCTTTTAACCAGCAGCAACTAATAATTCGTATTGAAAGATGCCATGCACGCAAACAATATTTGCGTAGCATTGATACTAAAATTGATAGTGGCAGTTTTTTTCAGGCCATTCAATCTTGTGAGCAACTGCTGCAGCTTAATGATAAAAAAATGCATTTGCCCTTATTAAAGCTACGCGCCGAATTAGCGATTAAGGTTGGCGACTTTAAATCGGCCGAAGCTATTTATGAAGCAATCTTGCTCGAAAGAGAGCTTCCCTGGGCTAGATGTGGCTTGGGTGTAGTAGCGGTTCTTCTGGACTTTTATGATCAGGCCATTGAGATTTTTCAAAAGCTTATAAAGCAATATCCGGTAATGCTTGAAGCTTATGATTGGATAGTAAAAGCTTACGAGTCTTTGGGTAATAATGAAAGCGCATTGACTTCGATTAATTTGGCTGTGGAACTTTCGCCTATGTCTATTTTGAGACAAAAGAAACTTGCTCTGCTGGCTGACAAAACTGAAAATCTTCAACTCGCCAAAAAAGCTTACACAGCAATTATTAAGCTGGGTAAAGATTCAATACACCGTTCCTCGGCTGATTATGCGGGACTTGCTAGTGTTTACTTAAAAAGTAATGCACCTAACGAGGCTTTAAAAATTGTCTATGAGCTCGATAAGCAGTTTCGTAATGATCCCGAAGCAAGGCTTAGATCTGCTCTTTTAGAATCCAGAATCTATCAGGCAAAAGACAATAAATCTCTGGCCCAGCAAGCCTATGGCAAAGCATTTAAGCTTAATGAGGAATATAGCATACAGATATCCAGAGAGCTACGTCTGGAAATGGCGAAGACTCTATATTTGAACGGAAATATTGAATCCTGTGATGAGATTATAAATGATCTGGTTAAAACCAATATTGACAACAAGCATTTTATGCGGGATATCGTAGCAATGTGTGATGCGATTATTGGTGAAGATCATGCGGGCTCATTGATTCAAGAAATAAAAAAAGAATTGGCTGAAATAAATAATGAAGGTGTCAATCTGTTTCAGGAAGGTGATATTAAAGGCGCCCTTGCCATTTTTGACCTAGCCATTACCAAAATACCCGGTAATCATACGATCAATTTAAATCTTATAAGAATTATGATACATGAGCTTAAAGCATCCGACTATTCTCGAGAAAAAATTCTCAGAACCCAAGCCTATATCAATAAAGCTATTGAAATAGGTGTGCCACATATCCAGCTTATCAGTCTTCAAAAAGCGCTAGACTCATGTGATTCACAAAAGCTTTAGGTAAATGTTGAAGATATTTGCCTTTATAAAATTAAAGCACTCATCTACTTAAATACCTAAAATATTACTTATGATTATTTTTAAGTCATTATCAAAAAAACATATAATAATTACTTGAAGGTAACTATTTTTTATCACTATTACTACGATACAGGAAAGTTTGTGTCAATAGTATTAAAGGCTTATCCCATGTTTTAATGATTTTATTGATTACACATAAACCTCAATCAATTTCATTTACCGGATAGCTATAGGAAGTGAGTTATCTGCAACGTAACACGGTCGGGGTAATAAATATTCTAGAGCAAAGCGGCGAATAAAACGGTTGCAAAATTTTGCCTATAGCGTGGAAAGTGTTTATATCTTATGGCTGAATATAATATTACTTGGAAGCTATAAGATTTTAATTGGATTAAATTCTCGAAAAGTAGCTGCATTAAATGTTGGTGATACAGTTATCATATGTTGCTGTATTTTTTTAAAACGTATGGATAGGATAAAAAATGATTCGTGCAGGTATTGTAGGGGGGACAGGTTATACCGGGGTTGAGCTTTTACGGATTTTAGCGTTGCATTCTGAAGTTGAGGTGTCGGTAGTAACGTCAAGGACTGATGTTGGAATTAAAGTTGACGCGCTTTATCCCAGTCTACGAGGCTATATAAATATTGCGTTTAGCCTGCCCGAGGTCGAAGGTTTGTCAGAATGCGATGTGGTTTTTTTCGCGACACCAAATGGCACAGCTATGCTGATGGCAGAACAACTCTTGTCGCGTGGCGTAAAAGTGATTGATCTTTCGGCTGATTTTAGATTGAAAGACTCAAAGGTTTGGAGTGATTGGTATGGAATGGAACATGCCTGTCCAGAATTAATCGCCGAGGCAGTTTATGGTTTGCCGGAGTTAAACCGTGAAATGATTAAACAGGCTAATTTAATTGCTTGTCCGGGATGTTACCCAACGGCCGTGCAGTTAGGTTTTTTGCCGTTGTTGGAAAAGGGGTTGGTTGATGTTAATCATTTAATTGCCGATGTAAAGTCGGGTGTCAGTGGTGCGGGGCGTAAAGCAGAGTTGGCAACGTTAATGAGTGAAGCGGGTGAAAGTTTTAAAGCCTATGCCGTTGCTGGTCATCGGCATTTACCTGAAATTAAGCAAGGCTTAGAGTTGGTCGCGGGAATGTCTGTCGGGTTGACATTTGTGCCGCATTTGACACCAATGATTCGTGGAATTCATGCAACATTGTACGCTCAGGTGCAAGGCAATATCGATGATGTGCAAATTTTGTATGAGCAAAGATATGCTAGCGAAACATTTGTTGATGTATTACCGCAAGGTTCACATCCTGATACTCGCAATGTAAGAGGCAGTAATAATTGCCAGATCTCGTTACATCAGCCGCAAGGCGGGCAAACTATCGTAGTGTTATCGGTGATTGATAATTTGGTTAAGGGTGCCGCAGGGCAGGCGGTGCAAAATATGAATTTAATGATTGGGCTACAAGAAGATAGGGGATTAAAGACAATTGCTCTTTATCCATAATTCTTGACTGGAAAGACAGGTTTAATCATAATATCCTACAATTCAATTATTAAAGTATTCAATTTATGTCTAATCCGATAGTTTTTACTGACAGCGCAGCATCTAAAGTGGGTGAGTTAATAGCCGATGAAGGTAACGATAATCTGAAACTTAGGGTTTATGTTTCAGGCGGCGGTTGCTCAGGGTTTCAATATGGTTTTACTTTTGACGAAGAAGTTAATGAAGATGATACCCGTGTTGACAACGGTGGTGTCACTGTACTGATTGATGCCATGAGTATTCAGTATTTGACTGGTGCTGAAATCGATTATAAAGAAGATTTATCCGGTTCCCAGTTTGTAATTCGTAATCCAAATGCAACCACAACCTGTGGATGTGGCTCTTCTTTTTCAGCATAGGTCGATTACTCTATAAATTTTTGATGGGCGACAAATTGTTGCCCTGATAAATCCCGCCAAGGGTGACGTTTTTATACGCACCTGTTACTTCCTTAAGGTTGCCGGGCAAATTATTTAAGGTTTGTCTGGCAAGCCACGCAAAAGCCATCGCCTCAACATGATCGGGATGAGCGCCGAAATAATCCGTTGATTCCACAGGGCAATTTATATTCTGTTCGATAAGATTCCGCAAAAAAACATTATGAATTCCACCGCCGCAAAGTAATATCCTGTTGGTGTCGGGAGCATGTTTTTTGATGGCATCGCAAATGGTCGTCGCAGTTAAGAAACAGAGGCTGGCTTGAATGTCTTCAGCCTTATAACTGAAAGCATCGCAATACTGATAAACCCAAGGTAAGGAAAAATACTCTTTACCTGTGCTTTTGGGCGGTGGCATATTAAAATAATGATCTTGTTTTAAAAGCGCTACCAACTCATGATTAATTTCACCTGTGCTAGCCCAGGTACCGTTTTTATCGTAAGGCAGGTTTTGGTGTAGTTTTATCCAGAGATCCATTAAGGTATTGCCGGGGCCGGTATCAAAACCGATGACGTTTTCGGACTGATTTTTAGGCAGTACGGTAATGTTTGCGATACCGCCTATATTGACGATACAACGATGCTCATTCGGAGACTGAAATATTGCTCTATGAAACGCCGGCACTAGAGGCGCTCCCTGACCTTTGGCGGCAATATCGCGACGCCTGAAATCCGCGACAGTAGTAATGCTACTTTGTTCGGCGATTATGTTTGGATCGCCAATTTGTAGGGAAAAAGGCGAGCTAATGTCTGGCGCATGGTGAATGGTTAGGCCATGACTGCCAATAGCTTTCACAGATGCGGCGGGAATATTGGCTTTAGCAAGCAAGCGGTTAACGGTTTTGGCAAATAAGCCGCCAAGTTGCGTGTCCATAGCGCCAAAATCCCTTAGGGAGATTAGATTATCCGGCTTACTTAGCCTTTGAAGGTTGTTTTGAATATCATTTTGGAAGTGGAGGTATTCAAAATCGACAAGTTGGATTTTGTCATCTTTAAAATCAACCAGGGCTGCATCTATGCCGTCCAGACTGGTTCCAGACATGAGACCTATATAGAGCTCAGACATAAGTTAAGTTAATCGAAATGAAGCTGCTGCAAGGATGCTGGTGGCAAAGGGCTTGGTGCAATTGAGGTATGGATTTTTGCATATAAACTTTTGGCTTTTACCTGGTTCAGCTGTGCATAAAAAGGTTGTGTTTGCGAATTAAAGTCAGTAAGCAAATTGTCACTAATAGGCATGGAGTGAGGAATTTTTACTGACTCGGGATCTCTATAAAGTCCATCTACATGAAATTCATAATGTAAATGAGGACCTGTAGCCAAGCCAGACTGTCCAACAAAGCCAATTATATCGCCTTGTTTAACATGATCGCCAACAACTAAGCCTTTTCTAAAGTCAGACATGTGCGCATAGAGCGTTTCATAGTGATCATTATGTTGAATAATGATCACTTGCCCATAAGCACCTTTATTTCCGCTGAAACTAACAATGCCATCTCCGGTTGTTTTGACGGGCGTCCCAATTCTAGCTGCATAGTCAATGCCTTTATGCGCTCGAATTCGATTGAGTATGGGATGCATGCGGTGCATGTCAAAAGGCGAGCTGATCTTTGCGAAGTCAACGGGGGCTGTTAAGAAGGCTCTTTGCATGGATTGGCCGTCAGGAGTGTAATAACTTGCAACACCTGACTCGTTAATGTATCGGACTGCTGCGTAAGAAGAGTTTTGGTTGATAAATTCTGCAGCGATAATTTGGTCGCTGTTGGTTTCAATACCATCAATTATTTTTTTCTCATAAACAAGCGTGAATTGATCGCCTGGCCGAAGATTAGTAGCAAAATCGATATCCCAAGCGAATACATCGGTGAGTTGAAGGATCAGTTCTTTTGATAAACCAGCCTCTAGGCCATCCAAAAACAAAGATGTTTCTATTGAAACATGAGCGGTGCTGATTTTTGTGGTTTGTATATGTTCAAGTGAAGAAGGTTTAAATGGCTTTTCATACTTGGTACGAGCAATTTCATCTGGCTTTGCATTTGCTATAACTAAAGTGCTTGGAAAGTTAAGCTGTGGATCGTGCTTTATGTTTTTTGCCGGGAAATTATGTTTGGAGGGGAGAATAGTATGTTTTCTGTTGTTCAAATTTGAGGCTGTAATTTCAATTTTTTTATGGGAATTAAGTGCTTTATTTACTGTTATGTTGTGAGACTTTGAAAGAGTAGTGGGTTGATTTTTGGTCGTGGCTTTGCCTGTTGCAACCGCTAAGAGTTTGGAAGAGGGCTGTTTAGAGGTATTGGTGATAATTTTTTTAATATCAGTCTTCGAGGCTATTAATTTTTTTTTGTTTAAGGTCTTGGGATCGGGTGTGGTTTTTAAGTGGGAATTAACGGATAGTTTTAACGCGCTTGATTGTAATGCCGAGGTTGGTTTGGAGTGTGTTATTGGTTTTGGCGTAGGTTTTTTTTGAGTGTAACCGGTTACTGGAAAAGCCATGCTAATTCCAATGAGTAAATATGGGTAGATTCTATTCTTCACTAGGCTATGCTAAGTAATTGAAAAGTAATTAAATCAGAAGGTACGTATTGGATTTAAGTGTTTATTTTAAGCGGTTTTAGGCTTTTTTACCAATGTTTAACACATATAAAAGTTTTTCTTCAACGAAGGTGAATAAAAATTCTATAATGTTTTGATTGAAAGTCATGTATTTGGAGAAAAAAATTGCAAGAGGATGTATTAACAGAGCTGTTAAGAGGAACTGATGAGGTTTTAGTCAAGAAGGAGCTGATAAAAAAATTAGAGGAGGCTAATCCTCTTCGTATTAAAGCTGGTTTCGATCCGACGGCCCCTGATTTGCATTTAGGGCATACCGTGTTGATCAATAAATTAAAGCAATTTCAGGATTTAGGGCACGAAGTTTTGTTTTTGATTGGTGACTTTACCGGAATGATTGGTGATCCAACCGGAAAGAACGTCACACGTAAGCCGTTGACTCGGGAAGAGGTTGTTGATAACGCCAAGACCTACCAGGAACAGATATTTAAAATTCTGGATCCGAATAAAACCCAGGTAATGTTTAACTCAAGTTGGATGAATTCGATGTCATCGGCAGATTTGATTCAATTGGCAGCTAAGCATACTGTGGCCCGAATGCTCGAGAGGGATGATTTTAGTAAACGCTTTAAAGGCGGGCAACCTATTGCCATACATGAGTTTTTGTATCCATTAATCCAAGGTTATGATTCAGTAGCAATGAAATCTGATGTGGAATTAGGGGGGACGGATCAAAAATTTAATTTGCTTGTTGGTCGGCAATTACAAGAGGTTTTTGGTCAAAAGCCGCAAGTCGTCATAACCATGCCAATTTTGGAGGGATTGGATGGCGTACAGAAAATGTCCAAGTCGCTTAATAATTATGTGGGTATAGCGGATTCCGCTGATGATATGTTTGGTAAATTAATGTCCATTTCTGATGAATTGATGTGGCGTTACTTTGAGTTGCTAAGTTTTCGCCCCATGTCTGAAATTAGGTTGTGGGCTGAAGAATGTGAGCAGGGAGCAAATCCAAGGAACTATAAAGTAAGATTGGCCCAGGAAATCATAGAAAGATTTCATGATGCGACTTCAGCTATTAAAGCACTGGAAAATTTCGAAGCGAGATTTCAGCGCGGTGCCATGCCGGATGAAATGGATGAGCTAGAGTTGAAAATAGATGGCGTGAGTTATGGTATAGCGAATATCTTGAAAGATACTGGGTTAACTGAAAGTACCTCAGAAGCTAATCGTATGATAAAGCAGGGTGCTGTGAAAATTGATGGTGAGAAGGTATCCGATCAAAAACTAGAGATCACATTAGGTAGTCAGCATGTTTATCAGGTTGGAAAAAGGAAGTTTGCACTAGTGAGGATTATAGCAGCTTGACGGCGGTCAAATAGTTTGTATGATACGGCTCTCTTCAAGGCGAAGTAATTGCTGCGAAGGGGGTGCGGAAGCCATCGGCAAGCAAAGTGTTGACAAGGAGAGTTGGCAGGTTATAATAGTCGGCTTGCTGAGGAATTGATAACGATTTCACGGCAAGCAAAGGAAAAAGAGATTAGGAAGTTGTTGACGGAATGAAATAAGTCTGTATAATTGTCCAGCTCAACCGGGGATTTATCTCCACG
>CANNLO010000128.1 GCA_947505055.1 Methylococcaceae bacterium | reverse complement strand
TCGTCGTTAACTAATTACTTTTGATGGACAGAAGACTGAGCAATCCGGTAGGGCATAGGACAAAACAGGGACGTTTTGTGCTTGGCCGAACGGTTTGCGGGTTATGTGTGAGGGCTCATGACTGGCATTCTAGTTTTTCGCATAAGTCATTAAGATTAAAAGACCACTGGCTATGATTGCCCAGCCCCCGAAATTGTAAACTATGACGCAATTATCCTGTTTTTTGAGATAGGGTGTGACTTCGCATAAAATGACGTTATGTTAAATGGCGGCTGCCAGGGGTGAGAGAAATGGTCGTCGCTCAAGACGATAGGCCTGTTAGGAATAGTTATGAGCAAAGGCTGCGGCGAAAAAAAATTGATGCCATCTGTTGGACTGTCCACCAAAATCACTTCAAAAATACAGCCTAATTATGGCATTGTTGAATAAATCAGTTTTTCAGCATTCAAGTCGTTTATATGGCATCATCTTGGATTAATATCTCCAGCAGATTTCACTCAACGCCATATAAGTAATGAACCATTCAGCCATACTTTTTCAATCGGATAGTGAGCTTATACGCTTTGGCCCACTGACTTATCTTGCTAATCAAAACTTAATACAGACGCAACCCAAAAACAAATGATTACTTTAGCTGGACTGTATTGGTTTGTTTTCTATCATTCCGTTAGGGATGGATTAGGCTCTAAATACAGATAGACTTTTTATTATGGACTTAAATCTATGTTACTAAATTTTATTGCAAATAAATTTAGAATACTTTTTGGTGTGATTTTTATATCAATAATTGGGTTGATTATTTATAGAACACCGTTGCTTATCCCTGCAGGCTTTCCTTATGCAGCAGTAACGCTTAGTTCAGAGCAGTTAGTCCAAACGAAAAGCTCAGTAAATGCTGCTTTTGTTGATAGAACTTTAGAACAAGGCCTGAATTTCATCCATCAACAAGGCGATGAGCAGCTGGCTGGTATTGATGAAACGTTGGGGTCGGGTGCTTGTGTAGCCGATTTTAATAATGATGGTTGGACTGATCTTTATCTGGTCAATGGTTCAGGCCACACCCGCTATTATGGAAAGCAATATTGGTGGCAGTCGTCTCAAAGTAATATGTTGTTTTTAAATGAAAGTGGACAGGGTTTTCGAGATGCGACATCCGCAAGTGGTTTGGATAAAAAAATCTGGGGCATGGGGTGTTTGGCCGGAGATTTTGATAATGATGGCGACACCGATTTATTAGTGACAGGCAAAGATGCCAGATTATTTTACCAAAATAATGGTAATGGAACATTTACTGATATTAGCCAGGAAAATGGAATTGCCAGTGAGTTTTGGTCAACTTCAGCTGCAGCAGCCGACTTTAATGGCGATGGCTTACTGGATATTTACATCGGCAATTTTATTGATTTTAAAAAAGGAAAAAAAACCTTTGAGGCAAATAGTCAGTTTACCGGCGAAAAAAAGAATAGCTTCGATCCCAGTCTTTATGAGGCGCAACCCAATCAGCTTTACTTGAATCTGGGCGGTTTAAAGTTTAAAGAAATTGCAGCGCAAGCCGGTGTTACTGATTCAGAGGGTAAGACGTTGGACGTAAGTTGGCAAGATATTAATCGTGATGGACTCCCGGATCTGCTTGTTACCAATGATCGCGGCACGGGTTCCAATACCTCGTATCTGAACAAGGATGGTGAGCATTTTGAGCCGGGCGGTCAGGCTTTAGGGTTGCGCTCTGCATTGGGTAATCGGGGCATATCTTCAGGCGATCTGGATAACGATGGCGATATTGATCTTGTTATTGCCAGTACAGCAGGGGAAAACACGGTTGCTTTAATTAATGAACAAGCTGCTTATGGGAAATATAGTTATAAGGATCGTGCCCGGGAAATTGGCCTTGGCGCAAATCAATTCCTGAACTTTTCCGCCTGGACGACGCTTATTCAGGACTTTAACAATGATGGTTTCAACGATGTCTTTATTGCCGCAGGACATTTGGACCCGGATCCGGATTCAGCCAAAGTTAGTCAAGGACAACCCAAACAACTTTTACTGAATGCAGGTAACGGGTATTTTTCCGATGTAACGGAATCGGTCGGCATTGCGCTGCAAGACACTCAATCGGCCAGAGGCGGCGTATCTGCCGATTTCGACAATGATGGCGATGTTGATCTATACGTTTCCCACAATAATGATCTGGGCCAGTATCTGGCTAATGAATCACCCAAAAAGCATTGGTTAGGTTTGAAGCTGATCGGTACAAAATCCAACAGAGATGGGGTGGGAGCAGAAGTGCAATTGACTACGCCGACTGGAAGCCAGATTCGCCGAATAGTTAGTGGCGAGGGTTTTCTGTCTGACAGCGATAAAAGAATTGTTTTCGGATTGGGAGATGAAACCAAAATTGACCGAATAAGCGTATTGTGGCCTAGTGGTAATAAACAGACTTTTAGAACAGTTCAGGCCGATCATTACTGGGTCATTGAGGAAAATCATGATGAAATTAAGGAGTTTCCCATTATTTCGGCAGTTAACACGCTCGGTCAGGGTTTACGCTTAAAGCTCGGAGTTGATCAAGCCGAAATTCGTGCCCGGTATGTCAGGATGCTAGGGCAATCAGGACATGGTGAGCAAATATGGCCTGAACTCATCAGAGCCTCGAAAGATGATAGTTCTCTGGTTCGCCAAGAAGTTATTCTAGCTGCGTCCCAACCAAACACGCCTCAAGGTTTAAGTTTACTAACCCATGCTCTCGACGACACGGAACCTTCCAATGTAGTTGCCGCAATTGCAGGTCTGCGTCTTTATGAGGATGAACCTTCTATAAGGTGGCTGTTACGCAAGTTTTCTGATAAAGAACCTGAGGTCAAAATCGCCGTTGCCAATTGCTTTGCTTACTACTTTCAAGAAGAAGAAGCCGTGGTACATCGCAAATATCTTGCCATCCCATTTCTGATTCGCTTGCTAGACGATCCGGAGCCCAAAGTACGCATCGCGGCTGCGCGGGCGTTGGGCAATGCGGAGCGATTTCGTGGTGTGCATTCATTACTGGATCATCTGAATGATCCAGATTCAGCAGTGCGGGCAGAGGTGGTGCGCACGTTGGGATTGATTCGGCAAGGTCTGGCTTTGCCCAAGTTAAGAAACCTAGTTTTGGACGACACCCAGGCGGCACAGGTGATTGCGAATAGCTTTATCGCGCTAAAGCGACTAGGCGATCAGGCTGCGGAAAAAAAACTGACAGACTTTGTAATGGGGAAAAAGGGCTTTGAGGCTATATCTATAGAAAAGCGTTTGGATGTATTTGCTAATTTATTGGTACAGGATGATGAAGTTGCAGTATTTGATTCCGAACAACTCAGGCAACTTGCCCATGATGCTTTTGACAAATTTTCACCCAGCTCAGCGCCAACGGCAACAACCATCGATTTAACTCAGCGCTGGATAGCTATTTGGCAGCAGATACCGGATCATACCGGCGCTGAATGGCTGGAACGGCAAACGCATGTCCCACAGGAAAGCATTCGGGCATTGGCATTTCAAGCCGTTGTTTCACAGAGACCTGCCGAGCATCTTTCGATGTTGCATCAGGCATGGTTGGATAAAGAGCCATCGATCAATCAGTGGGCACTTAAACAACTGTTGACCGAAAAAGTCGCACTGTCGATGGAAGACTTCCGAAGAGTTATTACCACTCCAGAATTTCGGTCAACGGCTCAGCTGGCTTGGTCTGAACAAGGTTTTTCGGCAGAGTCGTCTATGTTGGTTAGAGCCCTTCAGAGCGTTTATTTAACTAGTACCGAACAGAAACACTCGGGTATAACAATAGCCGAAGCATCACCGAACCCGCAATTAACCGAGTTAGAACGCATATGTTTCAGTAACAACGTCGAGTTACAGACTTTTTGTCCGCTTATATTGTCTTCTAAAAATACCCCCGAGCATCGTAGTGTAGCCGAAAAATTATTAAACGATACGACATATCCAATAGCTTTACGGGAAGCTGTATTAAATCATTATCAGGCCGATGTTGATCAGGATGCGATTAACGTGTTGTACGCAATAAGCCAAGCTAAAAAAGATCTGTTGCGCAATGCGGCGACGCACAAACTATTTTCATTTAATGCCGATGCCTTGATCGAGTATGCCAACAAAATAGCAAACAATGCATCGGAAGATAGTGAAATACGTTTTCAGGCTATTGAGTTTTTAGTTCGGAGAGGGCGCCCTGAAGCGCAGGAAATTCTTTATCGTTAAATGTTGGTAAATTGAACAAGGGCTGAAGTATGAGCGAACAAACTAAGCAAATCACATCCGAACGAAACCTGGCGAAACCGCTGGCTGCCCTGACTGTAGTGCTGATATTCAGCGGTTACTTTAGTTTATTTTGGCCTGAGCTTTCGGTATTTGAACAATGGATCTACCTGATTCATACCTTGATAGGGATAATTGTCACGGTACTATTGGCGCCCTATATCATCGTGCATTTTCGTAGGACAATCGGTTTGCGACGCCCGTGGATATCGTTTTCAGGATTATTATCTGCGCTGGCATTCCTGGCGATTGCCGGTTCAGGCATCTACATTGCTATGGAAGGTCAAGCGGAAGCGCAGCGGTGGATTTTTCAGGCGCATATTTGGTTGGCTACGATTATTCTGATTTTGCTAGCCTTACATATTGCCTTTCATGTCTGGTCTTTGTCGGACAGGAGAAAAAAAAGTGAGCCAAACCGTTTTCCCTCATTATCAGGTGGTCTGTTTAAAATCATAACGCAGGTTTTTTTTGCGAGCATGCTAATAGTGCTTATTGCAACAGGCCTTTACCAGGCAAGGGAAAATCCGTTCAAAGATACGGCAGTGGTTGAGCCCTATGTCTATGCCTATGGAGATCATCCTTTTCGACCCAGCCAAACCGAAACCAGCACCGGTGGATTCCTTGATGCCAAGCGCTTGGGAAGTTCAGAGCGTTGTGCAAGCTGTCATCAGGAGATTGCTGAACAATGGAAAGCGTCTATCCACTCTCAGGCGGGTTCCGATAAAACCTATCAAACCAATATTAAGTTGCTTTCAGAGAAAAAAGGCATGGAAGCGACCCGTTACTGCGAGGGCTGTCATGCCCCTGCTGCATTATTGAGCGGACAGTTAACCAAGGGCGGTAAGCTTGATACACCGGGGCATCTGCAGGAAGGTGTCAGTTGCATGAGCTGTCATGGCATTGACCGTGTTGAACATGTTAAAGGGGTTGCGAGTTTTCGGTTTAAACCGCCTGTGCCCTATCTGTTTGAGGGTTCGCAGCAAGCTTTGCCTACCTTCATACACAATCTGTTGATTCGACTAAAGCCCGAACAGCACAAGACAGATCTGGCGCGGGATGTTTTGGCAACATCGGAGATTTGTGCGACCTGTCATGCCCAGTTTATGGACAAGGATTTTAATGCGTGGGGCTGGGTAAAAATGCAGGATGACTATACCGCCTGGTTAAACGGCCCTTATTCCGGCCAAACCCGGCAAACTTTCGCGCATGCTCAGCAGCGGCGTTGTCAGGATTGTCATTTTCCGCAACAGGCAGGTAAGGATCCTTCCGCAAATCAAGAGGGGCAGATTAAAACGCATTTTAATCTGGGTGGTAACACTGCGATTCCCTGGGTTACTAACAATAAAGCCCAGTTAGAGCGTACTCGCCAGTTTTTGACATCAGATCAGATGCGTATCAGCATAGACAGGCCGAATCGTCAGGATGCCACGGAAAGCGCCAGATATGTTGATCCTAAACTGATAGCATCGACCGAGGCGCCAAGTTATTTCTATCTGGGAGAAAATGTCACCCTCAAAGTTGCGGTGACCAATGCCCAGGTTGGGCATGCTTTTCCGGGCGGCACCACCGATATTAATGAGGCGTGGATACATTTTTTGGTGAAGGACGGGCAGGGCCGCAAGATTTACGAATCAGGTTATCTGGAGCAGGACAACAACGTTGACGCGGGGGCGTATTTTTATAAATCGATACCGATAGACCGAACCGGTAATGCAGTATGGCGACACGATTTATTTAACATGGTCGGTGACAGTTTTAAACGCATTATTCCTTCCGGTGGAACCGATGTAACCAGCTTTTCGTTCAAAGTGCCGGATGATGCAAAAGGGCCGTTAATCGTAACCGCAGGCCTGAACTATAGAAAACTCAACAACCGCTACGCCAAGTGGGCGCTAAAGGATGATAACGTTAAATTGCCCGTGATTGAAATGGCAACCGGTTCAATGCTGTTGCCGATTAAAATAAAACCGGAAGTTGCGACAGTCGAGCAGTGAGCGTTATGTTTGATTTATAGAGGTGTAAAAAAAACTGACACTATGTATTTGATTGCGGGATTTTGTAAATCGCTAAGGGCTTGTTTTAACAGATATCGAGTTCCTGATGCAATGGGGGGTAACGGGAATTCTTGCGACTATTTATTTAAAATAGATTAAAAAACAATGTCTTATTATTTATCGTTTGCCAAAATTGGCGTCTAGTATCAGATGGCCAAAAACGCAGATTTAAAATCTCCTTCCCTGTTTGCGGTAACTATTTTTTTATAGATTCCGGTCAAAAGTTTATCGTTAACCAGGTTTCTTGATTACTAGGCACTTAACAGCTGTCAGGTTTTTTTACAATCGAATATTTCGATATAAATATAAAAGTTAATCAAAATAAACGTATTAGTCTCATTTTTTATCCTGCAATTAATAAAAAATAGTAATATTGGCGGGAAATAGTAGAACTTAAAGTTGTATTAATGGTTTAAAAAAATGGTTGATATATTAGTATTGTCATTTATCCTGGAAAAAGGGGTTAAAAATAGGTAGGAGCGGGCCATGCCCGCGATTAAACTGCTACCGGGCATGGCTCGCTCCTACTAAATGCCTCACCCAAACGGTAAGCAGTTTCGAGGTTGTGTGAATCAGACGCCTATAGGGTTCTGAGTAAAACATAAATGGTCAACTAAGTTTTATAGGTTTATTAGAGCGTGTATTTTTTGAAGTTAGCCTTAGTCAAGATAGATTTCTTTATTTTACAAATTAAAAAAGTGTCAGTTTTTTTTACACTTTAATGATTCAAGTTTGTTTGGCCAACCGTGAATTTAAGTTAATTAACTGATTTTTATATTTAATATAAATTTGGATCAGTATTTGCTTGTAGGATAGTGTTATTAAAACCTACACGGATTAAAATCATGAACAACAAAAAATTAATACGCTTAGCTATATTCGTAGCCTCTATGGCGTTATCAAACGCGGTATTTGCAGGAGCTATTTTAAATGGTAATTTCGATACCGACTTGTCAGGTTGGGCAACTGTCACCAATGGTGGGACTGCCCAACAGGTTGGGGGCCAAGCAGTTTTATCGACCGGTTCAGGTGCGGCCCTCTTTTCCTCGGTGCTTGTTCAAGGCGATGATGGTGTATTTAGTTTCCCTAGTCCCATCACGCTGGCTGCCGGGGATGATTTTTTTAAATTTGATGCTGTTTTCACCCTACTGGATTTAGATGCACTGGAATCAGATGGAGGCTTCAGTGACAATCTGCAAGTCTGGCTTTACGATGCTAATAGTCTGGGAGATGCGTTAATTGCTACGATTAATGCTTCAACGAGCGGACCAAGTTTTTCCTTTGATCTATCATCCTTCATAGGTCGTTCAGTGGCATTCTCTTTTGAATTGAATGACGAAAATAATGGTACCAATTCACAAGTTACTCTCGACAATATTCGCATAGAACAGCGTTCCATATCTAATGCAGTTCCGCTGCCCGGCACGTTGTTATTGGTCATCATCGGCTGGTTCGGTTTGACAAAAAACTTGTTGCGCAATAATCGCAAAGTTCAAGGCTAAATATCTAAACTGAGTGTTGCTTCACAGAAAGGCTTCTGTTATGGTTGCCTTCAATTACTAGCATCTAGTCAGTGTGTCGAAAAATTTTACACTTTTAAATATTCATTAAAATAACCGCAGCAATTTATTTTAAATGTTAAATAAACCTGATCAAGCCGTTCACGCTCGTGAATGGCTTGAACGTCATTAGAAATAAGGAATAAGGGATGTCAGTTAACCTGCGCTTGCTCGGTATCTTGCCGGTTGTTAGTTTAAATACGCTGTACCATACTCGAAATAAAAAATTGGGATCGGGCTCTGCAAGATGGCCGATACTGATGCTCCTGTTTTCCTTTCTATTTACAGCTTATTCCCAAATCACATCGGCGGCGGTCACCACCAGTTGGGAAGTTATGGCCAGCAGCCAGATTAGCGCCAAATTGGCCAATCCGCTACGAAACCGACGTAGCACCGATGCCACCGTAGACATCAATCTCAGTAATGTCAGCGGCCAAGTTTTGGCAGGACCGTTCCGGTTGATTATCACCGGCTTGACGCCTGTGGCCAAAGTCAGCATCGGCAATGCCACAGGCACAACGGCTGCCGGAGAGCCTTATTACAATTTGAGCGGTTATATTGGCAGCAGTTTCGCAGTTGCCGGAACCGGTGTCGTTAATGTGATCGTCAAAGGCGGCGGCCCCAATATCTTCAGTTTTAATACCCGGATTGAACAGCAAGTCACCAAATCTGATGCTCTAACCATCAAGATCACCAGTCCGGCGACATTATTGACCGTCGGTACAACCCCGCAAACCGTCAAAGGCACAGTCTCCGATCCTGCCGCCCAGGTAACCCTGAATGGCGCGCCGGTCACTAACAACAAGGGTAGTTTTGAAGCTGCCGTTACGCTGGATGAAGGTCACAACACCGTCACTGCTCGCGCGGTCGATGCTCAGGGGCAGGATGTTACCGATGCCATTTCCGTTTCGCTGGATATGACGCCGCCGTATCTGACCATTGAATCGCCTAAAGACGGTGATACCGTGCGTACCAATAAAATCGCGGTATCGGGTCTGATTAACGACATTGTCAGAGGCACGGTCGCCGAAGGTCAGGCTCATGTCACCGTTAATGGCACGGCCGCCACTATCTCCAATCGCAGCTACCTGGCCGAGAATATAACCCTTAACGAAGGCGACAATACGCTCAAAATCGATGGTGCAGACAATGTCGGCAATACCAGCAGCATCAGCATCAAAGTCAAATATCTACCTCTATCTCCACAGCACATAGAATTACTCAGCGGCCAGGATCAAACCGCAAAAATCAACGACACCTTGGTCCTACCGTTAAAAATCACCCTGCTGGATGATAAAAAACAGCCTGTTGCAGCCAAGCCGGTTATTTTTCGGGTTACCCAGGGCGACGGCGTAGTAGGCGCGGGCACTCAGGATCAAGGTCAGGGCACCTTGGTGCAAACCGATGCCAAGGGCGTAGCTTCAAGTCCTTTTAAACTGGGCACTCGCGCAGGAACCGGCAATCAGCGTGTAAGAGCCACAGCCGTAGGTTTCGACGGTGAAGTGCTGTTCTACGCCTCGGCTACCGTCGGTTCTGCCAATAAAGTCACCGTCAACAGCGGCAACAACCAGCGCGGCGCGATCAGCCAACCCTTGTCACAACCTTTTGTAGTGGCGGTCGTCGATGATGGCGCCAATGTCGTGCCGGGCGCTCAAATCGAATTCAAAGTGACGCAAGGCACCGGTAAGTTTCAAAATGGTCTGGCCTCGATTACCAGCACCACCGACAGCGACGGTCGTGCTACCGCAGAATTGACCTTGGGTTCCGAAGAAGGCTTGGACGTGCATCGGGTCACCGCTACTCTGGTCGGCACCCAACTGTACGCCGGATTTACCGCTTCGGCATTGAAAAGCGGAGCAGCCGGACAAACCAGCATCAGTGGCGTCGTGCTTGATAATCAGGATAACCCGTTGCCTAACGTCAGTGTGCGTGTCGACGGCACTACCCGCGAAGCGAAGTCCGATGCGCAAGGCCAGTTTAAAATCACCGAAGCGCCGGTCGGTTCCGTTAGGCTGATTGCCGATGGCAGCACCACGACCGCAGCAGGCGAATGGCCGACCCTGGCTTTCAACCTGGTTACTATCGCCGGTGCCGACAACCCGTTAGCCGCGCCGATTTATCTGGTCAAGCTTGATACCGTGAACGCCAAACAGGTCGGCGATCAGGATGTCACTCTGACCTTGCCCGATGTGCCGGGCTTTGCGCTGGAAGTCAAAGCAGGATCGGTGACCTTTCCCGATGGCAAAAAATTCGGAAAATTATCGGTGACTCCGGTTAATGCCTCCAAGATTCCAATGTCACCGCCTAACGGCATGCAGCCGCAGTTCATTGTCACCATACAACCGGTAGGTGCTAAATTCGATCCACCAGCCACGCTCAGTTTGCCTAATGTCGATGGACACAAACCCGGAGCTCAGGTTGAAATGTACTCTTATGATCATGATCTGGAAGAGTTTGTTTCGATAGGATTGGGTACCGTCAATGCCGAAGGTAGCGTGATCAAGAGCAATCAGGGGGTTGGTGTGATCAAGGCGGGGTGGCATTGCGGTAGTCAGCCGGGTGGGGCGGGATGTGCGTCGTCAGCTGGTGAATGTCAGAAATGCGACGGTAATTGTGTGATTGTTAATGACAACAGCAAAATTCCTACATCTATTGTCAATGCCAAAAATGATTGTAAAACACCCCAATGTTTGAACGGCGCACCGGCAGAAAAAGGTGATCCTAGTGATTTTGACTCGCAGTGCAGCAGTGGTTGTTCGGGATTTACTCCAGTACCTAAGAGCGAAGGGTCAACTTGTAACGACAACCTGTTTTGTACAGATCCTGATACCTGTGCAGGCGGGAGTTGTAAGGGAACCCCGATTGCTGACAAGGATCAGGGGACGGTTGAATTTGAGTTGAAGCTTGATCCTATTTTAGAAGGTATTTCGAAATTCGGAAGATTAATGGGTGTGCTGAAAACTATTGATGTGACCTATACCAATTCGGGTAATCAAAAGAATGTTTGTTGCGAAAGTAAACAGCAAAAAGATGTACCTGTTAAGACCTTGCAATATGGTTTGAACGGTAAGCTGGAAACCGACAAAATTTTCGTGCCAGCACTATCATTTGATATTCGGGCTGTTCGGATTGGGGTATTTGTCAAGTTAGGCGTGGCAGCAAATGCAAATTTGAAAGGAGAAAATGATCTTTGTAAGGATAAACAGTGCTGGGGTGGTGGGCTTGGAGCATCAGGAGGAGCTGAAGGTGGGTTGGCTGCTGAAGACGCACTTAAGGTTGTATCACTTTCCGGTTCTGTAGCAAGCGCACTTAAACTTGAAGCCAATGTGAATTGCCGTCAAGTCGACTATGGATTAAGTCATGATGGGCTTAAAGGTAAAGCAAATCTTGAATTATTTGATGGTTTTATCGCTGTTAACTATCAATTAGAGTTGGTAGCGCCAGGGCCTATAGCGCAAGGCGTTGTGCCATTGGATATATGATAGTATTTTTTGAAAAGTGGGATAGTCGATATGACAAGTAACTTGTTTTGTATGAAGATGTTATTCCTTAGAGGGTTGGCAACTGCGAGCATTATTTTTTTTCCATATGCCAGTTTTGCGGGTGATGTTTTTCCAACGGGGAAAGCTGAAGCGGGCAAGTTTACGGTGGAATATGTTTATAACTATGTTTCGAAGCCCTATACCCCTGAGGTGCAGTTCAAATCCGTATCAAAAAAGAACGCGAGTTATTCAAGTCCGGAGGAAGCCTTTATCGCCCAATTCTCGGCAATGGCAAACGAGGATTATAAATGGTGGCTTTCTGGTTGGAATGAACAGTCCCAAAAGGAAATTGAAGCTCGTAATAAGCAAATGAAGCGTAATGCCGATAGCTGGACAAAAATATGGGGGGCCGCTATGAATGGTCAGACTATAAAATTGATTAAAAGAGTTGAAACTGGCCCATTTGTTT
>CANNLO010000127.1 GCA_947505055.1 Methylococcaceae bacterium | reverse complement strand
TGTCAACTGAGTGCCATGAGCGGTCAGTCGCCATCGGCTGCTTTATGGCGATGAATATAGTGTTTACAACTATACTGATGGAGCGTATTTTGACCATTTATTTTCGATAAACCGTTATCAAGAATAAACATTAAGGACCCGTCTCATTGAACTCAAGACATTTTAAGATTCAATAATAAAGACATGAAATAAGCCGTTTCGAGGCCGCTTTTTTTTGGTAAGCCTAAAAGCATCTTAAGTTATATACTCAATAAGACACAAAGCAGCTGAATCATTCTGCATCCATTGTTTTGACATTACCACAGCAAAAAACGGAAGCATGGATCAGTGCACCTTTAATTTATAGAACAAATCTTGGCAGGCCTGTGTGCGTAAAAATCTAACTAACGTTAAAAATAGGCATCAAAGAAAGCGTCTATGTGGACTTACTGGAGCATTGACGTATTCCAGTGTACGGAAATATGCGGGGATGGAGACCAATCCCGCCGCGATTTAAAACAGTTACAGTTTAATTACGCATAATAGATCCTCAAATAGCAAATCTGTACCGCCAAAAATACACAGTTTCTGTTTCTGTTTCTAATACCCTTTCCCCTTTAAAATTATTTCCGCTTGATCATTAATCCTCCCTCTTTACCCCGGATTGCGACTTTATTTTAATCCGGGAACTTTTTGATTGATTATGGTTCTCCAAAGCAATTCTCTGGGGGACTGGGCAAAGTTAACACGTCACATGCTGACTTTTCGAGCGAATGAATCGATAGAAAGAATATGTCTGAAAATTTGTTGCTAAAAACGTATTCGGATACTTCAGAGCAATTTTATAAAATATACATAATATGGGAATTTACATCAAATAATTTGAAACTTTCCCTCTCTTTTCGGGAGAGGATTTTCAATATTTAGGTTATTCGGTGCCTGTCCCAGGCAAAATAGGAAGATATTTATGAACAAAACACAACTCTTAAAACAAGCTTCCCTCGGATTAATCGACTTGGCGTTATCTACTACCCTTTGGGCGCATGCTTTGTTTCATAAGAACATTCATTAAAATGTCGTTTGCCTATCGAAGTAAAATTCACTAATGTCTCGCGCTAACTTAAGGTCACACATATGAAACACTTGTACGAAACTGTCGCGGAAACTGTGATAGCTCATATTGAGCAGGGCGTCTATAAGCCGGGAGAAAAGTTGCCCGGTGTGCGGAAGCTGAGTCAGCAATTGAGTGTCAGTATCTCGACTGCACTGGAGGCCTACCGATTGTTGGAGGACAGTGGGCGGATTCAGGCCCGTTTGCGTTCCGGTTACTATGTCAGCGTATTTCATCGGCAAGCGATTATCGAACCGGAAATCTCAGATGCGCCGGTCACCCCTGCCAAGGTCACCGGTCAATCCCTGACCCGGCAAATTTTGCGCGCAGCCAAAGACCCTTACCTAATCAACCTGGGCACGTCGGTACCGCATGCTGACTTTTTGCCAACCCATGCTTTGCAACAAGCTACAGGTAAGGTGTCGCGAACTTTCGGTAAACGTTGTTTCGATGCCGATGAATTACTAGGAAATCAGGAGTTGCGACGGCAAATAGCCAAACGCATGGTCGAATTACAGTGTGCAGATAGTCCGGATGACATCGTCATTACTCACGGTGCTCGTGAAGCCGTGCATCTGGCGCTGATGGCGATTTGCCAGCCCGGAGACTTGATTGCAATTGAGTCGCCTACTTTTTACGGCTTGTTGCAAGTCATCGAATCCTGTGGCATGGAGGCTTTGGAAATTCCGACTCATCCCCGTGACGGCCTGTCGCTGGACGCCATGCAAATGGCTATTGAGCAATGGCAAATCAAAGCCTGTTTGATCGTCTCCAACTACAACAACCCGCTGGGTTCTTGCATGACCGATGAACCCAAGCAGGCTTTGGTGTCCTTGCTGGAAAAACATCAGATTCCGCTGGTCGAAGACGATGTCTACGGTGATTTAGGTTATGGTTTGCAGCGGCCTTCGGTCTGTAAGGCTTGGAGCCGACAAAGCCAGGTTTTGTATTGCAACTCCTTCGCCAAGACCATGTCTCCTGGCATACGGGTCGGCTGGTTGGTGCCGGGGCGCTACAAGGAGCAAGTTGAAAACCTGAAATACATGATGCACCAAGCTGTGCCAACCCTTAACCAACTGATCGTCGCCCATATGCTGGAACAAGGTGGTTACGACCGCTATTTGCGTCAGGTTCGTCAGGAATACGCGCGCAATGTGGCGCTGGCTGTGAAGGCTGTTAGTCTGCTGTTTCCGGAGGGTACACGAGTGACCCAGCCGGAAGGCGGTTTCGCGTTATGGGTGGAACTACCGACTGCCGTCGACGCGATGGAACTACACCGCCGTGCTAGCCAAGAAAATATCATCATTGCCCCCGGCCCTTTGTTCTCCGCAACTCAAAAGAAGTACGGCAACTGCATACGCTTAAGTTGCGGGGTGCCATGGAACGATAGGTTGGAGCGAGGATTGAAGAAGTTGGGGGATATGGCAAGGGATTTGATGGTGGAAAATTGTTAAAAAATGTAGCCTCAAGGCATGTAACTTTTTTATGTTTTGCTATCGCAAGGCTAGGTGCCAATTACCCTCAACACCTTCCCAAAATCAACCCCGTTCGGCACCGTAGACGTTGGCAGCAAAGTCGAAAGATCAACGTTCAACAGCTTCAACCCGCGCTGCACCATCATCAGCCCCATGACAATCACCAATATCCCAGACACGCTCACTAATTGCCGCATGGCGGCGGGAGACAATAAAACGGCGAAAAACGCGAAACCGAGTAGGGCTAATAGATTGCCCAAACCAAACAACAGTAAGAATTTTGCGCCTTGCAGCGGATTGCCAGTACCTGCGGCCATCAGGTACATGGCTTGCAAGGGGTCACAACCCAAGACCAGTCCGTTAAGCAAACCGGTACGGTGTTTGCGCTATTGATTGCTCACTTGCCGATTGACGGCACGAGGCCAACGCAAGCCTACACTCAATCGCCTGAGCAGCGAAAATACATTAAGCATTTTCAGGCCATACAGCAGGATGAAAACACTGGCCAGCAAAGCGGCGACACGACACATCTGTGGCGTAATCTCGACGAAAGCCCCCAATAAACCGAATTCGGCACCCAGCAATAGGACAAGGTCTTACCAAAACCATAAACCAAATGCGCTATCAGTTGCCGACACATGGATTGTGCGGCGTTAGTGTAGCTCAGTAAAAAACTGCCGCACATGCCGATACAGTAAAACCCGGTTAAGAAACCGATGCCGAGCAGTAATGCGCAACTCATATGCGGATTAATTTGTTGCAAAATGCCAGGTATCAGACATTTCCCCCACCAAACCAGACTGCCGACTGAAACCAGCAACAACAAAAATATTAGAGCCCGCAAGGCTTTTTCACGCCATGACGATATCGCCTCGTTAATCCCGTAGCCCTTGGCTTCTATTCGTTGGCGTATTTTAGCCTCATTGATCAATCGGATGTTATACAACATTTTGGCGGTTTGCCGACGGTAATCGGCTTCCGCATTGACGATACAGGGCAATAATAAACTAAGACTGTCGACTATGGCATCCTCGCAACCAAAACAATGCATGCCGCTGATTTTGAATTCTCTACTGACTATGTTCATAGTCTTGCCTCTTATGCTTGGCCGAATGACTCGGCGGGAATTTATTCCTTGAAATTGGCGTCACTCTCAAGCTTCGCGATAAAATGAACTGTGAACCGCTCCTCGGTTCTGGACGTCGGAGCGTTCGTGGTTGGATTTCCATGAGGAGCATGGGAACCATAAATATCAAAGTCAATGGATGTGCTACGCCTAGCTATTCAGTATTTGTTTCCACAAGAATGAAACGAAAAGGAAACAGTCTTTCAGGGACGTTATTTTTCGCCTAATCCTTCTTCTATGATTTATGGTTTGAGTAAACTCCCCATCAAGCTCCATACGCCAAGTCCTTAACCGCCAATTTGCCGTGAATGATGCCGGACAGGTAATGCGCGTCATCGGAAATACTCAGGAAACGTCCCGAACCCCAGGTATTCAACCAGGGTAAGCCGATAAAATACAGACCCTCCACATTGGTGATACCACGATCGAATTGCGGAAAGCCTCGACCGTCGAACACCGGCAGTTCTATCCAGCGGTAATTAGGCCTAAAACCAATCGCCCAGATGATACTGGTAATGTTTTCGGCATCTGCGTCGATGCTGATTGGATCGATATCAGGTTCCCAGACTTTATGGAATGGGGGTTCGACCGGTGCATCAATATTGTTGTCGGCAATATAACGGTCAATGTCGTTACGGATGTTCACGTATACTTCATCGGCATCATCTAAATTTTTAGTCAAATCCGGTTGAAATTCCAGTTTGGTGTCATGGATGTTCGCCATGCTGCCGTAGAGCTTGACGCCTTCCAACGCGAACTTGCGCAGGTCGATCTCGTGACCACCGCCGCGTCCGGTCAAAAAATGATTGGTCTTATGCTTGGCCTCATCGCCCAAGGGGTGCCTATCTATGGTTAGTTCATAGAAACCCAAGTCATATAACCATTCGGTGGTTTCGCGGCCACGATACATGCGCGGTGAACGCGGCGCATTGCCGACTGCCAAATGCACCTTCCGACCGGCCAAATGCAAGTCTTCCATGAGTTGCACTCCGGATTGTCCAGTACCTACCACCAGCACCTCGCCTTCAGGCAGTTGCTCGGGGTTGCGGTAATTCACAGAGTGGACTTGCTTGATGCGTTTAGGAAGGCTGTGGGCATAGTCCGGTACGATGGGAATGTCGTAACCGCCGGTGGCGACCATCAAGTGATCGGTCGTGAATTCGCCAGCACTGGTTGTAACATACAACTTACCTTTTTCACCGCGGCAGACACGGGTGACCGATACCCCCTCCATGATGGGAGGATTAACTTTGCGGCGGAAGGCTTCGATGTATTCGACGATTTCGTCTTTTAGCATGAAACCTTTGGGGTCGTTACCGGAATAAGGAAAATCTGGCAGACGGCATTGCCAGTTGGGGGTGACCAGGCAGAAGGTGTCCCAGCGGTCGTTGCGCCAGGAATGGCCGATCCGGTGTTTTTCGAAAATCATATGATCTACTCCGTGCTTTTGAAGACAGTAGCTGACCGACAAACCGGCTTGCCCGCCGCCAACGATGATGACATCATAGTGTATACGAGTGTTTTCGCGTTTTTCTTTCATATATTCCTCTTTTTATTTATAGTGTTGTAAGGTTTTAATTGATGCCTCTTGGCAACGATAGAATTGTATTGGTGGTATCAAGCCCAGTCCTCCATTAACGGGTTTATGCTTTATTCGATAAATTCCTTGATCAATACTTGCGGGTTTTCGTCGTCCGTAAACCGGGCAGCAGCGGCTTCTATTTCGGCCAGTTGGCTCATCGCGCTGGAACAGGTGTAGCCATATTTCTGTCGTACCCGTTCATTGGCGATTTCCAGTGCATCGCGGCTGCGGCTGACGAATTCTTTCAATGGATAGATTTGACCGGGTTCAAAAAAATCCTTGATAATGAGTGACGGCGAATAACAAAGGCTTTCAGATTGGTCCGGCCAGCGAACCCGAAATCGCATTTCAGGCATGGGTGGTTCCTCTTGTTTTAATGAGCGAGTGGTAAATGTTTAGGTGGCTACGGGCCGAGTTTTGCCAAGAATATTCGGCGGTCAATCGTTGAGCTATGGCAGGCAAACGTTCTTTTGGAAATTCTTCGATGGCTACCCGCATTGCGGTGGCGATCGCCAGACTGTCTTCTGGGTTGGTCCAGATGCAGTCTTCAAATTTCAGGTATTCGGTAAACGGCGGCCGGGCGGAGACAATAACCGGGGTTCCAGAGGATATGGCTTCCAAAACTACCAAACCGAAGCCTTCGTTCAGCGAGGGAAACACCAGCGCATCGGCCAAACGGAACAATATTGGCATGTCTACATCGGGCAATGGCCCCGTCATCATCAATGGTTGGCCTATCCCGTCAAGAATACCGCTGTCGGCCACTGCTGCATCGAATTGCTGCCGGTACTCGCTATGGTCTAACAGACTGGCACCGCCGACGATCAGTAATTTGGCGTCGGGCCGTTGTTGCAATACCTCACGAAAGGCGGCAAAGATGCGTAAAGTATTTTTGCGTGCCTCGACGCCACCGATTGCCAGAAACAGTGGACCATCTTGGGTGAGCCCCAGCATTTTACGTAACTCGTCGTCGGGGGCTTGGGGCTTGGGTGTGTAACGCTGTGCATCGATGCCGTTGTTGATCTGTAGCGCAGTAATACCATAATCGTTGCTCAATTTGTTCTGCCAATCGCGGCTGACGCACAGAACCTGCTCGGCAGAATGGAACGACTTGCTTTGCCAAGCCGTTAACAAGATGTCGTCGAAGTCATCCAGATGATGTACGGTACGAACAAAGCCATTGATGATGCCACGCTCGGTCAAGTCTGCCATTGCGCAACCGCTGATGGCGTCCTGGGCGTGATAAATATCGTAAGTTTCGATGTCAGGCCATGAAAAATAATTGATATAGGCCTGGATACGTTGGCCGACGGTAGCGTTCAAATCGCAGACCAATGTCGGTAGCGGAATCAGCGTAGTGTTGCAGCGCGCTGGCCTAAAGAAGATTTTTCCGGGGTTCGCAGGCGCTATTAATGTCACGTCATGACCCAAATCATGCAGTGCCTCGGCTAGTTGCAGAGCATGCACCACACCGCCGCGCGGGTTGACGGAATGAGTCAGTATGGCAATTCGTAGTTTTTGCATGCTAAGCCTCAGGTTGTGTCTTCAGGGCGCAGCCGATCAAGGGGGTGGTGTTTAAATCCCATAGCAGATGCTCTTCGCCGCCATCGGCGAGCCTCAATCGGCTACTGTCATCGGTTATGCCAATCGCCGCGCAAGCGATGTCGCGTTGGCTGAACAGCTTGATAACGGCGTCGCTGTCGGCGGCATCGACGCTGAACACGAAGCCGTAACTTGGGAAGCAGCTTAACCAGCGCGGCAAATCGATACCTTCGGGACGTGGTATCGCGTTGACGTCAATCAGGCCACCGAGGCCTGAGCATTCCAGCAGCATCAACACCGTACCGATCAAGCCAGCATTGCTGATGTCCTTGGCGGCCTCACACAGGCCGGTTTCGGAAAGCAGAGGCAACAATTCTAGATCCTGCCGCAAGCGTTCGGGTGGTGCACCGGTGCTGGCATCCCACCATAGGTAGGGCTCACGAAAGTGGCCCCGTAAATCGATGGCCGCCAGAAGTTGTTGTTTCGGTTGCGCTGCAAAGCTGCTCAGCAGCCGGTTAGCCTTACCCAAGATTGATACCGACAATTGCGGGCAGTCGTTGCGTAAATTGGTATGGCCGCCGACCACCGGCACACTGTAAATCTGGGAGGCCGTCGCCAGTCCTTCCAGAATTGGCCTGGCCTGGGTTTCTCCGTCGCTCCAGATCGCATCAACCACCGCAATTGGCCGACCGCCCATTGCATAGATGTCGCTGACGTTGACCATCACACCGCAATAACCGGCGAACCAAGGTTGGGTGGCAACGAAGTCGTTCAGGAAACCTTCTGTCGCCAGCAGCAAAAAACCGTTGCCGTCAGGGATTGCCGCGCAGTCGTCGCCTATTGCAATCGCTGCTCCGGAATGCCAAGCAGCGAAGTTAGGCAAAAGCTTCATCACTTCGGCGATGTCACGCTTGTGCGCCAGTTCCAGACTGCTCTTGATGCTTAGTGTTAATTCTGCGAGTTTGCTCATGCCGCGATCCTGCCGGTAGTGATAAAGCCGATAGCGCCGTTGGCGTAGGGCGGATACCATTTCAAATCGGCCTGCATCAAATGATGGGGCCGGCCATGCACCGAAATTTCCTTTAATGGCCGCCAGTGCAAGCGCCGGAACAGCAGAACATTACGGCTTTGCACTTGAGCCAGAAAGGTGTTGCAACCTTGGGCATGAGCGGATGTAACCGCTAGTCGTATTAGCGCCGCACCCAACCTGCCTTGTTTACGGTAGTCTTGATCAACCGCCAAGCGAGAGCCCCACCAGACGCCAGCTTGGTCTTGATGAATGCGCACAGTGCCGACCACTTGATCGGGTAGGCCAGCGACGCAGGCAATCGCGACGATAGGGGTAGCGATGCGGTCGATACCGTCCATGTCGTCACCTTCGAAAATACCTTGTTCCTCGCAGAACACAGACTGCCGCAGTTCGAGCATTTGCCGATGCTCCCAATCCTGAGTGACGAATTTGATCAAGTATTCGTTGGAGAAAAACGGTTTAAAGTTCTCGATCAACATCTCACACCTCGTAACTGGCCAGCGCCGAACAGGCACCACATTTGGCGCAGCCAGCTTTCATCTCGTGGGACAACAAGTTCGCTTGCTTCAACATCGCCCCTAGTTGCGGCAAAATTTGCGCCATAAAACCCGGCGTGGGTGCCGGATGGTCAGCCAGCGGCGTACCAGTGATCGGCACGAATGGCACCACGAACGGATAAACGCCTTTGGTGATCAACTGATCTGAGACCTTCAATATCGCTGCCGGCGTATCGCCCAAGCCCGCCAGGATGTAAGTGCTAACCTGGCCGCGGCCAAACACCGCCACCGCCTCATCAAAAGCGTTCATATAACGCTCCAACGGCACGCTAGCCTTGCCTGGCATGATGCGGGCGCGCACCTCAGCAGTTACCGCTTCAAGATGCATGCCTAAGCTGTCTATGCCGGCAGCTTTCATGCGTTCGAACCAAATGTTGTCATCCGGAGGCTCGCATTGGCCTTGGATCGGCAGATCGACGGCGGCTTTGACGGCATAGGCACTTTCGCAAAGTATCGCCGCACCTCTATCGGTAATATTCGGCGTACCGGTGGTCATCACCATGTGTTTGACACCGTCCAGTTCCACTGCGGCACGAGCCACCTCGGCAATTTGCTCGGGGGTCTTGCGCAGGATGGTCTTCCCTGCTTCGAACGATTGACCAATCGCGCAAAACTGGCAGGAAGTTTTGCGGTTACCGTAGCGGATGCAAGATTGCAGCAGCGTCGTCGCCAATACGTCAGCAGAATGCAGGGTGGCGATGTGCGAATAGGGCACGCCGTCGGTGGTCTGTAAGTCATAAAAACGCGGTTGACGCGGAAAGATGATGTTGGCGACCGCGTGACCGTCGCGGCGAATCACACTGATGCCTTGCATGTCCGGGCGACTGGCAACGAACGGCGACGAATAAGCCATTGCGTTGGCAATCGGAATCATCACGGTTCGCTCGGCGAGCGTCAGGGCTTTGTGATCGGAAGGGCCAGCGCCGCCGTGCCGACCACTGACACCGATCTCGTTATCTTCTAGACGGAGGCCCAACGATTGCAGTTCGGTAATAAGTTGTGGAGAAGATTCAACGCGGTTCATGGTAGGATGGCTCGCTGACAGATAGGGAAGAAATCGCTGGTATATCGCTGATCGACGAAGCGGCCTGTACGTCGTAAAACATCGGTATGGCCGGCCGGTCGTCTATGCGCAGGCTCAATAGTTCCGGCCGAGCGTAATGGCCGACCGAATCCATCATACGCTTGCGCTTGGTGATCAGGTTCAAGTCCAGATCGGCAATAAGAATGCCTTCGCGCAAGGGTTCGACTACATGCTGACCTTCCGGTGAGATAATTGCTGTACAACCACCACCTCGTAGGGCTTTTTGTAAGTTCGGTTCGGTCGTGACCGAATCGATTTGTTCGTCGGTCAGCCAACCAGTGGCGTTGACCACGAAACATCCGGATTCCAACGCATGATGACGTATCGCTACCTCGATCTGATCGGCGAAAATCGGGCCGACCAGAGAGCCCGGAAACTGACTACAATGGATTTGTTCGTGCTGGGCCATCAGCGCATAGCGGGCCAGAGGATTGTAATGTTCCCAGCAAGCCAGTGCGCCGATGCGGCCGATCGCGGTTTCCACGACTTTTAAACCGGCGGCGTCTCCCTGACCCCAGATCATGCGTTCGTGATAGGTCGGGGTAATCTTGCGGCGTTTCAGCGCCAGATGGCCGGTTTCATCGAAAATCAGTTGGGTGTTGTAGAGACTGCCGTGGTCGCGTTCGTTGACGCCCAAGACCACTACGACCCCGTGGGCCTTGGCTTGCGCCGCCACCGCATCTGTGATCGGGCCTGGCACCGTCGGCGCATAGTCATACAGTTTCAGATGTTCACGTCCAGCAGCAACCGGCGGCAACACAAAAGAAAAATACGGGTAGTAGGGCACGAAGGTTTCAGGGAATACGACGATTTGCGCGCCTTTCGCGGCGGCGTCGCTGATGGCCTGACAAACCTTGTCGCCGGTGGCGGTGGCGGATTCGAATACCGGCGATATTTGTACCGCCGCCGCTCTGACGGTGTTGGGATTGGTCACAATATGGTCTCCTGTGGCAGGTCTGAAGGCCCGAACGCGAGTCCGGGCGTTGGCTACTATTGTCGGAACAACTTATAAAGTCCAGGTATCCAAAATGAAGGCATTGTCGCGCTGGTGCAGCAGCGCGATGTCTAATACATCCAATGGGCTGATCGGGCGGATACCTGGAACCAAGCTGGGTTCACCATGGCCGTACAAAGCTTGCAACGCAAACCGACAGGCGTAGACCTTACCGCCTTCTCCGATGAATTTGGCGATTTGATTGGCGTAGTTTTGGTGACCGGGGAAGGCTTCGTCGCCCAAGCGCGGAAAGCCGCGTTGCAGACCTAATGTCACGCCTGGACCGTACAGCAGGATAGATGTTTCAAAACCCTTGCGTTGTAAACGGGTGGCTTGTAACAGATTGACGAAGCCGATCGAGCCTTCGAAAGCGACGGTATGGAATTTGACCAAGGCTTTCTGGCCGGGCTCGGCCTTGACATCTTCGAATACTTTTTCTTCAAAATCGACGAAAAAATCGCCTTTTTGATGGGCTGGAGTAGTAACTTCTGGCATTTGAATCTCCTGATAGCGAGTAAAAACCCTGCTCCGGAGACCGGAGTAGGGAAGGACAAATGAACGTCAATCTTTTAAGTGATAGACGGGACATACTTTACTCACAAGGGCAGGTTCAAAACAGAATCAGAAATAAGATGAATTATTAAGTACAGATTTAAAAAAATAAGGATTGTGTTTATTAAAAAAGAGACAAACTGTTATGCTTGAAAATACAGTAAATCAAAATTGCAGTTAGTGTTTTTGTTACTATAGGTTCTGTTGATGCTTCATCTGAACCATAAAAGTGACCAGGAAGTCAACAGGGTACCCGTGTAATCAATAGCCTTTTTCTCATAACGCGGAGCAGTTTTGCGATAGTGATTGAGCTTGCCGATTATGCATTCAACAGCATGCCTCTCCTTATAAGTAATGATGTAAAAGTTATTCTGAATTTTATAGCTGCCCTCCCCGTGATGCATAAAGGTTAGTTTGGAAATAATTTTCGGATGATTAATTAATGACAATAGTTCGCTGACCCTGGCCCCTAAGCTATTGTGATCACCAAATTTAACATAACCTTAGTTTTCTATGCATAATTTTCGTGTAAAGACAATATAGTAATGTCCTGCATTGATTGGCGCGCATTTGACAGGCCGGTATCGGGAAGCCTAAATCCATATTTGAATGCCCGGTTGGGGTCGAAAACAGACAGCCAATGACAGATAAAGTTGAAACTAATTTTTGAAGTCGCCAGATCAAGTCTGAAGTTTTACAATTTATATATGCACATACTAAAAACTCAAACCTCATTTTTATAAGTTTTTTGACCCTAGAATATTTTCATCAGATCATTAACTAATGGTATCTTTGGCAGCCAAATCTCATCACGATACAGTCCTTTTAGCATATGATGAAGTTAATC
>CANNLO010000126.1 GCA_947505055.1 Methylococcaceae bacterium | reverse complement strand
TGTTGTTGCATCAATAATTGAATAACAAGGTTATTTAATATATTATAATGGTTTATGTAAGGTTTGTCTGAATAGGTCAGTAGTTCAATTGGTAGAATAGCGGTCTCCAAAACCGCGGGTTGGGGGTTCGAGACCCTCCTGGCCTGCCATTCAGATTTTAAAAGATATCAAATCTATTTTCATAGTCAAATACAAATGAATACTCAGGTAGAAGCATCGGCATCAGTTTTTGATGTTGTCAAGCAAGTATTTTCCGTCATCTTAGTGGTTGCTGGTGTAGCTGCTTTTTATTATTTCTCTGAAATGCCGCTTTTATATCGGGTTATCGGGTTAATAGTCGTTATCCTGGTAGTTGGTGGGATGATGCTAACGACAGAAATTGGGCGGAATGTTTGGTATTTTATTTTGGAATCCAAGCTTGAAGTTAGGAAGGTTGTTTGGCCAACGAGAGAAGAAACATTTCGCACAACATTACTGGTTTTCGCAATGGTTCTAATTGTTGGTTTTGTTTTGTGGTTGCTTGATATGTTTTTGTTTTGGGGTGTGCGTTATTTAACTGGTCAAGGAGGGTAAAGGAATGGCTCTGCGCTGGTATGTTGTACACGCCTACTCAAATTTTGAGAATAAAGTTAAGTTGGCATTAGAAGAGAGAGTTAAAAGAGAAGGTCTCGAAGATTATTTTGGAAAGATTTTGGTGCCTACTGAAGAAGTTGTAGAAATGCGTATGGGACAGCAGCGAAAAAGTGAAAGAAAATTCTTTCCCGGATATGTCTTGGTACAGATGGAGTTGACAGATGAAACCTGGCATTTGGTAAAAGATGTGCCTAGGGTATTGGGTTTTATTGGCGGGACTTCCGATCGACCTGCGCCAATATCAGAAAAAGAAGCAATGTCCATACTGAATAGAGTAGAAGACGGAGTAAATAAACCTCGGCCTAAGACCATGTTTGAGGCCGGCGAAGTGATTAGAGTTATTGATGGACCATTTAAGGATTTTAATGGTGTAGTCGAAGAAGTTAACTACGAAAAAAGTAAAATGAAAATTTCAGTGCTCATCTTCGGACGGTCAACGTCAGTTGAACTTGGTTTTGGGCAGGTAGAGAAAAGCTAATTGAACTTGATTGTTAAGTAATTTGAAAGAATCACTGTCTGGATTAGGCAGTGATTTTTTGTTTCTAGGGGAGCTGAAAAGCGTATGCACCCAAATATTGGAGTAAATGATGGCTAAAAAAATAACCGCTTATATTAAATTGCAGGTAAAAGCGCAAGAAGCAAATCCAAGTCCACCTGTAGGTCCAGCATTGGGTCAGCGCGGTGTTAATATCATGGAGTTTTGCAAAGCATTTAACGCTAAAACTCAAGACACAGAAAAAGGTATGCCCTTACCTGTGGTCATCACTGTTTATAGTGATCGCAGCTTTACTTTTATTACCAAAACACCTCCTGCATCAATTCTTTTGAAGAAAGCATTGGGCCTTAAAAGTGGAAGTAGCAACCCAAATACTAAGAAAGTGGGTACTGTTACCCGCGAACAATTGGAAGAAATTGCTAAGACAAAAATGGCAGATTTAAATGCAGCAAATCTGGAAGGTGCTGTAAAAACAATTGCAGGTAGTGCTTACAGCATGGGCCTGAATGTGGAGGGTTTATAATGGCTAAGTTGTCAAAAAAAGCGAAAATTATCAAAGGGAAGGTTGATAAAAGTAAGCAATATTCTATTGCTGAAGCGGTGCAGTTATTGAAAGAACTTGGAACAGCAAAGTTCAATGAAGCTATTGATGTTAGCGTTAATATGGGTGTAGATCCAAGAAAGTCGGACCAAAATGTCCGTGGCGCAACGGTTTTGCCAAACGGCACGGGAAAAACAGTCAGGGTTGCTGTTTTTACTCAGGGTCCAAATGCTGACGCAGCAAGAGAAGCTGGCGCTGATATCGTAGGTATGGATGATCTGGGCGAGCTGGTAAAAAAAGGCGAAATGAATTTTGATGTAGTTATCGCCTCTCCTGATGCGATGCGAGTTGTCGGTCAGTTAGGTCAGATTTTAGGCCCAAGAGGCTTAATGCCTAATCCTAAAGTTGGAACTGTGACAGCTGATGTTGCGACAGCCGTAAGGAATGCAAAATCTGGGCAAGTACGTTATCGAACTGATAAGTCTGGGATTATTCACTGTACCTTGGGTAAGGTTACATTTGATGCTGCAGCTATTCAGGGTAACTTGGAAGCGTTGCTTGCCGACTTAAGAAAGTTAAAGCCGACAGCTGCTAAAGGCATATATATTAAGAAGATTACCTTATCTTCGACTATGGGTCCGGGTTTGTGTCTGGATCAAAGCAGTATTTCGCTTTAATGTTTTAAAAGACTTTGGGTTGCCGACCCGTTCGGCAACCGTCGAAGACCGCAGGTGTTGTAAAACTTAATTCTTCCTGCGTAGATGGGAGCTGGAACCAAAAGCTGGGGAAAGGGACCGTAACAGGTGTTCATAATGAATGCTTTTTATTAATTCTGGGAATACACCGGAGGTAAGCTGTGGCACTAAATTTAGATAGCAAAAAAGCTGTCGTAGAAGAAGTCGCTGTATATGCTGCTAAAGCTCACTCTGCAATTGCTGCAGAATATCGTGGATTGACAGTTACGGAATTAACCGAACTGCGTAAAATTGCGAGAGAGACAGGCGTATATCTGCGAGTGGTGAAAAATACGCTAGCGAAAAGAGCGGTAGCTGGTACTGAATTTGAATGCATGCAAAGTGGACTGGTTGGTCCGTTATTGATGGCATTTTCTATGGAAGATCCCGGTTCAGCGGCGAGATTGATCAACGATTTTGCAAAGACTCACGACAAGTTAATCACCAAGATGGTTGCTATTGGTGGGCAGTCATTCGATGGTTCCGAGCTCGCTCGTTTAGCCAGTCTGCCTACACGCGATCAAGGTATCGCCATGCTGATGTCAGTTATGAAAGCGCCTACCGCAAAATTTGTACGTACTTTGGCTGCTATCAGAGATCAAAAAGAAGCGGCATAGTACAGAACGTTGCAACGCAATGTTTCTATTACCACAAGCAATTTAAAACTTATTATTCTAGAGGAATTTACAATGGCAATATCTCACGAAGATATCATGGAAGCGGTCTCAAACATGACTGTTATGGAAATCGTTGATTTGATTTCTGCGATGGAAGAAAAATTTGGTGTTTCAGCTGCGGCTGCTACATCTGCTGCGCCAGCTGCGGCTGCGGCTGCTGTTGAAGAGCAAACTGAATTTGATGTTATTATGACATCGTTCGGAGAAAACAAAGTATCAGTTATTAAAGCCGTACGCAGTTTAACTGGCTTAGGCTTGAAAGAGGCAAAAGATGCCGTTGAAGGCGTTCCTACTACTGTCAAAGAAGCAGTCTCAAAAGCCGAAGCTGAAGATGTTAAAAAGCAACTTGTTGATGCTGGCGCTACTGTCGAAATAAAATAAGAATGAACCCCATCGCAGAGACGTTGAAATAAACGTTCCTGCTAAGTATGGCTGGTGGCAACCTTGTCACCGGCCTTTTACTGTTTGCAACAATTGCACGGTAGAAAATTATCTATGACGAAAAGGTTTGGAAGCGATATGTCCTACTCTTTTACTGAAAAAAAGCGTATTCGAAATAACTTTGGGAAAGGTACTGAGGTACTTGAGGTTCCCTATCTTCTGGCAACGCAAATTAATTCATATGCGGGCTTTTTACAATCTGGAGTTACGGCTGAAAAACGTGCTGATAGTGGTCTGCATGCTGCATTCTCCAGTGTTTTTCCGATTGAAAGCCATTCCGGATATGCGGTGCTGGAGTATGTAAAATACAGATTGGGTGAGCCTGTTTTTGATGTAAGAGAGTGTCAACAAAGAGGCGCGACCTACGCGGCACCCTTAAGAGTATTGGTACGACTGGTTATCTATGATAAAGAAGCCTCGGCCAATGCTAAAGTAGTTAAGGACATTCGTGAGCAAGAAGTTTACATGGGTGAGTTGCCGTTGATGACCGACAATGGAACCTTTGTAATTAATGGAACAGAGCGGGTTATTGTCTCTCAATTACATCGTTCACCCGGTGTTTTCTTTGATCATGACAAGGGTAAAACTCATTCGTCTGGAAAGCTGTTATTTAATGCGCGAGTAATTCCTTATCGGGGATCCTGGCTGGATTTCGAATTTGATCATAAAGATTGCCTATTTGTTCGGATTGATCGACGTAGAAAAATACCCGCGACAATTCTGCTAAGAGGCTTAGGGTATGATAACGAAGAAATGATTAAAATTTTCTTCGATATGAATAAATTTACCATTGATAGTCAGAAATGTATATTCCATATCGTCCCTGAGCGTATGCGAGGTGAAATTGCGGCGTTTGATGTTAAGGATGCAAAGGGACAGGTATTAGTTGAAGAAGGGCGACGGATTACGGCTAAGCATATCCGAGAAATGAACAAGTCGGGTCTAACCGAAGTTGAGGTTCCTAAAGAGTATCTTGTTGGCAAGATATTGGGCCATAACTTGATTGACCGTTCAACAGGTGAGCTGGTTGCCAATGTAAATGATGAAATCACTGTAGCAATAATCGATAGATGCATTGAAAGTGGCATTACTGACCTTAATACATTGTTTGTTAATGATTTGGATAAAGGTCCTTACATGTCGAACGCGATGAGGTTGGATACTACATCTAATAGTCTTGAAGCGTTAGTCGAAATATACCGGATGATGAGACCTGGCGAGCCGCCCACTAAGGATTCAGCAGAGAACCTATTTCAAAATCTGTTCTTTACTGACGAGCGCTATGATTTGTCTACTGTAGGCCGGATGAAATTTAATCGACGTTTGGGTCGTCTTGAAACGACAGGATCAGGTACTTTAACTAAAGATGATATTATTGATGTTCTTAAGGAATTAATCGATATTCGTAACGGTAACGGAAATGTTGATGATATCGATCATTTAGGAAATCGTCGAGTACGTTCTGTTGGTGAAATGATTGAAAACCAGTTCCGTGTGGGCTTGGTTCGCGTTGAAAGAGCGGTAAAAGAGCGTTTAACGTTGGCGGATTCCGAAGGTTTGATGCCGCAGGAAATCATTAATGCGAAACCGGTTTCTGCAGCGGTAAAAGAGTTTTTTGGCTCCAGTCAGTTGTCGCAGTTTATGGATCAAAATAATCCATTATCTCAGGTGACTCATAAGCGCCGTGTATCGGCCTTGGGACCAGGCGGATTGGCAAGGGAGCGTGCTGGATTTGAGGTTCGCGACGTACATGCCACGCATTATGGTCGAGTGTGTCCTATTGAGACACCTGAAGGTCCGAATATTGGTTTGATTAATTCATTATCGGTTTATGCTCGCACCAATAATTATGGTTTCCTTGAAACGCCTTATAGAAAAGTTGTAGAAGGTAAAGTAACTGACCATGTCGATTATTTGTCTGCTATTGAAGAAGGCGAATTTGTTATTGCTCAGGCTAGTGTGGCCGTGGATGCAGAAGGCAAGCTGGTTGATGGATTGGTGTCGTGTCGACATAAAGATGAATTTACCTTGGCTATGTCAGACACAGTTCAGTATATGGATGTGTCTTCAAAACAGATTGTATCGGTAGCGGCGTCCATTATCCCATTCTTGGAGCATGATGATGCTAACCGTGCATTGATGGGCTCAAACATGCAGCGTCAGGCTGTTCCAACGCTAAGAGCTGAAAAGCCATTGGTTGGCACAGGTATGGAACGAACCGTTGCCAAGGACTCGGGTGTAACAGTAGTCGCAGCTCGTGGCGGTAAGATTGAAGCGGTTGATGCTGCTAGAATCGTGGTGCGTGTAAATGATACGGAGACCGAAACAGGTACCCCGGGTGTCGATATTTACAACCTGATCAAATATACGCGATCAAATCAGAATACCTGTATCAATCAGAAACCATTAGTTAAGCCGGGCGATATCGTTAATGCCGGCGACATTATGGCAGACGGTCCGTCTACGGATATCGGCGAGTTGGCTTTGGGCCAGAATATGCTAGTTGCGTTCATGCCTTGGAATGGCTACAACTTTGAGGATTCGATACTGGTTTCGGAGCGAGTCGTTAAGGAAGACCGTTTCACGACGATTCATATCGAAGAAAAGACTTGTGTGGCGCGTGATACCAAACATAGTCCGGAAGAAATTACAGCGGATATTCCCAATGTAAGTGAAGAAGCATTGTCCAAGCTCGATGAATCTGGAATTGTTTATGTCGGTGCCGAAGTTAAAGGCGGTGATATTCTAGTTGGCAAGGTGACGCCAAAAGGTGAAACACAGCTAACGCCTGAAGAAAAGCTATTGCGTGCAATATTCGGTGAAAAAGCGGCCGATGTTAAAGATACTTCATTAAGAGTGCCAGGTAGCATTGAAGGTACGGTTATCGATGTTCAGGTCTTTACGCGTGATGGGGTAAAGAAAGATGCCCGGGCTTTAGATATTGAACAGGAGGAAATTAAACGTTATAGAAAAGACCTTGATGATCAGCTGAAAATTCTTGAGGAAGATATTTTTGCACGCGTTGCCAGGCTATTGATTGGGAAAATTGCCCAGTCCGGACCTGTTCAATTGAAAGCGGGTACGGAAATAACGGAAGTTTATCTCAATGGCCTAAAACATTCAGAGTGGCTGAAAATCCGCATGAAAGATGAAGAAATTAATCTTCAGCTAGAAACGGTAGTTGCTCAGGTAGAGCAGCAAAGAAAAGACTTTGATGAGAAATTTGAAGTCAAGCGTAAAAAAATCACCATGGGTGATGATTTGGCGCCAGGCGTACTGAAAATGGTTAAGGTTTATCTGGCGATTAAAAAACGCATACAGCCTGGAGACAAGATGGCTGGTCGTCATGGAAATAAAGGTGTTATTTCCATGATCAGGCCAATTGAAGACATGCCGTATACGGCTGATGGAAATCCGATTGATATTGTCTTGAATCCATTGGGTGTGCCCTCGCGGATGAACGTAGGACAGGTTCTAGAAACACATTTGGGTTGGGCGGCAAAGGGCCTGGGGATCAAGATTGGTAAAATGCTCGAGGCACAGTATGATCAGGAAAAAGCTAAGGTAACAGCAATCCGTGATTATCTGGATAAAATTTATAATAGCAGTGGTCGTAAAGAAGATTTAGATTCATTTTCCGATCAAGAAATTCTTGAAATGGCATCTAACCTTGTTAGTGGTGTGCCAATGGCCACTCCTGTATTTGACGGTGCAAGCGAAGACGAAATACGCACCATGTTAAAGTTGGCTGATTTACCTGAGCATGGTCAGGTTACGCTTTATGATGGCTTGACCGGGGAACCATTTGAACGAGAAGTAACGGTTGGTTATATGTATATGCTGAAGTTGAACCATTTGGTCGATGACAAGATGCATGCTCGGTCTACCGGACCTTATAGTCTGGTTACACAGCAGCCATTAGGCGGTAAAGCGCAATTTGGTGGTCAGCGTTTTGGGGAAATGGAAGTCTGGGCGCTCGAGGCTTATGGAGCGGCTTATACCTTGCAGGAAATGTTGACAGTCAAATCTGATGACGTGACCGGAAGAACGCGTATGTATAAAAATATAGTCGACGGGGATCATAAAATGGAAGCCGGTATGCCCGAATCTTTTAATGTTTTAATTAAAGAAATTCGCTCATTGGCAGTCAATATTGAATTGCAGCGGGATTAGTACGTAGATCGGGGACCCGATAAAGCAATGCCATAGATGGGGTAACGTAAATACCGTTTAGCCCAGTCTATGGCCTGTTCTGGCATAGACCAGAAAGCATTTAAAGAGGATAAGCTCTTGAAAGATTTAATGAATTTCTTAAAGCGTCAAGGTCGTGCTGATGATTTTGATGGAATTAGCATTGGTTTGGCCTCGCCTGATATGATCCGTTCCTGGTCATACGGTGAAGTAAAGAAGCCGGAAACTATAAATTACCGTACTTTTAAGCCTGAACGTGATGGTTTATTTTGCGCTAAGATTTTTGGCCCGGTTAGCGATTATGAGTGTCTTTGCGGTAAATATAAAAGACTAAAGCATCGTGGTGTTATTTGCGAAAAATGTGGCGTTGAGGTTACCTTATCCAAGGTGCGTCGCGAAAGGATGGGGCATATTGATTTAGCCAGTCCTGTTGCACATATTTGGTTTTTAAAATCATTGCCTTCCAGGATAGCGTTGTTATTAGATATGACGCTGCGCGAAATTGAGCGCGTCTTATATTTCGAATCATTCGTCGTTTTAGATCCTGGCATGACTCCTTTGGATAAAGGTCAGTTGCTTACCGATGATGATTATTTGGATGCGGTTGAATTGCATGGTGATGATTTTGTTGCGAAAATGGGCGCGGAAGCTATCTATGACTTGCTAAAGTCGATTGATCTAAAAGAGCAGGTTGAGATTCTGCGTGAGGATATAAACTCTACCAATTCGGAAACTAAGATCAAGAAGTACTCAAAACGCCTAAAAGTCATGGATGCGTTACTGAGTTCGAAGAATCGTCCAGAATGGATGATTCTAAAAGTGCTGCCGGTATTGCCGCCTGAGTTGCGTCCATTAGTTCCATTGGATGGTGGTCGATTTGCTACCTCTGATTTAAATGATCTTTATCGTCGTGTTATTAACAGAAACAATCGTCTGAACCGTTTGTTGGACTTGAATGCACCGGATATTATCGTTCGTAATGAAAAGCGGATGTTGCAGGAGTCTGTTGATGCGCTGCTGGATAACGGTCGTCGTGGTAGGGCAATTACAGGTACAAACAGAAGGCCGCTTAAGTCATTAGCGGATATGATTAAAGGTAAGCAAGGTCGGTTTAGACAAAATTTGTTAGGCAAGCGGGTCGATTACTCGGGAAGGTCGGTCATTGTGGTTGGTCCGACATTGAGGTTGCATCAGTGCGGACTTCCTAAAAAAATGGCATTAGAGCTATTCAAGCCGTTTATATTTAGCAAGCTACAATTTCGGGGGCTAGCCACTACCATTAAAGCTGCAAAGAAAATGGTTGAGCGGGAGGGGGCTGAGGTCTGGGATATACTTGAAGAGGTAATTCGCGAACATCCGATTTTGTTAAATCGTGCGCCTACACTTCATAGGTTGGGTATTCAGGCTTTTGAGCCTACCTTGATTGAAGGCAAGGCCATACAGTTGCATCCACTGGTTTGTAGTGCATTTAACGCCGACTTTGATGGCGATCAGATGGCCGTGCATATTCCGTTATCGATTGAGGCCCAAATAGAAGCCAGAACATTGATGATGGCGACAAATAACATCCTGTCTCCTGCAAACGGTGAACCGGTTATTAACCCGTCTCAAGACGTGGTGTTAGGGCTTTACTATATCAGTCGTGAAAAAGTTAATGCAAGGGGTGATGGCAGTATTTTTGTCAGCGTCGCTGAGATTCATAAGGCATTGTTAGTTAAGACAGTCGAGTTACAGTCTAAAATTCAGTTGCGAATCACCGAAAAAGTGATGAATGAGCAGGGTGAATTAGAAGATAAGACGCATCGCGTAGAAACTACCGTGGGACGGGCATTAATTTGGGAAGTTGTTCCTGATCGTATGCCTTACGAGTTGGTTAACTGCGATATGACTAAAAAGAACATATCTCGGCTTATTAATTACAGCTATCGCTATCTGGGCAATAAAGATACCGTCATACTTGCTGATCAGATTATGTATCTTGGTTTTAGATACGCAACGATTTCGGGTGTTTCGTTCGGTATCGAAGATATGGTGATCCCTCCAAAGAAAGTGGATATTATTAAAGCTTCCGATGCGGAAGTTAATGAAATTCAGAGTCAATATGCTTCAGGTTTGGTGACTGATGGAGAGCGATACAATAAAGTTGTTGATATTTGGTCTCATGCTAACGATCAGATAGCCAAGGTAATGATGGATGGGCTTGGTGAGGAGTCTGTTGTCGATGCAAGCGGTAATACGGTCAAGCAGAAATCATTCAATTCAATTTTTATGATGGCCGAATCTGGGGCTCGGGGTTCTGCTGCGCAGATTCGTCAATTGGCCGGTATGCGTGGATTAATGGCTAAGCCAGATGGTTCGATTATTGAAACACCCATAACTGCGAACTTTAGGGAGGGTCTGGATGTATTGCAATACTTTATCTCTACGCATGGTGCACGTAAAGGTTTGGCTGATACGGCGCTGAAGACAGCTAACTCCGGGTATTTAACTCGAAGATTGGTAGATGTTGCACAGGATCTTGTTATTAATGGGGATGATTGTGGTACGTCCAATGGGCTGATTATGACTCCGATTATTGAAGGTGGTGATGTTGTTGAGCCCTTGTCTGATCGTGTATTAGGCCGGGTTGCTGTCAACGATATAATGGATCCTTCGGGAGAAATTGTAGTGGCTCCTGGTGGGACTTTACTTGATGAGCATTGGGTGTCCATTCTTGAAACGCATAGTATTGATCAAGTCTTGGTTCGATCAATTATTACTTGTGAAAATAGGCATGGGGTTTGTGCTGCTTGTTATGGTCGAGATTTAGGCCGTGGTCATCTGGTAAATATTGGTGAGGCGGTAGGTGTTATCGCTGCGCAATCAATTGGTGAACCAGGTACACAGTTGACTATGCGTACCTTTCATATTGGAGGTGCAGCATCCAGATCTGCCGCAGTCAGTAATGTTCAAGTTAAGTCGGCGGGTACTGTTAGGCTTAATAATTTAAAGTCTGTAATTAATCGCGAAGGTAATCTGGTTGCTGTTTCAAGATCGGGTGAGGTAGGCGTTGTTGATGACTATGGGCGTGAAAAAGAACGCTATAAAATTCCTTACGGAGCTATACTTTCCGTGCAGGAAGGTTCGCGTATCAATGCTGGTGATATCATTGTTAACTGGGATCCTCATACGCATCCGGTTATAACTGAGGTTGACGGTATTGTTGAGTTAATTGATTTTGTCGATGGCGTTACTGTGCAAAAACAATCGGATGAAGTTACTGGTTTGAGTTCGTTGGTCGTCACAGATCCAAAGCAGCGAGGAAGTGCTGGTAAGGAATTGCGACCAATGGTAAGGCTTTTTGATGATGAGGGTGGGGCAATTTATTTGCCTGGAACAGAAATTCCTGCACAATATTTCTTACCGGCAGGAGCTATTGCTGGAATCAAGGACGGTGGGGAAGTAAAGGTGGGTGATGTTCTGGCGAGAATACCTCAAGAGTCAAGTAAAACCAGAGATATTACCGGAGGTTTGCCGCGTGTAGCCGATTTATTTGAGGCGCGAAAAACAAAAGATCCTGCAATACTTGCGGAAACAAGTGGAACGATCGCTTTTGGTAAAGAAACTAAAGGTAAGCAGCGGGTTGTTATTACGGATCCCGCAGGTGAGCAGATTGAAACGTTAATACCGAAATGGCGGCATATTACTGTTTTTGAAGGTGAATATGTAGAAAAAGGCGAGACGATAGCTGAAGGTGAGTTAACGCCTCACGATATTCTCAGATTAAGAGGGATTGAGGAGTTAGCTAACTATCTGGTTAAGGAAATACAAGATGTTTATCGTCTGCAGGGTGTAAAAATCAACGACAAACACATTGAAGCAATAATTCGGCAAATGCTAAGAAAGGTTGAGATTACGGCCTCCGGTGATACTGGATTCTTGAAGGGGGATCAGGTTGAGCGTGCCGCAATGAGAGAGGAAAATGACAAGATGGAGGCTGAGGGGAAGATTCCAGCTAGTTATAATTCTGTATTGTTAGGTATTACAAAAGCCTCGCTAGCTACTGAGTCATTTATTTCTGCCGCTTCATTTCAGGAAACAACACGAGTGTTAACAGATGCAGCTGTACGAGGGTTGAGTGACAGTTTGCAGGGGTTAAAAGAAAACGTTATTGTTGGAAGATTAATTCCAGCGGGAACAGGTTTGGCTTATCATGAGGCTAGAAAGAATAGATTT
>CANNLO010000125.1 GCA_947505055.1 Methylococcaceae bacterium | reverse complement strand
CATCTACATTCTTATTGTTAGTCGTAGTAGCGGGTGGTACGCTTCAAAATCGCGATAAGATTATCCATTGGTTTAATCCACCGCCACCTTTGATCAATGTATCTGGGGATAATAAAGTTATTTTGTACTCCACAACCTGGTGCAGCTATTGCGCAAAGACGCGACAGTATTTTGCCGACAATCATATTCAGTACATTGATTGGGATGTTGAACTTTCGGAAAAAGGCCATAGCGACTATCAAAGCTTGGGAGGCCATGGCATACCTATTGTCGTAATCAATAACGATGCGCCTATTCATGGCTATAATCCAAATATGATTAGCGAGGCGTTGAGTAATACAGCAAGTCCTTAGTGGCAATGGAAAGCTTATACTCCACATGCGTAATGTAATTTTTTACTAATCGGGAATAAATAATGCAGATTTGGGTTGATGCCGACGCCTGTCCAAAAGCAATCAAAGATATTTTGTTTCGGGTGGCAGAGCGTTTGGGAATAACGACGACGTTAGTTGCCAATCACACCCTACAAACGCCACCATCACGTTACATCCAGTTTATGCAGGTAAAATCCGGGTTTGATGTGGCCGATAACGAAATCGTCAACAGATTAAGCAGTGGCGATTTGGTGATTACTGGCGATATTCCATTAGCCTATGAAGTGCTCTGCAAGGGCGGTCATGCTATCAATCCACGTGGCGAACTTTACACCCAAGACACTATTAAGGAGCGTTTGAATATGCGCGACTTTATGGATACGTTGCGTTCTAGCGGAGTAGATACTGGAGGCCCTGCTGCATTAAGTTCACGTGACATACAAGCCTTTGCCAATCAACTGGACAAATTCTTGGCAAAACAGGGTCGGCAATACAGCTGAGATAAATGAGTGAGAACAGTATTGATAATTGTCCTGACACTGTGTAACGTTGCAGCGACCCTATATTTACTCTCTTTGACTGACAAATTATGTACTCATTGTCACCTTTGGGTTAGACCATTTTTTATAGTATTCAGGTATTCCAAGCTGAAACGACATCTCCAATTTCTATTGCTAACCAGCTTGATGACTATTTTAAGTGCTCGCCAAAGGAAAACAACTCAAGAGCTGGGAAGGTTTTTCTTTTTGACTCCGTTATCTAATCTTATCCTGGTTTTCCAATAGCCAATCGATATCAGGTTGGTTATTCATGGTTTTTTTGATAGCGGTTGCCATCGCTTTGCGGTGAATATCGAACAGGGTTTGATAGTCCAAGGCATCATTGATCGAAACACTGGGATTCAGTCAAACCGAAACGATAATGTCTAAATCATTAGCTTTGTCTTTGGGTTGCCACCTGTATCGGATTAGTTATAGCTTTGGATAGCTACTTATTTTCCAACTATCCTATTCTTGTATAGCAAGGATGCTCCTGAAGCAAATTCTTTATGCACTCAAAAAAAACATCGGCAAATTAGGGATAAAAAGTGTCAATATACATTTATTTATCAATTGTTTGAGCCTTATGTTAATGTCGGCGTGATAATCGGCAATAAAACAGAAGTTAGTATAAAATAACCAATAAAATTCAGTCTCCTATAAAACTAATAGATCGGCATGGAAAACATTGAATCACCTTCCAGCATAGAGCCCTGCTTAATCGGTGAAAACATCCCCTCAGAAACATCAGACCTGATTGCTGAACTGGTTGAAAAAGCAGTTACTTTAAAAGCAGGTTTACATCCGCGTACAGCCAAAAGCCTATCATCGATTGTCAGAATAATGAACTGCTATTACTCCAATCTTATCGAAGGGCATAACACAAAGCTGCAAGATATAGAGCGAGCGCTAAATAATGACTTTGAAAGTGACAACGAAAGACGCAACTTACAAATCGAGGCATTGGCCCATATTACGGTGCAAAGCAAGGTAGATGAGCTTTATGCGGACGGAAAACTTCCTAAGCCGACGTCTGTTGAATTTATCTCATGGCTGCACAAGGAATTTTATTCTGATGCTAGCGATGACATGCTCACGATCAAGAATGGCAACTGCAGTTTTATCATGGAGCCTGGAAAATTCAGATCAACCGCAGAGCATAATGTCAGTGTTGGTCGGCATGTCCCACCTAGTGGATTGTATGTTGAGGCTTTTATGCGTTATTTTGAAAGCCGCTATTGCGCTGAGCGAATGGGTAAAAGCAATCAAATCATGGCAATTGCCGCCGCCCACCATAGGCTTGCATACATTCATCCATTTTTAGACGGTAATGGCCGAGTTAGCCGATTAATGAGTCACGCAATGAGCTTGCAAGCAGGGATAGGTGTTTCAGGGTTATGGTCTATTTCCAGGGGACTTGCGCGCGGATTAGACAGTCCCAAAGACTACAAGAGCATGATGAACTTGGCCGACATGCCAAGACAAGGGGACCTTGATGGCAGAGGCAATTTATCGCAAAAGGCATTAATTAGCTTCACTAATTGGTTTCTAAAAATCAGCATTGATCAGGTTGCATTTATGTCGAGTTTGTTTGATCTTGCGCATCTAAAAAAACGCCTGGAAACCTATGCCACCATCAAAGAGTTTAAGTCTGAGGCCATTTATATTCTAAATGCCGCGTTAAGCAACGGTGAAATTCAACGTGGTGACGCAGAAAGGCTCACAGGACTCAAGGAACGAAGCGCTAGAACCGTGCTATCCAGATTGACCGAAGATGGCATTCTGGGTTCTAGTTCGCCTAAGGGGCCAGTTTCACTTCGATTTAATGTTGAATCGGCTAGAATACTATTTCCAAAATTATTTGATGACATTCTGCTTGAGCCAGCTCAGATAGAAAATTCGCCTTGAATTTGGAACCGTCCAGGCTGATATGCCCTAATGAAGCCAGCTTTAACGCCAATATGAATCCCTACATGAGACTGATGGCCAATTATGTTTTTGTGCAAACAAACGATAACGCCTTGGGAATAAGAAATGGCATAAGTGAGCAGCCTGAAATATTTGAGATGCGGGCTCAGGTTGAGTTTTAACGGATAGGAAATTCAACCGCCTCAACCGAAGTATCCCACCTTAAATCCATTATCACCAGCGCCATTTTACACTCTTTCGGCACTCACCGAACGTTTGCCACGCTCATCCGATCTAATTGTGAACCAAAAATCAGCCCTTTGTGGCTCGATTCATAACCTAAAAATCCATCGGCACAAACCTGCCCAGGGCGAGTCAAAAACCCTCGCCCAACTTTACCCATTCACGCTTTGATCAAACTAGACCTCAGGGCTGATCTGCCGCTCTATAGCCCTGTCCGGCCCGGCATCAAAAGCATCAAAGACCTCACTCTGCGCTGCATCACCGGTATTCCACAAGGATGGTGTCATAGACTTTCCTGATTACCTATAAAGAACAGCCATAATCACAAAAAAATACTATACTGATAATACCCTCATCTCTTTGAGGGTAAGACCATGAAAAACAAAGTACAATTTCAAAAAGGCTATAGCCTGGTTGAGTTCATGAAAGATTATGGAACTGAAGAGCAGTGCCGAAAAGCCTTATTTCAGTACCGTTGGCCTCAAGGCTATATTTGTCCGGAGTGTGGCGGGCAAAGTGAATGGGGCGTATCACGCCATCAATGACAAACATCTTCCACGTTATTTGGCAGAGTTTTGTTACCGTTTCAATCGACGATTTGTTCTTGAGGATATGCTGCCACGCCTTTGCTACGTTGCGGCTAGAACCCCCTATATGCCTATGCGGTTACTGAAATTGGCTGAGGTTTATGGGTAATCAGGAAGTTTTTTAACCAGAATGTAATCATCTTTACGCAAATGATTGAAATTAGTATTCAGTAAAGTATCGAACCAGTGCAGAATATTATTGGTTTCTTCGGCACTCAAAATAATGCCATGAGCCACCAATGATTTATCAGCGATACGCGTGGGTTATAGTGCAGACAGAGCGCAATACCATCCTAACTTATTGATTTAATTAAAGTGAGCGTCCTGTATGTGCGGGTTTAAAGTGTGTGTAAAAGTTCTACAGAATTACCTGTTACCGCCTACCTGCATCTTGTGCGGAAACCCCGGATTCAACTCCCGCGACCTATGTTATTCGTGTTATACCCACCTGCCCAGAAACAATTTGTGCTGTTATCAGTGCGCAGAAATATTGGAAACAGGAGCAATCACCCCAAGACTATGCGGCCGCTGCCTGAGCCGACCACCTGCGTTTGACCAAACTTTCGCACCGTTTATCCATCAGGGCGCCATTCGACATTTAATCAGCAACTTGAAATTTAGCGCCAATTACAAGAATGCCCGCTTGCTGGGTCTGTTATTGGCAGAGTACCTCGAACAAAATGCACAGCGTCCGGATTTAATTTTGCCCATCCCTCTGCATAAAGCCCGGTACCGTGATCGCAGTTTCAACCAAGCCATAGAGATTGCAAGAACAGTAAGCAAAGAATTGAAAATCCCGCTCGATCTGAGCAGTTGCAAACGACATATCGATACGCCCCATCAAACGCAGTTATCGGCTAAACAGCGGCGCAAGAATATCAAAAATGCTTTTTCGCTTATCAAACCCATCCAAGCAGACCATGTCGCGATACTTGATGACGTAATGACCACAGGCTCAACAGCTCATGAACTGGCCGCCCTGCTAAAAAAAACAGGCGTCACGCAGGTTGATGTGTGGGTTTGCGCAAGAGCTTAACAAACTGTAAGTCCAATGCTTTGATCCTGGTTTTTGAGCAGCATCAATTAGTGAATGAAAACTAAAAGAACTCCAATCACATTATTTTTCCCAACTGCTATTTTTATCGATCCATTTCATGCTTAGCCAATACCAGACTACAACCGGCAACATCATCACAAGCCAACTCCAGTCTTCGATTAAAAACAATTTGGCAACCCAGGTATATTCACTAAAATAATTAACCCAGGGAACACAGTAAAAGCTGAAGATCACACTACTCCAGATCAGTATCAATGCACCTTTGCGCGTCTCAATACTGGAAAAGGCTAAGAACACCCACAGCGGTGTCGTGTCAGTTTTTTTCATTAGGGATGTGACTCTAAAACAAGATTTTAAGTGGTCGGCACTATAGCACAAAGTTCTGATTAATCTCAGAGTTTTGCTCAACCAGATCACCTTAGCTAAAGACTTACGGTAATTTGAGCACAAATTTCTGCAATTATAATCGGCCTACATAATGCAGGTTTCAGACTAAACAACTTAGAAGTGCTAACAAAATAAAAAAGGCAGAATGCGTTGATACACATCCTGCCTTCCAGCTTGTTATTGAGGTGGCGCCGGTGGCGGACCCGACGGGGGAGGCGGTATATGCGAAGATGAGGTTGAGCCGGGCGGGGGCGGAGGTATATGAGTCGCCGGTGGCATTGCTTGTTGCGGGATTGCACCTGAAAACTGCCCCGACACCGGTACCTGATGACCCTTGGCATACATGCATTGAATATAAGCTGTATCGTAATGCTGTTGCACATCGTACATTGAACTATTGGCAGCGCCGGTACCAACAAGCCCTCCAGCTACTAAACCGGTACCGGCGCCAATAGCAGCGCCCTGCCCTCCGCCAATTGCCGCACCAGCGGCCCCACCCAAAGCCGTGCCGACTACAGCACTAGTCACCCCGCTATTCACGCCCGCTTGATTAGCGGTTGTCCCGCCAACCTGAAACGAAGCAAATTGCTGGCAGACCGCATCATCATTACGAAACCTTTCAAAAGACAAGCCGCTACCAGGTAGCACCATGACACCCGGACCATTAGGTAAACTGGCACAACCGCTCATTGCCAGCATGGCTATGCCAAAAAACACTTTAAAAAAACGTGACATTGTGTAACTCCTTAACGTGGCGCAGAAGACGGCATTGGATCAACTTGTTGCCAACCACCTGAACATTGTTTGATATACGGATAATAGCCTTGCGGATTATTACAATAATACCAATAACCTGCCGGATATTGCTGAACCACTGGTGGTGCTTGCTGAATATAAACTGGCGGCGCTACGGGAACAGTAATCACTGAAGGCGGATAATTGTAATACGGCGCATAGTAAGATCCGCCATAGTAACCCAGTCCATAGCCCAAACCCAGGCCTAACCCCATTCCACTATAATAACCTCTATGTCCACCCCAGCCTCCATAATGGCCTCCATAATGGCCTCCGCCATGACCTCCTCTTGCAAAAACAGGAGCGCTGGCCATGATCCCAAACAGGACGAAGACTAATCCTGCTACTTTGATTCTTTTCATAACACCCTCCATCCGGGTTTATCGGGATTATACAAAAAATTATTTGACCAAAACACAGTTTGAGCCAGTTTTTACAGTTAAGCAACCGGATGTTTAAATAAACCTAAACGCTCTAAAAGCTGACCTTCCACAAGAATCATCCACACTTAAACCTGCGCACCGAATGAGGCATTTCAACCCAAAGATTCGGTTAATTTAAACAATTCCATCTTCTTTAGACTTGATTGATTACATCTATATCTAACCTTATTCGTTGTGCAGGGGCAGACCGACTGAGCTTAATGAACTTACCGCGGATTAGCGCTTATAAGGTTTGGCAGTTTAGTTTGCCTTATTCAAACTATTCAGTATTTAATGCCTTCACCATTAAAACTATGGTTGAAAACTGCAGTCTCGCGTATAACTCTCATTAAGTAATTCTGTTACGTGGATTTATACAATAACTATGTTTTATAACTCGTTAAACCAGCCGTTTTTACTGGCCTTGCTTTTATTTTTCACTGCAACTATCCAAGCCGATGAGCATCATTTTTTGGTGCTCAATTATCACGACATCGCAAAAGCGGGCACCGCTAAAGCTTCTTTAAACTCAATGGATGTCAGTGTTGAACATTTCGAAGAACATCTGTTTTGGCTGAAAAAAAATGGCTATAAAATCGTCAGCGTTCAGAATGTTTTAGATGCGGCGGCCGGCAAAAATGCAATTCCTGATAAATCCGTATTGCTGACTTTTGATGATGGTTACCTAAGTTTTTACACCCGGGTTTTTCCCATACTTAAAAAATATCATTACCCGGCAACATTAGCGATCATCGGTAGCTGGATAGATGGCATTGACAAACCGGATGAAGATGGCAAGCAATTACTTAACTGGGATCAAGTTCGGGAAATGGTGAAATCCGGCCTGGTAGAAATGGCCTCGCATACTTATGATTTGCATAAAAGCGCCATTGCCAATCCGCAAGGCGACACCCAGGCTCCGATGGTTACCCGAATATTTGATTCTGCAACTGGCCAGTATGAAACCGAAACACAATATCGGGAACGCATCCATCTGGCACTGAGAAAAAGTGCCGAATTCATTTTTCAACATGCAGGAGTTTGGCCCAGAGTGATGGTCTGGCCTTACGGTGAATATAACAACATCGCCATGGAAGCGTCGCGCGAAGCAGGTATGCCGATGACTATGGGCTTGATTGACGGCTTTAATACTGTTGCCAATATTGATGTCCTGCGTCGCATGATCATGACTGATGATCCGGATGTTCGACAATTTGCCGAAATTATCACCAAGCTGCGCACCGATCGGTCATTGCGGGTCGCTTACTTAGATCTGGATTTTCTCTACGACAAAAACCCCCAACAAACCGAACGCAATATTGACGCTGAAATCAACCGCATCGCTAACATGCATATTAACACGGTTTTTTTGCAAGCCTATTCGGACACCAACAGTGACGGCAATGCCGACACCGTGTATTTTCCCAACCGACACTTCCCCGTCAAACAGGATTTGTTCGCTCACGTCGCTTGGCAATTAAAAACCCGTGCCGGGGTCAAAGTTTATGCGTGGCTACCTGTTTTTGCCTTTAAAAATGACTTGCCGGATGCCTGGTATGTACAGGAATGGCGAGACGGTAAAGCGCAAAAATCCGATGACATTTATTCGCGGCTTTCAGTTTTTCAATCTGAAGCGCGTCATTATGTTACTGAAATTTATGAGGATCTAGGGCGTTATTGTAATGTTGACGGCATTTTATTTCACGATGACGGGATTTTATCCGACCACGAAGATGTTTCTCAGGCTGCATTATCCTTTGGCCGTGACGTCTGGGGATTGCCGGATCGCTATGAACAACTTCAGGCCACACCTAAAATTCGCCACGCCTGGTCACAGCACAAAATAGAATTAATCAGTCAATTTACCGATGAACTAGCCAATCGGGTTCGTGATAATCGACCCGGTATCTCCACAGCGCGTAATTTATTCACGCTATCCGGCTTAAAACCCGATACTGAAGGAACTTATGCTCAATCATTCAAATCCTTTTTAGCCCATTATAATTACGTTGCCATTTCTACCTTACCTTTTGCTCAGACAAAAAAACAGGCTCAGGAGTTAACGGAAGTCGTCGCGGCTATAGCTCATTATCCTGAAGGTATAAAAAAGGCCATATTTGAGGTAGAGACCGTTAATTGGAAAACGCGAGAGCCGGTATCTTCAACCATTTTTATTGAACAACTGGAATTATTGAAAAAGCTGGGGGTTCATCATCTTGGTTATTATCCTGATGATGTTTATCTCGACCAGCCTCGTTTGAAGGATTTACAAAAACACTTTTCGCTACCGGTTATGCCTTAGGCATAAAAAAGGAGTTCAAACCAAGGCTTGAACTCCTTTACTTATCGCTTAAATAACCGCTTCAGCATTGTAACCAATAACAGCTACAACTAATTAGCCAAAGAAACCTTCATCGGTTGACTTGTAACTTCAGCTTTGATTTGTTCCATGCTAGATAAAACAGAGATCATTTTTTCTGTCGCTTTGTAATCAGTACCTGACCAGATCAATTTTCCGTCGGGAGACAAAATTGCAAAATACGGCAAACCAATTTTCAATTGACGATGCTCTGGATTTTCACGAAATTTTTCAAACTCAGGTTCTTTGTCAACCAATTTTACAGCAATGGCTTTTTCCCTTAACGCTTGATTTAACGCAGCATTATTGGCTGCTTCTGCTTTAAATGCCGTACAGTTTGCGCACCAGCTGGCATAAAAATCAATAAAGATAGGCTTGCCTGTTTCTTTGGATGCTTTTTGTGCCGCTTCAAAATTTCTATACCACGAAATACCGGCTTCTTCCTGAATAGTCAGATTGACTGCTTTACCACTACCACTAACAGCCACAACTTCAGTTGCATGAGCGGAGGCAATAATCGGCGTTTGACCCAAGCCGGCAACAACCAACCAAACGCCTATAATCAGAGACATAACACCCAAATAATGATGCATTTTCTCATTCGGCATGGCATCAGCAGGCAACAAAGATATGACGTTGCAATGCACAACGGCAATCCAAACCGCAACCATGCCCAACGCAATCGATAAAGTGACCGTCGGCTCTACACCCATAACACCCATACCTTTGGCGAAATAAACATAAGAAAAATATAAAATCATCAAACCAAAGGCATACTTGATGTTGTTCATCCAGTAACCGGCTTTTGGCATTTTTTTGAATTTTACGACACTGATGATAAAAAACGGTAAGCCTACGCCCAAACCAAAGCCGCTCATCATGATGCTGCCTTGTGAGGCAATACCCAATTTATCACCAAAAGATAATGTTTGACCCATGGCCGCCAATGCACTGGCTTTCGCCGCAATTTGATCGGCAACTTGCAACAATAACGCAAAAACGATAGGACCAACACAAGGTGAAATAACCAGTCCGGCAACAGCACCCATTAACCAGGTACCGACAACACCACCGACCTTTGCGGAACTCTGATCCAGAGAATGTACTTCATTTTGCATAAAGCCCAATTCATAAAAGCCCAGCAAGGCGATTGCAAAAAAGGCAAAAAACAAGGCAAAACCAATATTAACCGCAGCAGACTGCATAAAGGTATTAAAGGCACCACCGGTCATCCCGGCCATCAAACCTAAAGCGGTATAGGTACAAATGATACCGACGGCATAAGCAAATGCATGCAGCTTGACCTTTTCAGCAACGCCATTAGCACGTTTAACGATAAACATCGAGGTAATCGGCAACATCGGATAAACGCAAGGTGTAGCCACCGATAAAATACCGGCAAGAAACATCAAACCAAACATTATGAAAGTATTGTCTTTGTTATTGGTAAACAAGGCCAACATTTGATCGGCCAAACTGGCAGATTCTTCTACCTTGGGAGCCACTGGCTGACTAATAACCGGGTTTTTTGCAACAACAGCCGGTAAGGCAAGCGTGACTTGTGCGGTTTGCGGACGAAAACACACATGCGTAACATCGTTACATAATTGATAGTTAACGTCTAATTGTAAAGAAGCGGTGGTAGCGCCGGCGCCCAACGTGCCCAGAGACAAAATAAAATCGCCCTGATCTCTTAACACGGTTGCTTTAACTTCACTGTCATAAACGCCGGTCGGCTTTTGCAGGCTGACCACTTTTAAATTTTGCGCGGTTAATTTATCTGAAGGATCGATGGCAACCGCCAGGTAAATATTTTCGTCACCTTTATCAAGGTAAGCATGATGATCTTTAGGCACCGTTAAGGTTAAACGGAAATCCGCTGGCCATTGACCCGGATTTAACGCGGCACCACTTAAGTCTGCTTTAGGTATTTCAGCATGAACTAAAGCGATAGCCATGAGCCATAGCATTAATATTGCAGTAAGTTTTTTCATAATTTGTTTACCACCTGTAATTGATTAAAAATCTGTCCGTTATTCTGACAACATAAAAAGGGTAGGCCACATGAGCGTAGCCATTTGAGACCGTTATTTGCCTTGAGCATGGCAATAGTTGACACGCTGCCAGCGACAACACAGTGGTCTGCCACTATGCTGACGGCTCGCAGGCCTGAAACGGGCCAACCGGTTTTGGGATTTAAGATATGACTGTAACGAACACCATCAATGAGCTGAAAGCGTTCATAATCACCACTGGTCGCTAGAGCTCCGGATTTGAGTTTAAGTTGGGCAATTATTTTTTCAGGATGACGGGGATCACGAATGGCAACCGGCCAACCTTCGCCGTTTGGCAAGGGACCTGTCACCCGAATGTCACCACCTAATTCGATAATGCCATGTCTGATTCCATTCTGTTGGAATATGTTTGCAGCGGAATCAGCGGCGTATTCCTTTACGATACCGCCAAAATCCAGTTGCATTCCAGTTTGTGACAAATGGATTGATCGCTCATCCCACTGCACTTTTTTCCAGCCGATTAACGGCAATACTGCTTGTATTTGGTCTTTCGTGGGTAATTCGGTTTGTTCAAGATGCCACAATTTTCGTAGCACGCCTGAAGTTACATCGAATAGCTTGTTACTTTCCTGGTAACAATTATCGGCATAACGTAACAAGCCCACCGTTTCAGGATCCAGTGCTGTGTTAATACCAGACCCTGCACGGCGATTGATCTCGGCCAGAAAACTGTCTTCCCGGTAACGGGAATATTTAAACTCAAGCCGGGCAATGCAATCGGTAACCTGGCGGTAAAGCATTTCTGCTTTATCCGCCGAGTCAGCACAAAACTGAATTGAACAGGGCGAACCCATAGCTTTAAATTCAAAATTAAATACCTCCAACATCCGTATTTAATCAGCTTGCTTGTTGGGTTAGAACTTTAAATTAAAGGAGGCAGTAACCATCGTATAGCTAAAGCTATCGAAGGTTTGATTATTGTTGCTACCTATCTCATAACCAGCGTTGTGATTGTAATACTCAAAACCGGTTTGAAACTTCAGGCTGTCGATGTGTTTGATTTTCTTTATTTCTTTGCTTAGTTTCAGGCCACCGGAAATAGCTCCGAAACCGGCTAGTCTGTAGTCGCTAGAGTAGTAAGATTGAATCGGAAGAAATGTGCTTGTATCAACATCAAATGTCGTTTGATAAAAATTTGCTTTTGTCTGCGAATAATATCTTACACGTGGAATTATTTGCCAATCATCCACAATCGGTTGATGCCAACTGACCT
>CANNLO010000124.1 GCA_947505055.1 Methylococcaceae bacterium | reverse complement strand
TTAGCCAGCAAGTGTGGTGTCTCACCAACAGCCCTAGAGAGTGCCATTGCTCACAGAGAGGCAGGTCGATATCTAGAGGCTGTCCAGGTTCTGGAAAACTGGCTAGGCCTCAACGCTCAAGATGCCTCGGCTTATGCGCTATTGGCTCATTTTAAAGACCAAGTAAAAACGCTTCTAAATCCAAAATTTCAGCCATTTGAAAAATCCGCAGGCGTGACTGCGTGAGGTATAATTAGACCATTTCATAGTACTGATTGAGGCTAAAGACAACATCACCTTAGCCGAGGGAAAGCGCACTGCTTTGTGCACGCAACTGAAGTGTAGAGAAAAAAAGGGGATTGCCATGTTACTATTAAGCGATGAGAGCATCCGGACACTACAGAGGAAGTTATATGTCTATGTCAAGCAGAAGTCGTCTATTATTATGTGCTCAATAGTTGACGCGAAGGCGCAACATTCTCAGTTGAGTTAATTTAGGATGTGGCAACCTGTATGATTGGGGTTGAAGAACTTCGGAAAGCCATGTGTGGATCTGGCGAAGCTAAAGTCTTCTATGAAATTCTAGGTCAAAACTTGGTATTAAATTAATTTTTTAAAGAGATACACAACTCATATAAGTGTCCAGTATGTCAAATATCAAACAAACTTTAAACAATAATGAGGCACAATTATCGTCTGCAACATTCAGCATTGAACATTTGATGCAGCAAGGATTGGCGCATCATAGGATTGGTAAATTAACTGATGCAGAGCGGTTTTATCGAATTATTTTAGGAGTACAGCCGAATCATGCTGACGCAAATCATAATCTAGGTGTGCTGATGGTTCAGAACAAACAGACGGTTGCTGCTATACCTCATTTTAAATTGGCACTAGAGTCTAATCCAAATCAAGGCCAATACTGGCTGAGTTATATTGATGCGCTAATACAAAATGGATCAACGTATGAAGCAGGGGAACTGCTGAAGCAGGGACGGAAACATGGATTGAATGGTACTGCTGTAGACGCTTTGGCTGAACGTTTAGTATTGATTGCTCAGTTTCCAATCCAGTCGAATGCAGTGAAGCAAAAAAATACTAAGACTAAGCATGTTAAAAAAGCAAAGCGACACGCCTTATTGCAACAGAATAAGGTCCCCTATTATGAAGAAATCGATAAGCTGATAACATTATTTGCTGAGAGACAATACACAGAAGCCATTTTACTCGCGAAATCACTCACGTTGCGTTACCCTCATCATCCATTTGGCTGGAAGTCATTGGGCGCAGTGTATAAGGCAATGGGGCGAAATGACGAGGCATTGGCGCCTATGAAAAAATCAATATTGCTATTGCCTGATGATGTCGAGGCGCATAAAAATCTTGGCAATACCCTTAAGGATTTGGGGCGATTGGAAGAGGCTCAAGTTATCTATCGCAGTGCATTGCTGCTTGAACCCGAATGCGAAGAAGTACATAACAATTTAGGCGTTATTCTTAAAGATTTAGGTCGATTAGACGAGGCTGAAGCAAGCTACCGTTACGCGTTACAGCTTAAGCCGGATTTAGCTCAGGTACATTATAATTTAGGTGTTATTCTTAAAGATTTAGGTCGATTAGACGAGGCTGAAGCAAGTTACCGTTGCGCGTTACAGCTTAAACCAGATTTTGCTCAGGCACATTATAATTTGGGTATTACACTCCATGATATGAAAAGGTGGGGCGAAGCCGTAGACGCCTATCGCTGTTCGATACAGCTTAAACCGGATTATGCTCAAGGATATTTAAATCTGGGAGCTAGCCTCATAGAAATGAAAAGGTGGGACGAGGCCGAGGCAAGTTTTATTTACGCTTTAAATCTTAACTCAGAATATGCCGAGGCATATCATAATCTTGGGGTTATATTTTATGAACAAGGAATGAATGATAAAGCCGCTAAAAGTTACTATCAGGCATTAGCAATCAATCCGAATTACATTGAATCAATAAATAATTTAGGCGAGTTTTTTATTACAAATACGCAGTTTTCTAAGGCGGAAGAGTTATTTAGGAAATGTTTAACTATTGATTCATCCTTCAAACTTGCCTGGAGCAATCTCTTATTTGGCTATAATTATCATCCCAACAAAACTGCAGAAGAAATTTATGCTGTTTATGAGGAATATGAGCATAAAATAGCTGCGCCACAGCGCGTGCATTGGCAAGTTCATGCAAATAGCCGTGACCCCAGTAGGCGACTCAAGGTGGGTTATGTGTCCCCTGATTTTAAGGAGCATTCGGTGAGTCTATTTTTAGAGGCACTGCTGCGTAATCATAATAAAAATGAAGTTGAGATTTATGCCTACGCTGAGCTTAAAAAAGAAGACGAAGTCACAGCACGTTATCGTGGTTATGTTGACCATTGGGTGGCTACCACTGGTATGACTGACGAGTCGTTAGTCGAGTGCATTCGTAAGGATGAAATCGATATATTGCTTGATCTTGCTGGACATACTTCAGGCAACCGCTTGGGGGTTTTTGCCCTTAAGCCCGCCCCCGTTTCCATTACATGGCTTGGGTTTGGTTATACGACAGGTCTTAAAGCCATTGATTATTATCTGGGCAATAAAGTGTTGCTACCTATTGGCTGTGAGCCACTTTTTTCAGAAATTCCTTGGCGATTGGATGAGACTTCGTTAGTTTATCAAGCTAAAGAAGGTATGGGGGCGGTTTCTACCTTACCCGCTTTAGGAAATGGTTATATCACTTTTGGTACGCTGACCCGTTCTGTGCGCGTCAATCATCGTACTATTCGAGTCTGGGCTCAGATTCTAAAGCGTTTGCCGACCTCCAAACTCATTTTAAATAGTCAAGATTATGGTCAAAAGTCGATGCAGGAAATCCTATCTCAGAAATTTGCTGAATATGGTATTACTCCAGATCGCTTACTCATGGGCTATACTACACCGCCTTGGGATGTATTACGCGGTATAGACATTGGTTTAGATTGTTTTCCACACAATTCTGGCACCACCTTAGTTGAATCTTTATACATGGGGGTTCCCTATATTACCTTAGCGGGTCGCCCTAGTGTGGGACGCATTGGAAGTTTGCCTTTGGTAAGCATAGGTCATCCGGAATGGATTGCCGATAATGAAGGGGCTTATATTGATAAGGCTGTGGCCTTGGCTTCAGATTTTACTAAACTAGCAGAAGTGCGATCAACTTTAAGGCAAGAGATGCAAAATTCAGCGATGATGGACGAACTTGGCTTTGCACATAGATTGGAAATGGCCTATCGGGAAATGTGGCGAAAATGGTGTGAGAGTTAAGATGAAAGCAGTTATTCTTGCCGGCGGTCTCGGTACTCGTATATCTGAAGAAACGCATCTTAAGCCAAAACCCATGATTGAGGTGGGCGGTAAGCCGTTACTTTGGCACATCCTTAAAATGTATTCTGCGCATGGCGTGAATGACTTTGTTATTTGTTGTGGTTACAAGGGTTATGTCATTAAGGAGTACTTTGCCAATTACTTTTTGCATATGTCTGACGTAACTTTTGATATGGCTGATAACCGCATGATTGTGCATCAGCAAAATGTTGAACCTTGGAAAGTGACCTTAGTGGATACTGGTGACGATACCTTAACAGGTGGACGCCTTATGCGTGTGACTGATTATATTAAAAACGAAGAAGCCTTTTGTTTTACTTATGGCGATGGCCTTAGTGATGTTGATGTTGGTGCATCCATCCAATTTCATCGGCAACATGGCAAGCTAGCCACCATCACTGCAGTGCAACCTCCTGGCCGTTATGGTGCCTTGGAAAGAACTGGCGATCAAGTGACTGGTTTTATTGAAAAGCCGCGAGGTGATGGCGGTCTGATTAATGGTGGTTTTTTTGTACTGTCCCCCAAATGTCTTGAACTCATTGAGGGTGATCAAACTAGTTGGGAAGGGTCGCCTCTCGCTCAATTAGCTAAAATGAATGAATTGATGGCTTTTGAGCATCAAGGCTTCTGGCAACCTATGGATACTTTGCGTGAGAAGACCTTGATTGAAGAGCTGTGGGCTTCTGGTAAAGCCCCATGGAAAGTTTGGCAATGACTGCTTTAGCTAATTTCTGGCACGGCAAGCGAGTACTTTTGACGGGTCACACCGGCTTTAAAGGTGCGTGGTTGGCGCTTTGGTTACAGAAAATGGGCGCTAACGTTACTGGTATTGCCCTAATGCCCAATACTACGCTTAATTTGTTTGAGCTAGCAGATGTTAAAAACGGCATGACTAATTATTGCTGTGATATTCGTGATGCCTCTAAGCTGGCGAAGATTGTTCGCGATACTAGTCCTGAAATAGTCTTTCATCTTGCAGCGCAGTCTTTGGTTCGTGCTAGTTACCGTGACCCATTAGCGACTTACGAAACTAACGTCATGGGCACTGCATACTTACTTGATGCCCTGCGTGATTTAGATAGTATTAAAGTGGCCGTCATGGTCACTACGGACAAGGTCTACCGTAACCGCGAATGGCTGTTCCCTTATCGAGAAACCGATGAACTTGGTGGTCACGACCCCTACAGTGCAAGCAAGGCCGCGAGTGAAATAGTCATAGCCAGCTATCGTGATGCTTATCTGCAAGCACAAGGCGTAGCTGTTGCCAGTGCTCGTGCAGGTAATGTAATCGGTGGCGGTGATTGGTCAGAAGACCGTCTGATACCCGATGCTGTGCGCTCATGGCAAGCAGCGACTCAGCTAGAAATTCGACGTCCACAAGCCATTCGCCCTTGGCAACACGTACTTGAACCTTTGCACGGTTACCTGACACTAGCTCAAAAGCTATGGTATCAGCCTGAGTTGGCAGACGCCTACAACTTTGGTCCACACACCCATGAGGCTGCAACTGTTTATACTGTTATAGAACATGCCCGTGCAGCTTTTGGTTGTGGCGATGTGATTTATGGTGACGGCAACACAGGCCCCCATGAGGCAGGTTTATTAGCGTTAGAAACAGCTAAGGTACGAGAAACACTTAACATTAGCGCCAAATGGTCTTTGGCAGAAACCGTTCGTCGAACTATGGCCTGGTATCATGCCCACCAGCAAGGTACGGATGCACGCAGTTTATGTGAAGCTGAAATTGCCGCTTACGAAGCAATGCTATGAGCCGATTTATTATTACCGACTTACCCTTGGCAGGTCTAAAGCTAATTGAGCGTCAACGTTTGGGTGATAACCGAGGTTTTTTGGCGCGTTTATTTTGTGCTGAAGCACTTGCAAAAGCCGGCTGGCATTTACCCATTGCTCAAATTAATCATACTTACACTGCCCAGCGAGGCACCGTGCGAGGCGTGCACTACCAACTGCCCCCTCATGCTGAAATGAAACTGGTGAGCTGTATTCAAGGTGAAGTGTGGGATGTAGCAGTCGATTTGAGAGCTGGCTCATCAACGTTTCTGCATTGGCATGCTGAAGTACTTTCCGCCGATAATAATAGGGCGATGTTGATACCAGAGGGTTTTGCACATGGCTTTCAAACGCTGACTGATGATGTACAACTTTTATACTGTCATAGCGTAGCTTATAGCTTAGAGGCGGAAGCGGCGTTAAACGCTCAAGACCCGCGGTTAGCTATCAAGTGGCCAATAAAAATTACCGAACTTTCAATCAGAGATGCCAAGCATCCGCTGCTTGATACAAAATTTGAAGGAGTGAGTCTTTGAACTGTCGTCACTGTGGCCAGCCGCTAGAGCACACCTTTCTCGATCTCGGCTTTGCGCCGCCATCCAACGCTTACTTAAGCCAAGCCAACCTGTCTAAGCCAGAAAAGTACTACCCACTCAAAGTCAAAGTTTGCACCCACTGTTGGTTAGTGCAGACTGAAGATTATGCCCAAGCCAATGAGTTGTTTAGCGCTGACTACGCCTATTTTTCTAGCACATCCAGTGGCTGGTTAGCTCACGCCAAAGCTTATGCCAAAGCGATGATAGAGCGCTTTCAATTGACTAATAATAGTCATGTCATTGAAATTGCTTCCAACGATGGTTATTTGCTAAAAAACTTTGTTGAAGCGGGCATACCATGCTTAGGTATAGAGCCTACCTCTAGTACCGCTGACGCTGCAGAAAGACTAGGCATTCCAGTATTACGAGAGTTCTTTGGCGAGGAGCTAAGTAAGAAATTGGCCGTTAAATATCAAAAAGCTGATCTCATTGCTGGGAATAATGTATATGCGCATGTGCCCGACATCAATGACTTTACTCGCGGTCTGAAAGCAGCTTTAAAACCTAACGGCACTATCACACTTGAATTTCCGCATCTGATGCGTCTAATCGAGCACACCCAGTTCGATACAATGTATCACGAGCACTTTTCTTACCTTTCGCTATATACGGTTGAGCGCATATTCAACTCAGCCGGCTTGCGGATATGGGATGTAGATGAGTTGCCTACTCACGGTGGTAGTCTTCGTATTTATGGCTGTCATGAAGAAGATACTCGCAGTAATACACAAGCTTTAGCAGCTTTAATAGCAGCAGAAATAAAGAGCGGCCTGAAAACCCTATCCACTTACCAAAATTTTCAGGCGCGTGCGGATAAGGTCAAGAATGATCTGTTAAGTTTTTTGCTTGAACAAAAGCGTGCCGGCAAAAAAGTAGCCGCCTACGGTGCTGCCGCTAAAGGCAACACACTTCTTAACTACGCAGGTATTAAATCAGATTTATTGCCTTTTGTCTGCGATGCAGCTAATGCTAAGCAGGGTAAGTTTATGCCAGGTAGCCATATACCGATACTGGCACCATCGGCTTTAGTCGAACAGCACCCTGATTATCTGGTGATCCTGCCGTGGAATATTGCCACTGAAGTTAAGCAACAAAATGTACATTTAGCAGAATTGGGTACAAAATTTGTTACAGCCGTGCCAAGGTTGGTGGTGATATGAGTGATAATTTTGGTAGCCTGCATGTTAGCATTAGACATTATCTAAATTTTACTGCGGTGAAACTATGGGATTAACGCCATCACAAGCACAAATCACTAAAAATACGGTAGACCTCATCTTAGGCATACCGTGCAGAGTGTGGCTTTTTGGTTCACGGATTGACGGTGATGCGCGAGGCGGTGATATTGACTTAATGGTTGAAGTCGAGATAGCTCTTCCTAATCGCGCTGACGCCATTTGTCGATTGTATGGCGCTGGGTGATCGTAAGTTGGATATTGTACTTAAAGATGCACATACCGTAGACGCACCTATTTTTGAAATAGCACGTCGCACAGGCATCCAGCTATGAGCGTGGTTTATTTGCTGGAATACTATGTATCGCCACAGGTTTATGAGGTTTTAGATGACTAAAAAAAGAAAACTGATCACCTTCGACTGGGCTATAAAACGCTTGCTACGTAGCAAAGCCAATTTTGGTATTCTCGAAGGTTTTTTAAGTGAGCTGCTTAAAGAAGACATTACCATCCTAGATGTGTTAGATAGTGAAAGTAATAAAGACTACAAACTTGATAAATTTAACCGGGTTGATCTAAAGGTACGTAACCACAAACAAGAAATAATTATCATAGAAATACAATATGATCGGGAATATGACTACTTGCAGCGCATATTTTATGGTGTCTCAAAAACAGCCATAGAGCATCTGGAAGAAAGTCAATCTTACGCCGGTATAACCAAAGTCATCTCAATTAACATTCTTTATTTTGATCTTGGCAGTGGCACAGACTACATCTACAAAGGCACCACCCGCTTTATAGGTCTACATAACCATGACCTGTTGGAACTCAACGAAAAACAAAAACAACTTTTTAAAAAAGACAGCGTAGAATCACTCTACCCTGAATATTATTTGATCAAAATAAACCGCTTTAACGACATTGCCAAAGATACTTTGGATGAATGGATTTACTTCTTAAAAAATGAAGAAATCAAAGAAAACTTCACTGCTAAAGGCTTAAAAGAAGCAGAAGAAAAATTCAACATCATGAAGCTGCCTGAAGATGAACAAAAAGCCTATGAACATTACAAAGACGATTTGCATTACCAAGCCAGTATGTTTGAATCCTCATTTGGTGATGGCTATTATGAAGGAAAAGCAGAAGGCAAAGCAGAAGGCATAAATGAGACAACAAAAAATATAGCTCTCAACTTGGCAAAAGAAGGTACATCAATTGAGATAATCGCTAAGGTGACAGGCTTGCCAGAATCAGAGATTAAACAAATTTTACAAAAAAGCGGGTGATGAATGATTTTAATAGACGATATTGATCTAGTTTTTTGCAGACGTAAAACAGCTGCTTCAATATGTCATTAAATAAATGGGTATGCTCCTTTTTTTAACTAATACTACCCTTTCCACTGAAAATGCGCATTTCGAAATCATACTGAATGAAACCTCGTATCTATTACACCAAGCCGTCCATAACAGAACTAGAAGTTCGCTACGCCACCGATGCAGCTGCTAATGGCTGGGGTGTGAACACTTTTACGACTACATCAATCGTTTTGAAGAGGCTTTTAAAGCTCATCTGGGTGTCAGTTTGCCATTGCGACATCAAGTTGTACTGACGCACCTCACATGGCTATGGTCGCGTTGGATTTGAAATTTATTGTGGTTATACTAAAAAGGGATGCTGTATGACGGGGTTGGTTTTGTTGACGGGAGTCATTGGTTTTGTCGGTAGTCAAATTCTTAAAGTATTGAGACAACGCGACATAAAAGTTCGCGTGGTAATACGGGAAGGAACACAAAGCCGACTTCTCAACTGGAAGCCTATCGAATCAATAGTTTCCACGGAGGATCTCTTTGCAGAGAATTCTGATTGGTGGGCAAATGCTTGTCAAGGTATCGACATTGTCATTCATGCCGCCTGGTATGCAGAGCCTAGTCAATATCTCCAATCCGCCAAGAATATTGATTGCTTGACAGGAACATTACAACTTGCAAAGGGTGCTGCCCAGAGTAAAGTGAGGCGCTTTATCGGTATCGGCACCTGCTTTGAATACGATCTGACCCACGGCATGTTATCTGTTCAAACCCCATTGCGACTATTAACACCTTATGCTATCGCAAAAGCAGGCGCTTTTATCGCTCTCTCGCAAGTACTGCCTCAGCAAGAAGTAAAGTTTGCTTGGTGCAGGTTATTTTATCTTCATGGAGAAGGTGTGTATACCAAGTCTCCTAAGATAAGTTCCAAATTCTTAACGGCTTTACCACAGCTAGATTTTGCATGATTAATATTCATCCAAGTGCAAAAATATCACCGTTGTCAGACATCGAAGATTCTATGAGAGGTAGCCAAGTCAATATTGGAGCACTCTCAATGGTAGACAGTTTTGTAAAAATAAAATTTAGTGGGGGTATTGGGGATGTGATTATAGGATCGTCCGTATATATTAACTCGGGTTGCGTTCTTTATTCCGGAAATGGTATAAAAATTGGTGATAATGTAGCAATCGCAGCAAATGTTGTATTCGCCCCAGTCAATCATGAATTTAATCAGAAGGGTACGTTAATACGCGAGCAGGGATTTAAGCCCAGTAAAGGTGGCATCCTTATTGAAGATGACGTTTGGATTGGAGCTGGAAGTATTCTGTTAGATGGAAGTATCTTACGACAAGGTTGCGTTATAGGCGCCATGTCTTTGGTGCGTGGCGAAGTACCCGCATATAGTATTCATGTTGGAAACCCAATGCAGCTATTAGGATGGCGTAAATGAATTTCACTATATTCGGAGGAGCCGGATTCATTGGCAACCAACTAATCAATTATTTACGACAGCAAGGCCATAATGTTCATGCTCCACTTCGCGAAGACATCTCCGATACTAGAAAGCCTTTAGGCCATGTTATTTATGCAATCGGGCTGACGGGTGATTTTCGTTCGCGGCCTTACGATACGGTGGAAGCTCATGTCTGCCTACTAGCAAAACTACTGAAAACATGTTCATTTGACTCATGGCTCTATCTATCAAGTACTAGGGTATATGCAAGTCTACCAAGGGGGGCTATTGCAAATGAACAATCAATCATTTCTTTGGTGCCATGCGCAGATACTCTTTATGACCTAAGTAAAATGCTTGGAGAGTCGCTATGTCTTGCTCATCCTTCACCTTATGTGCGTATTGCGCGGCTTTCAAATGTATTCGGAATAGGTCAAAGTAAGCATACATTTCTAGCTTCCGTATTACAAGAATTGAAAAATTCAAACAGCGTTACCATTTATGAGAGCCAAGATTCATGCAAAGATTATGTAGCGATAGATGATGTTCTTCCTTTGTTGCAATCTATTGCCACATGTGGAAAGAGGCGCATATACAATGTGGCAAGTGGGAATTTGACAGCGCACGCTTCACTCGCTGAAAAATTAGTGAGTATTACAGGAGCAAAGATTGTATTCTCATCAAATGCTTCAAATCGTGTTTTTCCGCAGATTGACATTAATGCAATAGTTGCTGAATTTCAGTTCTCACCGTCCATGCTGCTAGATCAATTAAATGTTCTGCTCTCTAATCCCCAAAAAAAAACTTATCAAGGAAACACACTGTGAACAAAAATTCAACAGATCCCATCGTAGTTTTCGAAACTAAAAAACTGAAAACTATATCCACATATCCCACGAACAAGAATTGGCAAGGTCTCTCTACAGAATGGATGATTCAGGCATTTCAAAATCGTTATATGTATAATTTTGAAAGCTTGGGTCGCCCCATCATTCAGACTCCTGTCGACATAGTGGCCATGCAGGAACTGATTTGGTCAATCAAACCCGATTTGATTATCGAAACAGGTATTGCTCACGGCGGCTCTCTTATCTTCAGCGCTTCCATGCTGGCGCAATTAGATCTATGCGAAGCGATTGAAACAGGTAAAACGCTTGATCCAAAAATTTCACACCGCAAGGTGCTGGGCATTGACATTGATATACGCGCACATAATCGTGCTGCTATCGAGGCTCATCCCATGGCCTCGCGCATCCAGATGATCCAAGGTTCCAGTATTGCACCTGAAATTATCGAGCAAGTCCATGCCATCGCTGCAAACTATTCCCGCGTGTTGGTCTGCCTCGACAGTAACCATACTCATGAACATGTTCTGGCGGAACTCGAAGCCTACGCACCGCTCACCAGCAAAGACAGTTATTGTGTCGTTTTAGATACTATTATCGAGGACATGCCCGCAGATATGTTCCCGGATCGCCCTTGGGGGCCTGGCAATAATCCAAAAACAGCCGTATGGGAATATTTGAAGACTCACACGGAATTTGAGATTGACAAAAGTATTCAACATAAATTACTAATTACTGTTACACCGGATGGCTATCTGAAGCGAATTCGTTAAGTATACAACCCGTAATGCGGATTCGCGCAAGCAATCCGCCAATAGTTGAAACACAGGTGTTATTTGAGTTCATCGCTCATCGTTACGAAAGCGGCGTAAGCGCGTAGCGCCACCATCTTAAAATATTCCATATGCACTGGTATCCTTCAGTTTTTTTCTGAGGATATCTCATGTTATTAAACGACCGGCAGTTAAAACACATTAAATTATGGCAAGCGAGTAGAGTTTCGCAAACGGTTTATTGCCAAAACAATGGACTGAATAAAAAAACGTTTTCAAGATGGCTTTGCAATTACCAAGCGCTTTCCCAAGTAACAATACCTTCATTGATTGCAATTGATGTTACATCACCCGTTACAATTCCACTAGAGAATAACTGGGGTCAGAGTAAAGTTAAATAATCTCTTTAGGTGACAGACCACGGTTTAATCCTTCCCATAATGGCTGTAATGTTAAATTATGTAGGAAATAAAAGGCTTGGAAGCAATTGGAATTTTTGTTGTGTTATAATTTGAACTTACTGATTTTTGATGAGTATTTGATTATGGCAGCAATTACGTTCGATACACATGAGTTTGTAAAGAAGCTCAAGGGTGCAGGGTTTTCTGAATCACAAGCTGAAGCGGTCGCCGAAGCTCAGAGGGACTCTTTAGCGCAAGCGCTTGATAGT
>CANNLO010000123.1 GCA_947505055.1 Methylococcaceae bacterium | reverse complement strand
GCTTGGATTTTGAACTCATTGCCAATATTTTTAATAACGCGAGACTGTCTTGAGTCGCTTCATAGCTGGCAATATCTTGCAATACCGCTTTTGCTTGTCCGTTTTGAGTCACTATGACGGGCTGATGATTTTTTTCCAAATCAGCCAGAATAATACTGGCATCTGTTTGTAAGTAGCTTATAGGCTTGACTGCTTGACTTAATTTCATGGCCTTTCCTTATGATTGATAAGCAATATGAGTTCGAAATTTATTCACGGCATTTCTAACAAATTAGTAGTATAACAAATAAAAGGGTTAGACTAAGCAAAGCAAAAATAATAGGGAACATACTACTATTTCTTAGGAAATATAGCGGGATTTTTTATCGTAGGGGGCTGGCTGTCTGGCTTTACTCCTGCCCTTTGATCCCACGAAGTTATAAGGACGGATAGGAAATTCAACCGCCTCAACCGAAGTATCCCGCCTTAAATTCATTATCACCAGCGCCATTTTTCACTCTTTCGGCACTCACCTAACGTTTACCACGCTCACCCGATCCCATTGTGAACCAAAAATCACGAAGCGTGACGGGGTTTGCAACCCCGTTACTCACGTTTTGAAAACGATTGAAGACTTCAAACGTTTCGGTCGGGGTTGCAAACCCCGGCCGGCATCGGTAGCGACGAAACCTCCTTACCCTGTTTTTCACTGGTCGATTAAATCATGATCATAAAATAATTTTAATTTAAAAGGTTTCTTTTTAGGTAAAAAGAAACCATTATATAACTTTTAACATGTAAAGGAAAAATCGTGGCTACCGTAAAACTATCAGATGGACTCATAGCGGATGCAAAAATATCAGCGCTAGCCTGTCATCGTTCATTACCCATGCAACTGGAACACTGGGCAAGACTGGGAAAAATCGCCGAAGAAAATCCGGATTTGCCGGTAAAATTCATTAACGGCATTTTGATTGGCTTGCAGGAAATGGCCGCCGGGGATGTCTCCGAGTATGAATTCTTATCAGAAGCAGAATGAAAGTAGTACAGGGCGGTCATTTTTCCAGAGCGATAAAACGGCTCCATAGACCGGAACGTCAAATACTGGAAACCGCTATTAAAACGCTGATGAAAGAACCCAGTGCAGGTGAGTTAAAAACTGGAGATTTGGCCGGGGTTCGAGTGTTAAAATTCAAGGTCAATCTTAACCTGATGCTATTGGCGTATATTTACAATCCGGAATCAGAAGTGCTTAATTTGTTGGATTACGGTTCTCATGAAAATTTTTACCGGGATTTTAAGCGGTATGAACACTGAGTTAAAGCTCATAGGGTTTCGGGATAGCAAAGCGAAATACATTTTTTGGCATAATACGGTCGGAATCCCTAGGGCGCAATAGGGTAGCGTATTGCGCCGCTTGAATGACTTTTCTGTCCCACAAAAACGACAACACAATAAAGGACCCTAGATGCCGGACTGGTGCTTTTCAACCCGACATGACTATTATTCAGCGCGAGGTAAAGGTAACTGAAACTGTCCTGCGACTATTCCCCCTTACTGTTAAACCTTCATCCAATTCTCCCCATCTTAAAACATAACCACCCACTTCAATTTTATCCTTTTTAATTTGGTCATCAGATGTTTGATTTAACAGAAGAAAACGATCCGCCGGAAATCCAAAAATTCTGCCGTCGGTTAATTCAATATAAATGACTCTTTATTCTGCCCAAGCTGTAATCGCAACAGATTCTGAATTATAAATTGTGGTATTCATTATAATTATCCAAAAATAACGCGGTAACCCTCATTCCTAAAGCTTGCTTGCTGCCGCTTCTGTTACTATCCAAAAAAACGCACCTAGATGAGTGAGTTTTAACTCCAATTTTCTATGGTAGTATGTCATCTTTAATTATTGCATGAATGGCAGCTATGTCTCTTGAATTTAGCCGGGAAACCTCGGTATTCTTTAGCAATAACCAGTGTGGATAAGAATGACCCCGTACCGAGCCGATGCCAACAGCTGACCCAACATCAAAAACCTATCCCACGCTTAACAATGCTTATCTGTTGTTGGTTGAAGATAATTTGATCAATCAGGAGTTTATGCCTGAAATACTGGCCAACGAAGGCATACAAGTTGATATCGCCAATAACGGTTTGGAAGCTATTACGATGATACGCCAGAAAGATTATTCCGCGGTGTTAATGGATTGTCATATGCCGGTGATGGATGGTTTTGAAGCAAGTCGACAAATTCGCTCTGATCCGCGTTTTGCAACGCTACCCATCATCGCTATGACCGCCAATGTCATGCCAGCTGATATCGAGCGTTGCCTGGCCAGCGGCATGAACGATCATATCGGTAAACCACTCGACTGGGATCCTTTTTTTAAGACCCTGGAACGTTGGGTTAAGCCCCGAGTTGAGAGTTCCATAATAACCGACGTGACAATCGCTAACACCGTACCGGAGTTTCCGCAATTGACCGGCGTTGACCTCGTGTTTGTAAAAAAACAGACCGGCAACAACGTTGTGGTCTACAAAAAAATGTTGTCGTTATTTTGCGCTAATCATGCAGATGACATTAGCTTAATCAGAACGGCTTATCAGGCCGGCGCTAAGGAAACCGCCAACTTGATTGCCCACAAACTTAAAGGCAGTGCTGCTTCGATGGCACAAGCCCAACTGAGTGAGTTGACTGCTGAATTGGAACTGGTGCTTAAACAACACGATAATACAAGTTTAGAAGCTGTATTGAAAAAAACCGAGCTTACATTGGCCTTGTTGATCAACGAAATTAACTTGATCCTAGCTAAACCGGCTTTATAAATGCCCGCACCCAAAAAGCGTTTAAAGCTTGACTAAAGCGGGGCAGTTGTCTTCCTCAACTATCCACTTTCATAACTGACACTGCCGCCAATAATTTTTTGGTATAAACATGCTTAGGCTGGGTCAAAACCTCCGCCACACTGCCCTGCTCTATTATTTTCCCTTGATACATCACCGCCACGTCATCAGCGATTTCTGCGACGACGGCAAGATCATGAGTAATGAACAAATAACTCACGCCTTTTTCCTGTTGCAGGGTTTTAAGCAATTGAATAATCTGCGCTTGTACCGATACGTCCAGCGCACTGGTGGGTTCGTCGCAAACGATCAGCTTGGGTTCAACTGCCAAGGCGCGGGCTATGCAGATACGCTGACGCTGGCCGCCGGAAAATTCATGCGGATAACGCAGCGCCGAATCTTCAGGCAAATCAACTTGCTGCAACAGTCGTCGGACTCTGACTTTACGCTCGGCTTGGCTAATCTTGGGATGCAAGGCACTGATACCTTCGGCAATGATGTCGCCAACCAGCATGCGCGGATTCATTGAGGAAAATGGGTCCTGAAATACGATCTGGATATTGGCTCGTTGTTGCCGCAAGGCTTCACCGGTTAAGTTATTTAACTCGATTCCATTGATAACAACACTGCCACTACTACCGGGAATGAGGTTTAACAAGCTCTTGCCCAAGGTGGTTTTTCCGCAACCGGACTCACCAACCAGCGCCAGGGTTTTACCTTGTTGCAGATTAAAACTCACGCCATCAACGGCTCTTACAAAATCCACGACTCGCTTGAACAATCCTTTGCGAATCGGGTAATAACAATAAAAATCGCTGACTTGAAGTAACGGTGGATTCTCGGGCTTACTATGAGTTAAACAACTTTGCATTGACGGCAAGGCATTTAACAACTTGCGGGTATAAGGATGTTTGGGTTGTGCAAAAAACTCGGCGGTAATGCCGGTTTCAACGATTCTACCCTGCTGCATGACCGCCACCCGATCTGCCAAAGTTGATACCAGCGCTAAATCATGACTAATCAACCATAGCGCCATGCCAGTTTGCTTCTGAATATTTTTCAACAACACCAAAATTTGCGCCTGAATGGTGACATCCAGAGACGTGGTTGGTTCATCGGCAATCAGTAAGTCCGGCTTGCCTGCCAGGGCAATAGCGATCATGACCCGCTGGCGCTGACCGCCGGAAAGCTGATGCGGATAGGCTTTAATGCGCTGCTCTGGTTCGGGCAGTTCTACTTGCTGTAATAATTCCAACACCCGTTGCTTAATAGCCGCTTTGGATAAGTCATAATGCAGATTGATAACTTCTTCAATCTGACTACCGATAGTCATCACCGGATTGAGGGACGACATCGGATCCTGAAAAATAAAACCGATGCGACGACCACGGATTTTACACAGCTCAAATTCAGAGTGGTTTAGTAAATCATCGCCTTGCAGCTTAATCGTTACCGCTTCAAGCTTGGCATTATTGGGCAGCAATCTAAGTACCGACAAAGCGGTTAACGATTTACCAGAACCAGACTCACCGACCAAAGCAAAGGTCTCACCGGCATAGAGGCTAAAACTGATGTCATCAACAACTTTCTGCTGCTGATTAAAAGTAACGCTTAAATTCTCAACCGTCAGTATAGGATTATTCATTGCCGCTCCGTCTTGGATCAAACGCATCCTGCACTACATCGGCAAACAAATTGGCTGCCAGCACCAACGCGAACATAAATACAAAGGACGCCGATAACGACCACCACACCACCGGCTCGCGCGCCATTTCCAGGCGAGCGCCGTTAATCATATTGCCCCAACTATAACTGGTCGGATCAACGCCGATATTGATATACGACAATACGGCTTCAGCCAACACCAACGAACTAAAATCCAGCACTACTGAGATCAGTACAATGTGCATGACATTGGGCAAGATATGGCGCATTAAAATGGTGGTTTTCTTAACACCCAAGGCCGTAGCAGCCTGGACGTATTCCATTTCTCTGAGCTTAAGTGTTTCAGCGCGCAACAACCGGCATAAACCAGTCCAACTGGTCACACCCAAAATCATACATAAAAATAACAAGCGCATATCCGATCTGACGATAACACTGGTAAAAGCGGCTTCATGATTGGCCATATAGACCTGCACCATCAGAATAGAAGCGGCTATTAACAATACGCCGGGAATCGAGTTCAGCGTGGTATAAACATACTGAATAATATCGTCGACCCAACCCTGAAAAAACCCGGCCAAAATACCGAAGATAATCGCCATCGGCAACATGATTAGTGTAGTTAAGGTGCCAATCACCAGACCGGTACGGATGCTTTTGACGGCTTGATAAAACACGTCTTCGCCAACTTTGTCAGTACCGAAAACATGATAATAGGTGGACAGGTGGATAAGGATAGTTGCCACCGGGATTACTATGAACAGGGTAAGCCAGACTGCTTTAGTGCTGGAGCCTTCTCGTGCCGCTGGAGCGACTTGGACTACACTCCCACGCCGGAGCATGGGAACAATAAATAACATCAATAAGCCCGTCAAAGCTATACCTTGAAAAAAACCGTAAGCTGTTTTTTGCAGAATATCAGGAATTTTCTGAGTTTCTGTATCATCCAAATGCTTGCCGCCAAATTCCAGGCGCGGATAGCTCCATTGCATGGAGCCGTCGACCTGCAACATCATTTCTTTGCTGTACAGTGTCGTCGCAAAAGGCGAGGAATAGGTTTTTTCGCCATGCTTGCGCAACGGCGTCGCCCAGTCATCCAGAACGCTGATAATCTCGTTTTTTTTGTCATCGGCTGGCTTAAAATGAATGGAATCAAGCAAGCCGATCAGGACAAAAAACAATAATGCCACCAGCGATACCATACCGATTTTACTGCGACATATTTTTTGCAGCGGACGTTTAATGTGCTCCTTGCCACGCAGGTATAACCCCAATCCCAGCATCACAACTAGCAGAAAATAGATCAATGCGTCTGTCCATAACACTACCATTACGACAACCTCACACGTGGATCAACCAGGGTGTAGGAAATATCAGTCAACAACAAGCCGATCACGTATAACACCGAACCTAAAAATACCATCGCGCGAACAATGGCAAAATCCTGGCTGTTAATCGCATCTATCGTGTAACTGCCCAAACCGGGAATACTGAAAAATGATTCCATGATTAAACTACCCATAAATAACAGCGGCAACACCACTACAACCCCTGTCAAAATAGGGATCATCGCATTGGGTAACACATGCCGAAACAGCGTTTGGGTTTCGGTTAAGCCCTTGGCCCTTGCGGTACGGACATAATCTTTCTCGACTTCTTCCAAAAACAGGGTTCGATACCAACGTACGCCAGAACCTATGCCCGAAAACACCCCGATTAATACCGGTAAAATCAGAAATTTAATCGCAGAAAACCCATCGTCGTAACCTGAGATAGGCACAAGTTTTAAGACTTTACCCATAAAAAACTGCCCGCCGATAATATAAAACAGCGAGGAAATCGACATCAAAACCACACACAACACAATACCGGCTTGTTCCAGATAACTGTTGCGAAATAGCACCATCAGTAACGCAAAACAGACATTCACAAACAAACCAACCAGCAAGGTCGGCAAGGCGACGGCAAGACTGGGCAACGCGCGTTCCTTAATGTCTGCGCCAATATTTCGGCCGCTATCGGACACGCCAAATCGAAACAAAAACAGTCCCACCGATTTTTGATAAAAAATAGTATGGGTGATTTTTTCTTCACCTAGCCCCTGGTCATTCCACAATAACGGAACATCGTAGCCATGTTGCTGTTTCCAGTTGGCTATGGATTGTTCGGTGACATGTTTTTGTCCCAATTGCATGCGTGCCATATCGTCAGGACTGTTAATCACGAAAAATAACACGAACGTTAAAATATTGACGCCCATTAACAAAGGTAAACTGTATAAAAGTCGTCGGAGGATATATTGGGTCATAATCTGGTCTCTCTAACGCGACGGCGATAAGCGTTAATCGCCGGAATTAAAAGCATAATTAATACTGCGAAGCCCACTATCAAAGGCCAAAATACCGGTTGGTTCCATTGCTGCCGTTGCTCTGCGCGTTCAGCCGTATCAATGCGGGTATATTTGAGCTGGTTATTCGCCATCAAATTGGGTTTGAGGTTTTTATACCAGCCATGAAACAGCGAAAAATTCTTCGGATGAAACCCAAAAACCCAAGGTGCGTCTCGCCGCACAATTTCCTGCATTTGCTGAATAATATGATAGCGTTGCTCACTGTTTTCCATGTTGCGCATTTGCTCAAATAAACGATCAAACTCCTTATTATGATAATTCGCCGCATTTTCGCCGCCATGCCGGACTTTGGAATTTGCGCCGTACAACAGAAAAAAGAAATTCTCGGGATCAGGATAATCAGCATTCCAGCCCCAGACAAAAAGCTGGGCATTACCGGTACGCATTTTTTCCTGAAAACGATTGTAATCGGTGGCACGTATTACCAGTTTGATGCCCAGTTTTTCAAATTGTTTTCGATACCAGTTCATTCTGGGGCGATCGTCAACGCTGGTGGAGGTGGTATCAAAATACAAAAGTAGCGCTTCTTTGGTTTTTGGATCTATGCCATTCGCGTAACCGGCATCGCTCAGCAACTGTTTCGCCGCTTCTATTTTTTTACGCTGCTCTCTACCGAGCAGCCAGTCGTAAACATAAGGATTGATACCCTCTTTTTCATCGAAACCATAAATGCCAGGTGGCAAAACGCCTTGCGCTGCAACGCCGCGACCATTCATAAAGATTGAAATATACTCTTCATAATCAACCGCAATAGCAATCGCTTGACGCAGCTTTCTGGCCTGTTCAGTTTCGCCGCCAACCGTAACATCGAGCATATTAAACCCCATATAAAAACTGGAGGTCGTAACAGAGGTTTGTAACTGTATACCTTTCTCCAACATTGAAGGTGTTAATGCCACGCCGCCGCTGCCGGTAAATTGTATAGCCTGATCAAAACTGTCCGAGGCAATGCCTGACGCATCATAATAACCTTGCAAAAACTTGGTCCAGTAGGGAATGGTTTCTTTTTCCAGCATAAAAACCACTTTATCGATAAACGGCAGTTGTTTGCCCGCATCAACTAACAGACCTTTTTGCTTATCTTCTGCGTCTCCCTCTGTTGGATAGCTTTCGTGATGGAACAACGGGTTTTTAAGCAGGGTCATGCGCCGATTCGGGTTGTTTTCGGCCATCAGATAAGGCCCTGTACCTAGCGGAAACCAATCCAGGGTAATGTTTTTATCGGCAAGTCCCGGCTGCTCATAAAACACATCGGCTTCCCAGGGCATCGGCGAGAAAAACGGCATGGCTAACCAATAGATAAATTGCGGATATTTGCCTTTAATGCGGATACGGTACTGATAGCGACTTAGCGCCGTTACACCGGTTATCGGCAAGTTTCTAATGGCGGTTTTGGGTCGGTCACTTACCTGTTTTGCAAAATCATCAAAGCCAACTATATAGTTTTTCATGATTTCGGCAATCGGCGACTGCATTTTGGGATGCGCCAGACGCTTAATTTGATAAACATAATCTTCGGCCATTAATTCACGCGAACCTGTGTCTTTAAAGTCAGTCAGTGTTTGCAGGGGTAAAGTGATTTTATCGGCTTCGGATAAATCTTTTCTTAGCTGGTGATACTCATATTCACCTTGAGTGTTTGTAGCTAATGCAGGGTGCGGCTGAAAACGAATATCTGGTTGAATTTCAATTACATAATCGGTAAATGCAATATCGCTATCTTTTGCGTCTTGTGTCAGTTTTTCGCCATTTTGATTTAGATAAATTACTTCAGGCATACGAGTAGCCGTTAGCGGCACCACTTGATACGGCCTTTTTAAATAATGATATTGAAACGGCGGCTCATAAATCTGCGCGATGAAAGCATATTCATTGGAACTATAAGCTACCGCCGGATCGAAATGCTTGGGTCGCTCAGAAAATGATTCATACAAAACCGACTGAGTGCCCTCGTCTTCAGTATAAGGGTTATTAAGTTGGGCTGAAGCCGCACTTGAATACGAATAAAATACCGCCCAAAACAAGAGGGTCACTATTTTAGCTAACACAAAAACTTTAAAGGTATACATCTTCATACGAATACATAAAGTTAGAACAATTGCCGAGACAAAAGACTGGACATCAATAAATAGGTCATAGATACTTCAATATCTATTGTAACAATAAAAACACTGGGAGATGATAATGGGTTTTATGCAGGGCAAACGGGTATTGATTGTGGGCTTGGCCAGTAATCGTTCTATCGCATGGGGTATCGCCCAAGCCATGCACCGTGAAGGCGCTGAATTGGCTTTTACGTTTCAAAATGAAAAGCTGCAAAGCCGCGTCGTAGAAATGGCTGAAAAATGTAATTCTAATATTACTATTGAATGTGATGTCAGCATTGATGAACATATAGACGCTGTATTTACCAAACTTGGCGAGCATTGGGATGGCCTGGATTGCATCGTGCATTCAGTCGCTTTCGCTCCTCGTGATGCGCTGAATGGTGATTATGTAGATGTTACCACACGCGAAAATTTTAAAATTGCACACGATGTCAGCTCTTACAGCTTTACTGCGCTTGCTAAGGCCGGCCGTAAAATGATGGCTGGACGAAACGGCTCATTGCTAACACTGACTTATTTAGGCGCTGACCGTGCGATTCCAAACTACAATGTCATGGGTGTTGCGAAAGCCAGTTTGGAAGCTAATGTGCGTTATATGGCGGTGGCCTTGGGTGCTGAAGGCATCCGTGTCAATGCCATTTCAGCCGGGCCTATCAGAACGCTCGCTGCCTCAGGCATTAATGATTTTAAGTCTATGCTTAATAAAGCTGCCGATACGGCACCTTTAAAGAAAAACGTAACTATTGAAGAAGTCGGCAATGCTGCGGCTTTCATGTGTTCTGACCTGGCATCAGGCATAACCGGTGAAATCACATTTGTCGATTGCGGCTACAATATCGCTGGCTTGGCAGCTTCCTAACGCTTTAATTCTGACAAAAAAGGGAGCATAAGCTCCCTTTTTTATTTATTGGCAGATTTATTTTTACTTAGCTGCTTTTACAGTGATATCAGCCTCACCTTGCAAACCATTTACCAAGGCGGTAAATTCAGTCTGACCAAAAGCTTTGGCAATATTCTTGTTTGCCAAATCCAACTTCTTTTTATCATCCTCAGTCATTTCGCCTTCTTTGACTTTTGTCAGACTTACCACCACCTGCTCACCTGCAGGTAATTCAGCAATAAAAATAGTTGGTTTACCACTTACTGGTTTAGCGGCCTTGAAAATTGCCTGACTCAACGGCATAGCTACATCTTCTTTGCTACGGGTTAATCCGGCAACGGTTTTGACCGACAACTTCATTTCTGTCGCAACACTTTGAATCGATTGTCCTGCCTGCAATTTAGCCTTTATTTGTTTGGCTTTTTCTACTGCCTGTTGCGTAGCCTTTTCTGCTTGTAATAGGGACACGATGTCTTGCTTAACATCTTTTAATTCCTTGGTAGCAGCAGCTTTGTGCTCCAACAAACGTAAAACAACCAAACGATCTGCGCCCAGCTCTATAGCCGTACTATTATTACCGCGCAGAACTTCTTCACTAAAAGCAGTACCACGAACCTTATCCTCAGAGGCAATGCCTTCCCCCTTATCTTTGGTAAACAGTACTGATTTTTTGATGGGCAGATTCAAAGATTCAGATGCCGTTTTAAGCGTATCAGGATGTTCATAACTCATTTCTGTTAAGCGTTGACCGGCTTCATAGAAAGCATTTTCAGCCTGGGCTTTTTGATAAGCCTTGGTTACGTCAGCCTTAACACTATCGAAAGTTTTAATTTCTCCCGGCATTAACTCGGTTACTTTAATCAGGTGATAACCGAAAGCTGACTTAACAGGATTTGAAACTTCCCCAAGCTTTAAAGAACTCGCCGCATCCTCAAAAGATTTTTCCATGACTCCGATATTGAACAAACCTAAATCACCACCTTTTTTAGCTGTCAATTTATCATCAGAAACTTCCCCTGCCAACGTGGAAAAGTCTTTGGCAGACAATTCATTTTTGGCTTTTAAAGCTTTTTCCAATGCAGATTTTTCATCGACCTTGTCATTAATCATAAAAAGGATATGACTGATTTTTCTGCGTTCCGGTTTGGTATATTGATCTTTTTGTTCTTCAAAAAAAGCTTTTAGCTTTTCATCAGTTACCGCTATAGTCTTCGCGACCTCTTCAAGAGACAGTTCCAGGTATTCTACAGAAGCCTGTTCAGGCGTTTGTAAAACATCTTGGTGATGCTCGTAATAAGCTGTTACTTCCTGCTCTGCAGGCTGTTCCGTCTGTTTTTGGACTGCGACTGAAATATAGTCTACATCGCGCTGTTGATTCTGGATTTTAAAGAAACTTTCCACGTCATATTTGGTAGCAAAACTGCTATCTATAATACTACGCTGGAATTGCTCCATAATTAGAGCATTCTTGATTCTATTGACAAACTCTCCAGAGGATATTTTTTGCGAACTAAGCATTGTCTTATAACGCTGCTCGTCAAATTTTCCCTCTGTCTGAAAATAAGGCAGTGATTGTATAAAGTCACGTGCAGTGTCATCTGTTGTAACCAAGCCTTTGGCTCGTACATGCTGTAATAAAACTTCGTCTTTAATCAGCTTCTGCAACGCTTGTGCCTTCAAGCTTTGCTCGTCGACCGTCATTCCCTGAAGATTTTGACTATATTGTTCGTAAGCCTTGTTAACATCTCGCTGATAAAAATCCTTATCACCTACCGAGGCAACTGGTGCTTCTTCTCCCGTATCCATATAATTCTGAATACCCCATAAAGCAAAAGGTACACAAATGATTATCAAAATACCCCATGCAAAAGCACCTTGTGCTTTTTCTCTTATTTTTGTCAGCATAGCTCTGTCCTAAAGAAACAACATTATTTTACTCAAAAAAAAACCCCGAACCAAACGATCCGGGGCTTTTTTGATTTTGGCGGAGTGGACGGGGCTCGAACCCGCGACCACCGGCGTGACAGGCCGGTATTCTAACCAACTGAACTACCACTCCAAAGTCTGGTGGGTGCTGAGGGG
>CANNLO010000122.1 GCA_947505055.1 Methylococcaceae bacterium | reverse complement strand
CCTTTATTTATATTTTTAATGAAAACAATAGACAATTCGGTGCTGTACCCGCCGGAAATGGCGCTAAAGATGGATTAAAAGGCTATACCTCCTCTCAGGTTAATATTCAACATGGCTCCTTTATTTATAGTTATGATGAAAAGGGTCAACAACTTAGTGCTATACCCGCCAGCTGATTTTAGATCATCGAGTTTAGCGACAACTAAACTGTAGAAGGGCAATTTGTTGCAAGTAGCCTGCGAACAACCGTTAATTTTTATTAGTTTAAAAGTAGAGAATTTAAATGGGCAATACCACAATGGATACCTCGCCACTTTGTATAACTGTTGGTATTACCGGGCATCGAGATATTCCGGATGAAGATATTGCAATCCTGCGAGCCGTTATTGAAGTCAGGTTATTGGAACTACAGGCAAGCTTTAAAAATACGCCTTTACTCATATTGTCTGGCTTGGCTGAAGGTGCTGACAGATTGATAGTTGAAGTGGCTTATGAAATGGGTATCGCTTTTGCCGCAATTCTGCCTTTGCCTAAAGACGATTATGCCAGGGATTTTACCGAACCAAGCTCAAAACAAGCATTTTATACATGGCTGGATAGAGCCGTATGGATTGAAACACTTACGCAAAATAGTTCTGAAGGTTTAATCAGCTATCAAAGAGATCAATGTTATGAGCATTTAGGTTTTTATTTAGCCAAACACTCACAGTTGCTTATAGCGCTTTGGGATGGGGATATTCAGGAAAAAACCGGTGGTACTTCGCAGGTAGTTCGCTATTTCTTGGAAGGACTGACCCATGCTAAACAGCACAAGTCTGCTACATTTGAACTTCCTGGCTATCGGCCCGTAATTCATATTTTAACGCGACGGCTTAGTCAGCTTCATGCCATCAGTCTGCAAGACCTTGGAAAACAGCAATGGTTGTGGCCTGTAGTATCGGCCGGCGATGAAGAATGGCTTCAGCATAGATGGAAACAAACCTTAAACCATCTTGGCTTATATAATCTCGATATGCGAGAGTTTGTAGTAAATAATCATGCCAGTATTCAATCAAGTTTAACTTACTTATTGGGCGATTTAGCTTGTTTTGATGAGCTGGATACTAAAGCTCGACGAATAGCGAGTGATTTTGCCATCAGTGATGCCATGTCATCTCACGCTCAGGTTCTTCGTCGACGTAATTTTCTTTCCTTAGTGTTTCTGGCTTTGATCGCTGTAATCAGTCAGCAATGTTATGGTTATTTTTTGAAGTGGCATTTGCTAATAGGTAGCTTGGGCTTAGCCATGTTCTCATATTTGCTTTACCACCGAGCTCAGAAGCAACGGCTGGAAATCAAATATCTTGACTATCGAGCACTTGCGGAAGGATTAAGAGTGCAGTTTTTCTGGTATGTATCAGGTATTTCGGAGAGTGTAAGTGATTACTTTCTCAAAGATCAGCGAGATGAATTGGAATGGATTCGGCAGGCAATTTTCACAACAGAACTCCCGAATTCAAGCGCAAACTTTCGGAAACCTACAAAATGGTTGTTGCAGCGTTGGATTCAGGACCAACGCATTTATTTTATCGGCGATCAACAGTCAGGGCGAAAAGGAAGAGCACGTATCGACGCGACTAAGGAAGCACAATTAATTCACTGGATGCGTATTAGCTTTTTTGCAGGTCTTACCTTGATGTTATCCACTGCGGTGGCTTATGAATTATATTTTGAAACACTACCACTTGATTGGAAAGGCTTGTTATTAAATGGCTTTCTTGCATCTTCCGGTGCAATGCTTTGTGTCGTTCCTGCTATTAAGCTTTATTTGGACACCATGGCCTACGATGAGCACGCAAAGCGATATTTGCGTATGGGCCAATATTACGCGCAATGCGAAAAACAGTTGAAAACCCTTTCGGAATCAGACTCTGCGGAAGCAGTCGAAAAACTTTTGTTTAATATTGGTAAACAAGCGCTAATCGAAAATGGTGATTGGTTATTGTTGCACCGTCAACGTCCAGTGAAGGTACCTGTAATGTAGCTTTGTATTTCCTGGGTGTTGACCATCTCCGCGATCAGCAATGCCTATCCGTGTATTACCGCACTTTGATTTGCTGATGCCAGTAAGTAGCGTTGGTGGCCTTGTTAGACGATTAACGGTTGCAATATATGTTCAACAATTATCTGGTGTTGTGTTAAACGCATTGCCATAGCCCTGGTTAGCAGCATATTGATCTGGTCTTTGGGCGGAATTACTTGCTTGTTCAGGAATTCGTAAGGGACCCATAGCGTCACCCACCAGTAAACCATAAAGCCCGCCCTTTATTTTGCCATGACAGTAATGAAACGGTGCGACGGACAAAACCATACTGTTGCTATACATCAGTTTGAAATACGGTTTGATTGCAAATAGATAACTAATAGCTTAGGCTTGCGACAGATCATGTCAGAATAACCAGTGACGTTAGTCTTGAAGTGAATCATTAAATTTTTCAGCAAGGAGGCCAACATGTCAGACCCGTTACTGCGCCAATGGGAAATGCTCAAACTGATTCCGCGTGAACGTAAAATCACTGTTAAGGATTTACATCAAAAACTGACCGATCTGGGCTTTTCGGTGTCCCGACGTACCCTGGAAAGGGATCTCGACCGGCTGTCAATTCCGTTCTGTTTAGAATCAGATACCCGCAGTAAACCGTATGGGTGGCGTTATGCTTTAAATATGAATAGCTACAGCTTACCCGGTTTAACCTCTTCTGAATCGTTAACGCTGATTTTGCTGGAAAGCTATTTAAAGAATATGTTGCCGGTTGCGGTCGCCGACAATCTTGCCGCGCAATTTGCTGCGGCACGACAATTTTTTTCGTTAGAGCATCCCGACCTGAAACTGCAAGACTGGCTGAAAAAAATTCAAGTGGTGTCGCCTGGGCAACCGTTACTGGCACCGCGCGTCCAACCCCGCATTCAACGCACAGTATATGACGCTTTATTGCACAGTTATCAACTGGAAATGGATTACCTGAATTCCGGCGCAACCCTGACAAAACATTACCAGAGTGTTCACATCCAGGGTTTGGTGCAGTATGGTTCTGTAATTTATCTGGTGGTGACGATTAACGCCCATCAAGATCTACGGTTATTGGCGCTGCATCGGATTCACGCGGCCGAACTTAAAGATGAGCCGAGCCAACTGTTACCCGACTTTAATCTACAGACATTTATTGAGCAAGGCGGGTTTGGTTTTGGGGGCTGTTCCCGATGGGTCACGCTGGAAGTCCTGTTCAGAAACGGTGCCGGCGAGCATTTAATTGATACGCCGCTGGCTGAAAACCAAGTCATTGAACGACCTGATCTTCAGACCCTGCGGGTAACCGCTCAGGTTCTGGAAAATCCAAAACTACTCTGGTGGCTAAGCAGTTTTGGCCCGGATATAGAAATAATTGCCCCCCAACATTTAAGAGCGACCCTGGCTGAACGTCACCGTCAGGCTGCTCAGCAGTACAATTAACAACCGGTGAGTATGCCGATTTCATTAGTCACAATCTGTCGTTACTGTTGTTTATGCTATCAACCACTGTTTCGATAACGTGCCGAAGCACGGATCGCTACACTTTTGTAGTGCCTATTTTGTATATCACGCAGGGCTTAATTATGGCAAAAATATCAATGGCTGTTCAGCAGGGTTCTAATGTTATGGTCTATAACGAGCAAGGTACATGGATATTTTCCCTTTCTATCGATATCCGGCTAAGCCAGAGTTTAATGGGCTATACCAGCGAAACCGTAACCATCCGGCGTGATAAAGGCGCCTATGTCTACAATGCCAGCGGTTCCTTGATGCGTACCGTCTCATTGTGAATGCCGCAGTGCCGATGTTTTTTCAGCAGCATATCAATACCCAGCTGAACACCCTAAAGGGCGGAGTTGGTTCAACTGGCAATACAACAGGGTTTAAACACATTAATTAATCATAGTAATTTGAGAAATAAATCATTTATACCCGTCATGATATGTCGCAAATTGGGTGTACACTTATCAGTAAATAATTACATATGTAGCAAATAGAGGCTAGACAGAATGAGGATCAACCTGGGACTTGGTTTAGATGGACTTAAACCCAAACGGATGCACTCCACCATCGGTGAAAAAGAGGTTGGTCCGGTGGGTTTTCTGTCAATTTTGGAAACTCAATGTGGTATTGCGCCGGTGGCCGACTCATCGACGACGCGTATTATTCAATATCTGGCCTGTCTGAAAGCCTGTGATCATCCAGATCGCTTTTATCATCAGTCTTTTGCGGTCGATCAATTTAATGTAGCCAAGACTTTATTGCAATGGCGGGATAGCTGGTATGAGAGCGTATGGAATGGGCAATTTTCAGGTGTATTATCTGATCGACTAGAAGATATGGCTGACGTTGAACAATCAGCACAGGCAAAAGTCAGTTTTGGCTTTGGTCAGCGACAACAAGCTGTTTTGGCAACGCTAAAAACACAAAAAACACAGATTGAACAAATTGTTCTGTTAGACCCCCTTGCCGATTTTTCATCACTCTGGCAACAGATTTTGCAAGCATTTGAGGTAATTGAAAAACCAGCATTACTAGCCCCTACTCCAGCAGAAAATGATCTTAGTCGCCTCCAAAATACCTTGTCTCAATTGGCATCGGAAAACTTAAGTAAAGATGAATCGGGTTCAATCAAGAAAACGCAACTGAAGGGGGATAACAGTTTTGTTGTCGTTAAAGCCCGATCAAAAGCCGTTTCAGCGCGTTTAATCAGCCAATGGCTGGCTGCGCAAGTTCACGAAAATAAGGAAAAAACTGTCGCACTATTAACCGGCAGTGAAGGCGTTGAACTGGATGATGCTTTGGTTGCAGTCGATTTGCCCAGGCTGGGTTTTGTAAAAACATCACCCTGGCGTCCGGTGTTACAAGTATTGCCCATTGCCTTGGAATTGCTTTGGGAACCATTAAATCCGGAAGTGTTGCTACAGATGCTAATGCATCCTGTTGGTTTGTTGCCTGGCAGCATCCGCCATCCATTAGCCAAAGTGGTGTCCAGTGCGCCTGGTATAGGTGGTGAACAATGGCGGCAGACGTTAACCGACCTGTTGGAAATAGAAAAAACCAGACCAAATTACACAGATGAGCGCTATAAACAATTACAAGCCGATCTAGACTATTGGTTTGCTAGTAATCGCTATACGCCTGAGGAAGGCTTACCTATTGTGGTAGCCAACCAGCGCATCTTAAAAGTGTCAAGTTGGTTAGCGCAACAGCAATCGCGGGTCGAAGATGAGGCAATGCGTGCCCTGTTGGCTGCGGCATATAGTCAGGCCAGCGAGCTGAGTATCGCCTTAACCGCTTTATTGGCTGACGGGACCGCACAGATTAAACCGGAACAACTGCGTTATTTATTGGGCCAATTAACGGGAACAGGAACGGGAATTGTTGATCAATACGCCGAATGTATTACAGACCAGTCGCACTGGTTAGTCGGTGCCACACAAGCGGATAGTTTCAATGAAGTCGTCAATACGGTGGTCTGGTGGGATTTACAGGCGACTTCTACTCAAGTAACTTATCCTTGGTCACGACAGGAACTAAAGCAATTAAATGAGCAGGGCCTACTGTTAGCGGACCTTGATCTACAACTACAAAGACAAGCCTTAAGCTGGTTGAAACCCATCAATGCAGCGCAAGAACGCTTGATGATTGTTTTACATGAAAGTGACGAAGCCCATCATCCCTTGTGGGACCAAATCTGTAGTTGTTTGGAGAACTGGCAGGAAATCAGGCTTGAAGACAGCGTCTTGGATGCGGAGGCTATTAGTGCGTTTAATAACCTTGTATCTGTTCAGAGCACCTACACGCCATTGCCAGGTTTAAGCCGATGGTGGAAACTGGATTCAGGTGAGGTGCTGGGCAAGCGCGACAAGGAGTCCTATTCCAGTCTGGAAAGTTTCTTTTACAGCCCTTATCAATGGGTATTGCGCTACAAGGCTCGCCTGAAAGCCGGTAATTTGCAATCATTGAATGACGGAAATTTACTAAAAGGTACGTTGGCGCATCATTTGTATGAACGGTTTTTCAATACCCATACCACGGTATTGACCCCAGGAAAATACCAGGAAGCCGCTGTGAATCTCTGGTTTGACCAAGCTATCAGTACTTTGTTGGCTGAAGAAGGTGCTGTTTTTTTACAGCCTGGAAGATTGATTGAAAAGGAACAATTTATCACTACCACTCGAAAATCCTTACATGCCTTGATTCATCAGCTAAAAGCAGCAAAAGTGGTGCATGTGGAAATGGAGCAGACCCAGGAAGCAGTGTTCTTTGGCGGTGATCTCGAGGGCCATATTGATATGAAAGTTACCAATGAGCAAGGCAATGAGGCAGTGATTGATATTAAATGGGGCGGTCAAAAATATCGGAAAACTACTCTCAAACAAAACAAGCACCTGCAATTAGTTACCTACTCCTATCTAAGACATAAAAACTGTACTACAAAACAATGGCCGGTAGCCGCGTATTTCATTATCGACGGTGGCGGTGCGATACTGGCACAGAATACTGATTACTACCCCGAAGCGATTGAGGTCAAACCTAATGATGAGGAAAACCATGCGGTGATCTGGCAAAAAATGAAAAAAACCTGGGAGTGGCGGCGTAAGCAGCTTGATTCTGGTTTGATTGAAGTAACGGTTAATGGCACTGAAATGGATCCTGTATCAAGTCCAGGAGAAGATGCACTGGCTATTCCGGAAACCAGCGATCGTTTTAGCGATTATAAAGTCCTGACGGGTTGGGGAGCATCACAATGATGGAGCATATTACCTTTATCAGCGCCGGTGCCGGCAGCGGCAAAACGTATCGTTTGGCAAGTGATCTGGAAAAAATCCTGACCGGAGAAAATGCAGCCAAACCGTCTGGTGTCATCGGTACTACCTTCACCAAATTGGCTGCAGGCGAATTACGGGAACGCGTCAGGCAACGTCTGAACGAACGTGGATTTACCCAGATTGCCAACCAAATGAGCCAAGCCATGCTCGGTACCGTTAACGGTGTCTGTGGGCAATTATTGACGCGCTTTGCTTTTGAAGCCGGTTTGTCACCGCATCTCAAGGTAATTGAAGAAGCCGAAGCCAAGCATTTATTTAGTCTTGCTGTCGAACAGACGCTTACGGTACAAACAGTTCAGGAGATGAATGAGTTGGCTTTTCGTCTCGGACAGGTTGATCAGATGACCGGTCAAGTTACCTGGAAAAACGTCATAAAAAACATTGCCAATACTGCCAGAGCCAACAATCAGTCTGTCGAACAGATTAAAAACAGTGGCATAATCAGTGCCGATTCCTTGTTGGCATTCTTTCCCGAACCCATTAAAACCGATCTTGATGCTAAGCTCTATAAAGCAGTGGAAGCAGCTATTACTCTACTCAAAGACAATATTGACAAGGGTATAGACGCAACCAAAGGCACAAAGGCTTATCTGGATATGTTGCAGGGCTTTGCTGTAGCCATTAAGCAGCATAATTTGGCTTGGTCGTATTGGGTAAAATTATCAAAAGAATCTGCTACCAAGAAAAGTCAGGCAGCCTCCGATGCCGTGCAACTTGTTGCCGCTGATTTTGAACGCCATCAGCTCTTGCATGCCGACATCAGGCTCTATTGTGAGCAGATTTTTACTATTGCTGCACTGGCATTGTCTGAGTTTCAGAATTACAAAAAAAATCGTGGGCTAATCGATTTTACCGACCAAGAGCACTTACTTTATGAGGCTCTGGAACATCCTGTCGTTCAAGAAGTATTATTGGATGAACTCGACCTGCTGTTAGTCGATGAGTTCCAAGATACCAGTCCGATGCAACTGGCACTGTTCTTACGTTTGGCCAAGCTTGCCAAAAAAGTCATCTGGGTAGGCGACGTGAAACAAGCTATTTATGGGTTCAGAGGGTCTGATCCGGAACTGATGCAAGCCATTCTTAAACATTTGGAAACTCATGGGGGCAAGACCGAGGTACTGGAAACTTCCTGGCGTTCACGCCCCGAACTGGTTAGTTATGTCAATGAAGTATTTGTTCCGGCTTTTGCTAATACTTTGCCAGAGGATAGGGTTGCACTAAAACCCAAACCAGGCAGTCAAAATTTGGCACAAACAACGCTTGAACATTGGCAATTAGTCGGTAGCAATAAAGAAAAACGTGCACTGGCGTTAGCGAAAGGTGTGCAGGAATTCATAAACAGTAAATATCAGTTGCTTGACAAAGATAACGGTCAACTAAGAACCGCCGACTATGGTGATGTCGCCATTTTATGTCGTAGTAATGATAACCTGGCGTCAATTGCTGAGGCCTTAGCAAACTTCAATATCCCTATCAGTCGCAGTCAAGCGGGGTTACTTAGCACGCCGGAAGTTGCTTTAGTATTGGCTGCCATGCGTTATCTGGTTGATACCTCCGACAGTCTGGCGACCGCCGAAATTATATGTTTAACCCAGAGAGAAACACCTGAAGATTGGCTGCAGTCGCGCCTGGATTATCTTGCCAGTGATCCCAGACAGGGCAAATGGGGTGAAGATGTTCCCTTATTAAGCATCCTGGCCATTCAAAGGGCAAGAGTTCAGTATTTAACGCCGTCGGAAGTGATGAGTCAGGCAATTCACTCCGCTGATATCCGACATGTGATTCTAAGCTGGCAAACTGACACTGGACGGGCTAAACAGCGCCTATTGAATATCGAGCAATTATTGGATTTTGCGGAATCTTATGAAAATCTATGTGCTAATGAAGGTCATGTCGCCACAGTGACTGGCTTATTATTATGGTTGAACCAACTGGCTAAGGATGATGAAGATTTGCAATCAGCAGATCAGCAAAATAATGCAGTTCAACTGTTAACCCATCATGGCGCCAAAGGCTTGGAATGGCCGGTAGTGATTGCTCTGGATCTGGACACCGATATCAAGAACAACTTATGGGGCTTATCTGTTAAAGCGGATAATGATAACCTGGATATTACCCAGCCGTTAAAGGGTAGAAGCCTGCAATATTGGCTATGGCCTTTTGGAAGTCAAGCCAAAGGCATTTCGGTTAAAGACTTGGTTGAACAATCCGAACGGGGTAAGGCCGAACAATACCGCGCATTGGAAGAAGCTAAAAGATTGCTCTATGTTAGCCTGACACGCCCAAGAGATTGCTTAATTGTTGCGTTAAAAGATACCCAAGGTGAATGGATAAACAGTCTGGCCGCCGACTGGATGTTACCGAACACTTTAGAGGAAAAAGAATTGCTCTTGCCGGTCAGCAAGGCAAAAATTCCGGTGGCATATAAAACGCTGTCGCAGGATGAGACGCCTGAAATCGGTTTGACACAACACCCAGGTCCACATTGGTTTGAAAACATAACACCTATCCAAATCAAATTACCTGCAAAACTTTCGCCTTCATCAATCCCCCCGTTGCAAAATGCCAGTATTGGCGAAACAATTGTTTTGGGGGGCAGAATCAGTTTGCAAGGTACACCCGAAATGGCCAATTTAGGTGAAGCCATTCATGCGTTGATCGCCACTTATATTATTAACAATCCAGCTAAGCCTAAAATTTTGGCAGAACAAGTGCTTAGTAGTTATGCCGTAACAGAACATATTAGTATCGAAGATGCCCTAAGCTGTGTAACACGATTCCAAGGGTTTATTGAGCACAATCTTAAAGCCTTATCGACCCAAGTCGAATACCCGATTGAATATCAACTCCCCAACGGCCAGTCAGCCAGCGGTTGGATTGATGCGTTAATCGAAACTGAGCAGGGTTATATCATTATTGATCATAAATCCAACCCTCAATCCAGTGCAACCCAACAAGAAGTGGCATTGAAATACTCAGGTCAATTGGCACTCTACAAAGCAGCGGTGGAAGCAGCTACTGATAAGCCTGTTGTTGGTTGTTGGATTCATTTTGCAGTGACCGGTGCGGCTTTAAAAGTGAATGTATGATTTATTCGAAGGGTCTATAAAGTATAAAAAATTAATAATTATTTTTATATTAAAAAATTCGGACTAAAAAATATAATAGCTAAAAATGCACTCTAAAATATTTAGTGTAATTTCATTTAGTGAGATTATAAATATAATTTCACTAATAACATACTGCTGTTAATATGTTATTTTGTAGTTACAGAATTTTAGATAAAGTAAATTACTATAAAAAACGTAACAACTACTAAAGTAAATTAAAAGATGACATTAATAGTATAATTGCGTACTATTCGCTATTATATTTAAGTCTAATATTAACTATAATTTAAGTGCAAATAAATTGTCGATCTATAAATAAAGTGTATTAACTAAAATCAGGAGATTTAAAATGTCAAAAATTGAAATTCACGGTGAAGGTGTTTGGGTTTTATTACAAGATTTAGATCAGGAAACAGCAAGTAATTATGCTTCCAAGGGGCAACTAACAAGTGATGAATATGATAACTTTACGGATGAATGCGATGGGAATGGGTCTGGATTTTATGGGAGTGCTTATGTCACAGTTGATGATATTGAAATAGGTACTGTTGAAGCTATTATTAATATGGGTAAATACTTATCCAAAGGATCTATTTTAGCCGAGGGGTTAACGAAAGAACTAAAGTTGAATATTGAAAATGGACTTGTCGATGTACAAAGCCAAGACGGTACTTTTGTTTCTGTAGAAATTCCTGACTACACCATTTCAGAAGATGGGGTTCCTTCCCGTGATTTTATTGAAGATTTTATTCAATCAATTGTATTTGATGAAGATTGTTGTGCGTATAGCTTAACTGACTGGAATGGCACTGATTTTGAGGATGACAATCAAGATACTAGGAGCGATCAAAATCTATCTTTATTTTATCAAGGAAAACAGTATGATATTGAAGTAACTGGCGAAGATGAAGATGAAGATGAAGATGAAGATGAATGATTTTAGACCAAGATAAAATAAAAAAACTTTATAGCATGCGAAAAGGGAGTGCATTGCACTCCCTTTTTTCTATGTTCTAGTCTAAAGCCGTTATTTTCAGATTTGCCTTTTTATTAAAGTTTTGGCCCTGTTGTTATATTCTTAATATTTATATTTACAAATAAGATAACAAAAAATGGCGCAGTGAAAGCTAGATAATTTTAAAAATATAAAGTGCATTAACTCTTTAGGTTAGAAAAAAATGCCAAGAATATGGAAGGTTTCACATAGTGATATCGATACCGATGACCACTCAATTCTGATTGAAAATAATTTACTTGCAATAGGTTGCTTAAATCGATTTGAAAAAGGAAATACAACGATACGTGATAGATTTTTAGCTATTGATGAGGGAGATTATTTTTATTTAGTCAAAAGTGGGAATATTATTTTATTAGGCCAATTCGGAAACAAAATCATCCCGCCATTAATAGTTAAAAATAATCATGTTTCCAAAAACAACAGAGATATACAACTATCTAGCGGAATTGAAGGCTGGCTATGTCGCGAGATTAATATTATCAAAAAAGTCATTTATCCTAATGAAAATGTAAATTGTGCTGATAAAGTAAGGCAATTAGGGTACATGCCATCCGGCCAAACACTGGTATTTGAAGTGCCTGACAACGCACTTTCAGAATTCGAGTCAGATTTACTAAAACCCGTTTTTGACTTTAATTTGGAAGATTTGAAAATTTCTACACTATGAATGACTGCTATAAATACAACTAAAACTTCAGAGCAAGAGATAAAGCTAATGATTGCACTTAATCAAATATTTTTTGGCCCACCAGGAACGGGTAAAACATCCCTTCGGCAGATGATCTTAGACAAATGTATGTTTACCATCAATATTTTTCTGCAAAGCGTGTTGCCTTGATTTATCCAAGCTCAGATGAAAAAACTACAGTTAAAAGAGGTGAATATTTAGCAATTGATAAGAAAATGACAAAGGAAAATTTAGTTGGTGATGGAAATATATGTAGTGTAATTTCTTTAAAAACGAACAGTGAAATT
>CANNLO010000121.1 GCA_947505055.1 Methylococcaceae bacterium | reverse complement strand
GCCGGGGTGGCGGAACTGGTAGACGCGCCGGATTCAAAATCCGGTGAGGGTGACTTCGTGCCGGTTCGATTCCGGCCCTCGGTACCAAACATAGGTTTCCGAGTTGTGCAAAGAAACCAATGGCTTAGAGGGTATTTACTGTTCTCTAGGCCATTTTTTATTGCGCTGAAGAATCATCAAAAAACTTTCTTGGCGCACTTTTGGCGCACTATCAAAAAAACAACCGCAACAACTGCCAATAATTAAGGCATAAAATACCGCCTTGATTTCGGTATGAATATGTCTATCTGGCATCAATAACTTATTACTCATTTAATCTCTTCAGGAACAAACGGTTTAATCTCAGCTTTCAGAAACCGAATCTGTTTGAAGCATTTCACTATTTAAATAGCATTTAATTTTTTATTCAAAAATCGTTTTACCTACCTGAGATTGTTTTACTGCACCAAGCTAAACCATCACTAAATAATCTCGACTAAATATTAAAATAAGCCCTATTTTTAGTTAATAGCACTTCTCAACCATAAATTTTAGATATGACTTATCTCAGAACTCCTTACTGTTTCTTTGTGTAATTTCCATAGATATTGTTAACGCCTCTGCACTGTTAATCAGCTTTTATTTCTTTCCAGTTCAGCGCTCATATTTCCAGCCCATTAATTTACAAAAAAATATAAATAACAATAGAACAAAATCTCATACTGGTAAATATAATTGCTTTTTTTGGAGAACCTAGCAAATATTCGAGACTGATTGACAGCCGGTTGATTAAGTGTTCGATAGTGTTTCTATTTTTTACTGCATCAATATTTCAATATAAGTAATGTGTTCTCGATATATTTTGTGCCAAAAAACGATCAGCGTGAGTGATCGGGCCTTTTTAGTTTTGGCGCTACTGCAGATTAAAAACTCATAAAATATTCTACATCGTTTAATTTTCACTAAATTATTTTTAATCTTCCATCATCATTAACCTAGTCAATAATTTTCGCATGAATCACAAGCGTACAACATTCACTTGGTTACCAAAAACTTCTTGAACCGTTGGTATCAAATGATCATGATGACTAAGGAAGATAACTTGGGTTTGCTCGGATAATTCCTTAAGTGCCTCAAATCCAGCTTTTGATCGTGCATCATCGTAATTGATAAATAAGTCGTCAGCGATGAAAGGCAATGGCATGGCCTGCTCAAGGTGCATTTCCAGGGCTGCCAATCGAAGTGCCAGGTAAAGCTGATCCCTTGTACCGTCACTCATTCCTGAAATACCAACTGGTTTGCCATCTGAGCTCAACCCTTCCAACACCATCGGTTCCTTATCAAAATCAACAATCAGCTTGCTAAAAGACCCTGAAGTCAATGTCGAAAAAATCGTACTCGCACGATTTAATAATGGACCCTGCTTGTCTTCTCGGTAACGATCTATAGACCAACGGAGTAAACGACCAGCGGTGAAAACTTTTACATAACGTTCAGCGACATCCGACATTTGCGCGATTGCTTCTTGGCGTCGGGCCTCCGCTTGTGTTGCTGTATCGGAGCCGCCAATTTCGGATAAAACCCGGAGTGCATTTGCATTATCAGCCGCAAAAGTCGTTTGTCGATTAACTGTGTCAGAAAGTTCATCGTTGATGTGTGTGAGTTCAGCGGTAAGCTGAACCAAGTTAGCTGAATCAATCTCGGCTTCTATTTGCATTCGAGTCAGACCATCCCCCCCATTGAGAAGAGCATACTTGGCAGTGATGATCTCTGTATTGAGACGGCGTTGCTCATCAGATCGAACAATAGCTTCATTCAACAAAGCAGTGCTCACGACACCTGCTCTTTCCATTAAAGGTTTTAAACTTGCCGTCGCGGTTTGACTCAACTCCTTTGCTTCAAACAACTGATTGTTTGCAACACGCAGAGCTTCGTTAAGTCGAGTGCTTTCACTAAAAGACTCGCGGGCGTGAGCTAAACGATTTGCTAACGTTTGCGCTATTTGCACGGCTGACTGTACTTTAAGCTCAGGTGCAACAATTTGTGTCAGTCGAATAGCTTCGATAAAAAATTCCTTCAGATCAGTATTCATAGTATCAATACGCTCGATCTGAATTTGCCGCATCTTTTCTAACTTTTCTGCGATTTGATCAATGAGTTCAAGAGCACCTTCAACCATGCCACTATCACTGTCCGGCGATAACCCAGCCTTAGCGAGTATCGTTGCCCAGGCTTCAGTCCAGCGAATTTCCTCAGCTTTTGCATTCTCAGTTGCTTCCTTTATGGCACATTCATTGGACTGCGCGGTAAGCAAATGTGCAGATAAGGTTTCGTGCCGAATCTTAGCGCTGTCCATTGCTTGGATATAGTTTTCCGCTTGCACGCAAAGGACTGACAAATTATCAGTCTCGACTACCAGAAGCTCCACTTCTTGTAACGCCACAGCAAGATTGAGCCTGGACTCAGAAATTGATCGGCAGAGCAAGTCAATGTCATCCTGTGCATCCTGATATGCTGCAGCAGCATTCAGCACCTTTTCGCGCTTTAAAATCCAAGCTCCAATGTTCTCTAAGGGCATACCGACTAAACTCAGACTCACTGTATCTTGAGTCCATTGGTCATCAAACAGTTGAATATCCCCTTCCAATTGTGAACACTGGACTTCAATCATTGTCAGACTTTGCTTCGCCCGTTCCAGGAGTTGATTTAAACTTTGAAGCTCTGTTGCTTCTTCGACATCGTCGAGTCGCCTATCAGCGACTTTATCAGCAAAGACTATCGATGCCTCCAATCCTTGACACTCTTGTTCCAGGCTAATTTCACCCATTTTGATTGCATGCCACAAGGCATCTCGCTCATACCGAGCTTCAATCACGGCTTCTGGTGTTGTGGGCTGATGCAGCTCTTTAAACTGAACAATTTGCAGTTCAATCCTGGACACCTCCGTAGTTTGATTTTTTAAACTCAGTAATTCAGCCTTCCGTTCGGCATTAAGGGCTTGGCGCTCTTGGATCAAACGATTAACTTTTTCCTGAGGTGGCTGTAACGCCATTAACTCAGGCAAAGGCATGCTCCATTGTCCCAATTCACACAATAAGCCTGCTAATGCAGACTTCGCCTTAGTTAGTGTAGATTGTAACTTTTGGATGGCTACTTCAGCATCACCAAATGATTTTGCGTTTGCTAACGCTGCACGCAAAACAGGCTTAACCTTACCGATTTGTAATTCGTCCCGCTGCGTTGACAGTCCGTTGATTTCAGAAAGCTTGTTCTTTTCTGCTTGTTCCGCTGCCCGTAATATCTGAATCATACCGCCACGGTCACGGATCAGTCGACTAAGTTCGCGTTGGATTAGCGTTGTTGGCAACCTCTGGACAATTGCAATTTCAGAGTCAGAGGGCCAACCCAACTGGGTACAGGCACGGCAAACATCTTGCCAAAGCGAGGTCACTTCTATTTTTCGATTGGCAATATCCCGATCATAAGCTCTGTATTGAAGGCGAAGATTATCAAGATTACTAATGTCGGCGGCTATTTCAAAAACGGCCTCATCGACTTCGATTTTTGCTAAATCTTCGGTAATTTTATCAACCTCACCCTTGCGCAGTTCCAAGCGCTGATGGGCTATAGCAAGTTCTTTTTCTGCAGTTGCCAGAGTGGTTACTGCCTCAATTGGCAGCTCTATTATCTCACCCAGTTCCGCCAGATTGTTTTCACTATCCCTAAGAGCAGTAAGAAATGGCGCTAGTCTTCGAATGCGTTCAAGGCTACTCCGCTGGCTTTGGAGTTGTTGGTGGCGTTCACGCTCACTACTCAGCGCTTCTTGTAAAGATTCAACTTTACTATTAGCCTCCACCCAAACTTTAGTGCGGACTGTGGCTTCTTTTAATGTAGTGGACGCTTTTTCGAGCTGGTCGGCTGCGATGTAATACGCTCTGTCATTAGATCTTCTTGGCGCCCAAAGCTTATCCGCTTCGGAGACCAATTCATCACGAATCTTACCCAGACTAGCAACGCCGGCTGCTGATTGAAAAAGTATTTGGCCCACATCGTTCTCGGCACTAAGGATGCTATTGCCGCCCGAGACCAAGCGTGTATGGTCAAGACCAAACATCTGATCAAAGAAGCTTCTATCCGCAGTGCCAAGAAACGCAGCCAGCGCGGTATCTGACAAGACTGCATCGAGAGGTGAGCGTAGAGTTTGTCTTGGAGCCTTTGCACGGTGAAATTCAAGATTACCTGAGGCATCGCTGATATAAGCGCCTAAACGCAAGTCATTAAGTGGGTGCAGGAAACCATGAACTGAGCGAGTGGGTATGCCAAACAACAAATCCACAATAGCTGATCGCAACGTGGACTTGCCCGCCTCATTGGGTCCGACTATCAAATGAAAGTCTTGTTTAGCAGCCGGAAACTCAATTAAACGCTCAGAGAATTTGCCATATTTGATCAGATCTAAACGGTTAAAACGCATAGTCACTCCACCTTAGCTAAATGAGACAGCAGTCCAGGACGGACTTCGCGAACCAAGGACTCAAGATCACCAGAGCGGATGGTTTTAAAGTAAGGAACAGTAGTTTGCAACTCTAGGGGGGCTTTATTGACCAAGCCCAATAGCTCTGTTTGCAGGCTTTTAAGAAAGTCAGGGTCTGATTCAGCTGCTTGAAGAAGCTCCTGCAGATCTGAGAGGGCATCGGCTCGTGCTCGCAACGCCTCACCATCATCTGTCGTTGAAGTAGCCACCTTGACCTTCTCAATCCAAATTCGCTCCGCGCCCATGGCAACTGCCAAAGCTAAAACTTCAGAGCGCAGTTGCAACTCCAGCCCGAAAAGATCACCATGTGCAACGGTCTTTCCAATCACAGTAACTCTGACGGCAATGGGGATGGAAGATATACTGTTATCTACAAGTTCTTCCAGCGCTCTACCGACAGCACGCACGACTTCGACCAGGGAATTGCACTCGGTCACATCAACCTCAAGACTAGTCCAGCGAAGTACATCGACGAACAGTCGGTTAATGTCCTGAATAGCATGCTCATCAGCCGTCACAATAACCGCTCCGCGCGGTCCAGTTTCTCGGATATGACGCCCTTGAAGGTTTCCAGGAAAAACCACCGTCGAGGCACCTTCCCATAGTTGATACTCATGAACATGACCCAGTGCCCAGTAGTGATAGCCCTTGGCATGAAGTTCTTCGAGACTGCACGGGGCATAGTTTGCATGCGCTGAGTTTCCTTCAAGCGCCGTGTGCAGCACACCAATATTGAACATACCCGGCACCGGAACCGGATACCCTGACGCAAGATTTTCTGTGGTCTCTTTTTCCTTAAAGCTGCGTCCATGCAAAGCAACCTTTAAATGTTCCAGACAAAAAGTGCTTGGCCTCTTAGTATCGAAGCAAAAAACGTTGTCAGGCAGTTGTAACTTCTTGGTCATTTCACTCTCGGCATCGTGATTACCGAACAGTAAGTAAACAGGAATACTCGCTTTTTTCAGGCGTCCCATTTCTTTACAGAAATAAATGCCCGTGTTGTGATCTTTCCAAGTGCCATCATATAAATCTCCAGCAATCACCATGAAGTCGACCATTTGCTCAATTGCTTCGGTAACCAAATTGGTAAAAGCATCACGCGTTGCAGTACGTAGCATTTCAACGGGGGCATCTGGGTAAGCACTTAATCCTGTTAATGGACTATCCAAATGTATGTCTGCTGCATGAATGAATTTCATTAACTTTTTCCTTAAATTTAATTGATTATTGCTCAAGGATTAGACCATTACCGACAAACCACTCCCGTTGATGACAAAAAGATTTGCAAATTTATGATCAGCTATATCTCACCTAGCGAGTAAAAACTTGCGACCCATATTGTTTTATATATACTCTTTTATGCAATTTATACTTAAAAGCATTACCCCTCAAGACAAAATTCTAAGTACAAAAAAATATTTATTTTATTATCCGTTCAAATACCCCCATTTTTTAGCCTGATTTTCATTAGAGAAAAAGCCAAGTCTGGATCAATGATTGGGCTAGGTTGGGCTCGCTATTGCGCTCTATCTTTAAGATAGCAATTTACATATACGTAATAGTAGTGCAGGACGACATATTAAACCGTTTATGATTGGTGAGGTGCTTGACTGAAAAATTGAGCCTTTAAATAGAACCGCATAATTTGTATATGTGTCAAAAATAGACATTCACAATGTTTGTATCAATTTATGCTTAGCTCTTGACGCTGGAAACTACTTACAACATTACTATCGTCTATTACTAAATTCAATAAACGCTTGATATTATCACCAATAGTGAAAACAATCTGATTTTCGCTATTGGTGATAATATCAACACCTTGAACACCAATTACAGGGATAACAGTTTTATTATCATTTAGGCCATAAGGTGGGGCATGCATATCGGCAAAGGTAACTGTATTTTGTGTTGGGCATATTAAAACCATTGAATTAACTGGGGAGGTTCCCTCTATTCCATGTATGCCATGTATATATTTCATGGCACAATTACGAAGATATTCTTTATATGCAATTTTCATTGTTGAGTATTTGGCATCAAATATAAGTAATACTTTATCACCTGAAGCCTTAATTACTTCAATTACAATATCTGGCACTCTCTTACTATTTTTATGATTAGATGACTTAAATCCATCACCAGCCGCTGTACGTACAAATGACATTTCAGAAATTTCTGTTCTTAAATATTTAGCATCTTTAATATTTTGATGGCCTACCATCCAATATTCAGGTTCGTAATAAAGGTTAATATCACACTTTTGAAATATACCACGCAACATAAATAAATTTCCGGGGCTAATATCAATATTTCCACATATAGAGATCAATTCCTCCCTAACTTTCAAAACAGTATAATATTCAAATAGAACAGGAATGCTTTTTATAGCGAGTAATATTTCTTGTGATCGCCAGTCAATTTTATTATATCTATACCACTCAACCATAGCCCTAAAAACAGAGGCATAAAAACGATTAGATTTAACTTTTTGTGTAAGGATTGGTAATCCGTCATCAATCATAGTTATAGGAACTCGCTCATCAAGTAATTTTATTAATCGCGTTATTCGATCATTACAATCAATTAAATGACTAGAATCTATTCCGGTCATTTTAGATGCTAAATTACCTATTACAGAAAAAAAACTACTGTAACCTTCTTCCCCTGAATTTATTGTATTTCTGGCTGGTGCCAATAAATGTCTTTCAATATCTAAAGCAAAATGCTTTAGTTTTAATAAGAAACCATAAATAACACGATTTTCATATATATCTGTGTGCTCAACAATAACTGGTATTTGCACTTCTCTTGCTAGGTAGTAAGTTCCATCATAATAGACATGTGATCTTTCGAAATCATCGGTTTCTTCTAAAACAGATAAATTCTCATTTAACCACCCTAACCCTTGCTCATCTATATCTTTTGCTTGATAACCATTTTGCATTCGTGTTTCACTAGAAACACGCGTTAAAGGTCTATTTACGATACTAGGTAAAAATTCTTCTAAAATTTTAATTACATTTTTGAGTTTATTAATTACTTTTTTTGGATGCTCTCCACCGTCAATATAGTTTGCAGTTGAACGGGTGGCACTAAATAAACTGTATAAATCACCTTCACTTTGTTTAAGAATATACTCGATCATATATGCAGCCTGATCTGCAGTCAATTTACGAGCTAATACGTCTACTGGAGAAAAATGGATAAGTTCAGTTTTATTCTCTAATGAAATTTTTATATCTATATACGCAGTGCCAAAATAATTATAAAAAAGCGCTTCATACCCATTTTTATTTCTTTTTGGCATTAAAATATAACAAAACAAATTATTAATTTCTTCTGTATAGAAAAATTGATAATTAATATCATTCAACACTAAGGCTACTTCATCATAAAATGACTCTAATTTTAAATGTAGAGCGAAACCTTCAGTTTCTAGAAGATAGGGCATCTCTGTATCACTTTGAATGGTAGTCATTCGCTGGATACTTATCTCCATCCCTTTTCTTTTGCCAGTTAAAATCTCTATGGTCAATTCCATTTAATTACCCTTAGCTAAAAAAAACTGTAACTATCGATATACATATCCCCTGATTTTAGAATCTTTTGTAATAGAGTTCCTGTGCGTTCAAGGTTATTATTTTTTGCCATTTCTTCCAAGTTTTCAAGCCGCTTACGAAAGTCCTTACCATGACCATTAATTAAAGGAAGTGCGTGTTGAGAAATAGCAAAGTCAATTGCGATAGATTGTTCAATATATTTAATTGCCTTTCCATAAAACTCTGTCATCGCATTAATTTTACGATGGCTAACATAAATTTCAGCCCCTAAATCTTTGCCACTGGCTTTCATTTTTCCACAAAATTCTTCAATAAGAGGAGGAGTTATTAAATTTGAGTCATTAGATATTCCAAACCATTCTTCTAATTGTAAATAGGGTATACCTCCATCTAACGATAATGATGCAAAAGGCTGGCTTACACTTTCACGCCGCAGATCCAGATCCATCATAGTAATGACGGGGACACGATCACATAATCGAGGTGATAACGGTTCGGTTGTGTTATCGTTATTTATAGTTGCAATAAAACGTATATTATTTTCTACCTTCAAAAAACGTTTATCGCCTTGAATACCTGTATCCAGTGGACGATTACGACCTTCTTTATCGCACATGGCTAAAAATTCAGACCAGTAATGCTCAATAGGACTTAGATTTGCTTCGTCCAATAAAACCATTCTTAATAGTTTGTCAGCTTCGGGTTGTTCACTTTGTCGTAAGAATTGATAAAGTCCCGTCTTTGCAGGTTGAAACAACCCTTTTAAAGAATTGTTAAATCCTACAAAGTCTCGTGATGAAACCCAGCCACGCGCAACCGGAATATTGAGAAAACAATCAGATTTAGTCTTATTTTCTGGGTATAAACCATGAGCAGCACTTAGGCGCGTAACAGAAGAAGTCTTCCCTGAACCAGGTAATCCAGAAAGTACTGTAAGAAAAGACTGTTGAATATTTATTAATAGATTTGTTATTTCTTCAAAAGTAATTGAATAGTTGTCGTTTTCAAAGTACTCAACTATTGTTTGAATATATTGAGCTGCTTGATCTTGTCCTGGAATGACAGACGTAATTGGTGGAGATTTAAATAAATACTGTTCGTTTCCTTCATCTAATGAACGTCCTTGTAATAATCCCAGTATAGTTTTAACTTCGGCGGCTTTAGCCCCAAAATCTGGACTATTTACTGAATGTGTTAACCCCTCAACAATTTTACTTAGCTCTTTGTCTCGAACAGTTAAATAACGTATATTTTCTTGTAAAACTTCATACTGTTTAATACTATCTTGTTCATCATAGAACTTAACGATAACTGATTCCAACTCTTCTTTCTTTGATTCCAAGTTAATTACTTCAGTTTGTAAGGTACCTAAAACTTCTTGTTGCTCTCGTTGTACTTCTATCAGTGATTTATTACGAATTTCATTTATTTCTTTCTCTGCAGTAGCTTTCGCCTCTTCAATTGCATGCGTTGCCTTTGCTTTTTCTGCTTCTACGCTTTCGCGCTGAACTCTAATTTTATTTTGAATGTCGTTTTGAAGTTGATGCAATCTTCCTTCATGTTCTTCAATCGAAGCTTGTATTTCTTTTGAAGCATTAGCCACAAGGTTAGGCTTGCTTTCAATATAACCGTTTAAAAAGCTTTTACCTTTTTCACTGTCAAAATAATCATTGATTAATTCATCTCCAACATCTGATACCTCCAAATATTTATCAAGAATTTCACGTAAGCGTCTTACTCTACCATCTTCTTTTAGCGCTTTTTTTGCAATAGCATCAGCAACCCCTTGTTTTAATTTTTCAGTCTCCTTTTTACTTAATATAGTTTGTTTTCCTAGCTTTAATTTAGAAAAATAGGCTATAAGCTGTTCATCCGAAGTGAAGTCAATTTGTTCTGTTTCTGTTTGAATAGAGGTTAATAATCGTAACGATACTATATATTGAATTTCATCCTGCTCATCCGGCCCCATCATAATGGGAGTTATCATGTTTTCGTTATCCAGAACACTTTGACGAACTTTCAACACAAAATTATTGGGTATACTTAAAACTGTTTGTGGATATGGGTATGCCTTTATTTTTTCATCTTCTCGCTTGGCATCTGCATTAAAAGGCCCATAAATTTCACCTTTATTTTTAATAAAAAAAGCCTTATTTGCGGGTAAATTGTTAATGTCTACATATCCTGTAGAAAGATCAGGTAACTCTCCATCATAAATAGGCAGTAAAGATAACGGTTCTATGCTTTTGGCTGAGGAACCGTAAGCCCAATGATGATGGTGACGGTCATCGGTTGAATAGCTTGAATTACTATCTTCAATATCATTCCATTTCTGCAGTCGAAATAATTCTCCATCTCTAAATTGATCTTTGATGGTTTCAAAGTGTTTACTAATAAAAATACCTTTAGTGGGGAATTCCATTACTGAGGGTAATTCAATGGTCATGCCATTATTGGAAGAGACAAATAAAATTTCTACGGTACCTGTTTCAGGATTTGCTAATTCATTTTGTTTTCTAACTATAAGCTCTCTGTTTTCGGTACTCATTCTGAAGTTCCTTCGAATTAAATTAACGTACTATTATTTTAAAAAATCGATACATATGTAGGCATAAAAAACATCATATTTTAATGTAAGTAGAATTTAAGCGTTGAGGATAGAAGAAAAATGTGAATGTAAATTTTCTTTTCAGGGGATAAATTCAGAAATTAAACAAGCACTGACATTTTTGAACAATTCGTAACTTATTAAGTAACAACTCGAAATGGCTTGAGTTAATGATTTAGTATCTTCTTTATCTAAACGATCGAGTATTTCTAATGCTTTATTTATGCAACCTTGCTCAGCCAAAGATCGAAACCAAAATACTTTTAAGGTAGATTCGGCTCAGATATATACAAGTTAATTTTATTAAAGTAGATTCACAACCTTTCTAATATTTTTTAAGAGTTTCAGTAAACATTTTTATATAAAGCAATTAAAAAACATTTCTTTATAAGGAATCCATTGAACCTCACTCCATCTAAAATAAGTCTTTAATGATTCCATATGTGTTTCGACGACGTTTATGCCGCCTTACATTGTTATAGCTTGGGTATCTCTCAGCTTCATAGTATCCGAATAGACGGATTAGGCCAAATATTATAAGTAATAATAAAAATAACTAGTCATTGGCTGATCAAAAGTTAGGAAAATTTATAATTGTTCGATTAATACATCACATGACATAAAGTAATGGGGCACGATCTTCGTGGATGATTAGCGAAGCCACCGAATCTGACATTATATGCCCTGAACAAATATTAGTTTTATTCGTCAAATCCAACTGTTTATTGAACTTATCTGCAACTAGATAATCAATCTAATTCAATAAATTAGATTAAAAAGAAAGGTTTATTTCAACATACGTCTTTATTATTAATAAATTTTCATAATATTAATCTATTTACAACACAAAGAGTAACATCAGCAAACAAGATAACATTAAACTTTCGACCGAAACTCATCCAATAGCATATGTAATTGCTTATCGACATGTTCTAAAGCTGTCTGAGAATCAATCCACCAATCTGTCGACCATTATGAATTACTTCCCAACCTAACTCTCTTAGTACCAACTCTCTTAAAAAATCACAATCTCTAACTGTAGCTGAACTATGATGCATCTAGGTAGCGCCGGCTCATTAACCCTAAGGTGTAAGCATTACCTAGCTTAATAGAAAAGGGTAACCTGACTTGGGAGTGGAGCGATATGTTTATTCTTGCATTTAAGTTACGTTTAGATAATCGTTATACGGGGAAGTAATTCAATTACCCTTAACTGCAGAAAACACTGTATTTTTAATAGTAAAAATAGGTGCGTTATGATGTAAAATATTAAAATAATATATAGTATTTATCGTCTTTTTATGACGACAATGTTAATTAG
>CANNLO010000120.1 GCA_947505055.1 Methylococcaceae bacterium | reverse complement strand
ATCATACCTCCCCCTTAAAATTTTCTGTTTCACCAATTTAAAGGTAGACCATTTTTTAATCAAATGGGAGTATGTAGTATCATAATATTTTATATTTATAATATGTGTAGGTTAACTGGTTTTTATGGATTATTTATTATTAGCTATTGACGTGACGCCATATTTCTGTAGCTGCTTGGCTTTTTAGAGAGAATCACGTGTCGAATCCATCATTAACAACATATGTATTAAGTCACATTGACGACAAAATCACAAAAATTGAATCACTTGATTTGCCTGATGGCAGAGCAAGACCGCTAGGTTTTTTTGTTTGTATATATGGGGCAAGAGATTTAATTACCGCACTTCAGGACGCTCATATTAAAGCAAGAAAAGTCAATAAAACAGTAAGTAAATTTGTTTTAAAGTATGCTGATAACGAAACACCGTTGCCACGTGTAAACTGTGATAATGTTGAAACCGCTATTTATCTTAATGCTTCGTATCTAACAAAAGATCTTGAAAGTAACATCATTAATTTGATTAGTAAAAATCAAAATATCAACACATTATCAGCTATTATCGATAATAAACCAGAAATTATTGATGAAATATTTAAGTTAAATATGTTTAAAAAACTCAATGTTATTATCTGGCCAGCATCATTTAAGGGGGCTGAAAAGATTCAGGTGGCCGCAGTGAAGGACGTGTCAAAAATAGTGGTAGAAATTGATAGTGGGTGTAATAAATCCCCATATATATCAATCGTCAACTGAAAAAGTAGACCCCGACTTAACGGCACTGATTGTGTACATATCTATGGATATGCGCGTTACCCGCCGCATGGTAAAGCAATACTTATGGGATGTATTCGGCCTGAGTATGGGTACGTTGCAAAGCTGCAAAGTGGAATCGGCTCGCGATTTAGAGTCCATATAGGATCAGTTAATTGAAGAGCTGAGTAGCGAATCCATGATAAATGCCGATGAAACGTCCCACAATGAAGCTGGAAAACCGCTATGGCTTTGGGTTTTTATCACCTCATCGATGGCACTGTTTTTTATTTGTCGCAGGACTAAAGAAATCTTTGTTAATCTTTTTGATGCGTTGAGAGATTTTGATGGTGGATGATTATAGCCTTTACCGCTACGGTATCTTAAACGCTCTTGCGGTGCTGGGCGCTCCTGCTCCGCAAAGCCAAAGGCTTTCCGAAAGTTATATAAACGCGTCTCAAAGCTATGGCAAGCAGGTGCAGGATATTTTGAATAGCTTGATAGACGCGGTTTACCAAGCCCCTGAAGATCCTGATATCGGAACGGTTTCTATTTTAGCCCACCATCAAGAGACACTGAATAACTTGAAAAAAGTGCGTGAGGCAATGGCCGCCTCTTACCATAAAAAACCCCTGAGTTGGCTGTTGAATTCCTGAATGACTGGGAGGCTATTTTTCGCGTGCTTGAATATCCAGCATGGCCGATGACCAACAATGAAGCGGAGCGTGCTTTACACTATTGGGTGATTATGCGGAAAATAACTTAAGAGAACCAACTCTGAGCAAGGACACGCGCATTGGTATCGTTTGCCAGAGTTTTATGACCTGTCGATTAAGAAATGGCACGCCATTATTGTATATTCGGGATGTCATCAAGTTGCGCCGACAAGGACGTGATGCCCCAAAATTACCGCAACCTAGACTAGTTGCCGTTTAATCTAGCAGGAATGAACGGTTACTTAGATTAAGGCAGCTATGGCGAATAGAATGCCTTAAAAAGCATGAGTATGTGCATTATTTTAGATTGGTAATCCTTAATAATTCTAAATTTATTTAAGTTATTGATTTATAGTTGATTTAAGTGATTTACAATATAAATTTGTCATGATATATGTCAAAAAAAATGTGATGAGTATATTATCTTATCACATTAATTTTTTTTTGTATCTTATTGAATTTTAAGTATTTATTGAATTATAAAAGGAAGTGCATTATTATTTCATTGTGCTCTGCAGGAAAGAGGACTTTTTTGACTTTATTAACTTTAATAGGATAACCATGAAAATATTTGTTAGACCATCTGAACTTCAATTGATTTACGGTATTAGTAGAAGTACTGCGTACCGTTTAATGAAAAAAGATATGTTCCCACAGTTACTTAGTTTGACAGCTAATTGTCGAGGTTGGCGTAAAACTGATTTAGATGCGCATTTTAATGTGTAAGAAATAAAGTTTTATATTACCTTGCTTTGAAAGCAAGGGGTAATGAATATGTAGTGAATCATTACCAACCAAGAGTAATTTAAAAATACGCTATTTTTCCATAAAATAGTCGTGATCGTAAAGCCGCTTCAAATCAGTTTTAAGCGGTTTTAATTTTCCTTATCTGTGCTGACGGTATTGTTTTTGGCGTTTCACAGTAAGTTAACCAATCTTCCATCAATTTTAAACGCTTCTTTAACATGTCTCCGCGTCTATAAGCTGCTTCAGTCATATTTTTTATTGTATGAGCTAATGCCATCTCACATAATTCGTTTGCATAATTAGTTTCTTCTGCTGCCCAATCTCTAAAAGTCGATCTGAATCCGTGTACGGTCACGTCATACCCCATAGTCTCTTGTAGCAACTTATCCATAGCGGCATTGCTTAAGCCTTTACCAATGCGACCACCTTGAAAAATATAGTCAGATGTTCTGATTTTATACATATTTTCAATGATTTCGTGGACCCTTGCAGACAGAGGAATGCAGTGCTCCCTTTTTTTTCCTTTCATTCTTTTGGCGGGTATCAGCCATATATCTCTCTCAAGATTATCGTCAAAGACTATTTCATCCCACACCCCTCCAATTATTTCCTCTGTTCTAGCGGCATTGAGAATTAGGACCTCTAAGGCATAAGCAGACATGCAATTATATGTTCTTAATTCCATAATAAACTTATTGATCTCTTTAAAAGGTAGTGCCTTGTGATGCTCAACAGTTTTAAATGTAGAAGGTTTAGCTAGTAAATTTTCAAGGTGGCCTTTCCATTGCGCCGGATTATCGATGTCTCTATATTTTTGAACGGCTGCCCAGCTAAGTATTCTTTCAATTCGTCCCCGTAATCTATCCGCTGTTTCGTTTTTAGTTTCCCAGATAGGCTTAAGCGCAGACATGATCAAATTAGTATCAATCTCTTTTACAGAATGACTACCAAAAAACGGAAAGGCGTAAGTGGTGAGGGTGTTTACCCATTGTTGAAGGTGTTTAGGGCTTGTCCAGCTTGCTTTATGTGCATTAATGAACTGCTCTGTACACCATTCAAAGGTTATCTTCTTCTGGAGTCCTGTTTTATGCTGCCTAGCTGATTTTTCTCGCTCCGCGATTGGATCATAAGAGGGATTATCTTTAACTTGCTTATACAGCAACGCTGCTTTTTCTCTTGCTTCCGCAAGACTGGTTGAAGGATAAGTACCAATTCCCATTTCTCTTCGCTTATCGTTTATCGTATAGCGAAACAACCAAGACTTAGTTCCTGACTTGGTTACTTGCAAATATAAGCTATTTAGACTGTCTGCATGTTTACCAGCTTTTTTTATTTGTTTGGCACTAAGTGCGGATAATCCCAAGCGTGAACCCATTTTCAACCCACCTTTCAACCCACCATTTTTAGTGCGTTTGTATGGTATTACACGAGACGGGATGGAACAAGTAGTATTTTAAGTTATTGTTTTATTTTATAATGTATACTAGGTAATACCGGATGGGACAATAGTTGGGCGGACTCACTCTCCGCCATATATAAGAATCCCTGTTAAATCAATAGTTTTTCAGGGATTTTTTTTGTCAATGTGAACAGGTTAATCTGTCTGGGGCATACTGGCAAAAGTCTCTTGGTTACTTATTTTGAGTTAGATTTTTAGTCACAATTATTCTGAGTTTTATCAGATCAATTGAACGTATGTATGTAATTAATAAATCGGTTGTGAATATAGAGTTCAGTTTAATGAATTTATTGCCACATAAAAATGTCTTTGGTGAATGCCAATAAACATAATCAAGTTAAAACTAAAATCACCTGTTTTTTTTTGCAAATTGAGTGTTACTCAGCCCAGTCAAGCTACTGCTAACAAAACCCAGGAAGTTGGATAAAAAGAAATATGGCAAATAGAAGAAGAGTTAGAAAGCCGTTACCGGAATTACCTGTTAAAGTTACGATAGAGTCTCTTGCCCATGATGGGCGAGGCGTTGCGCATGTCGATGGAAAGGTGATTTTTATCGATGAGGCGTTACCGGGTGAAGAAGTTGAGTTTATTTATACCGAAAGCCGAAAAGATTATGCTGAAGGTAAGGTCATCAAACTGTTTAATCAATCCGCTGATCGGGTTGATGCTTTATGCGCGCATTATGGTGTTTGCGGCGGTTGCAGTTTTCAGCATGTTGAATCTTCAGCACAAATCAGAATCAAGCAGGAATTATTGATTGATCAGTTTAAACGCATCGGCAAGGTTGAAATCCCTGAACTTTGGCAGCCGCTGGAAGGTCCTCATTGGGGTTATCGAAGTAAAGCGCGCATGGGTGTTAAGTATGTCGAAAAAAAAAATCGGGTACTGGTAGGCTTTAGAGAAAGGCGTCATCCTTACTTGGCTGAAATCGATAGCTGCATCGTCATGAATCCTATTGTCGGAACAAAGTTAATGGCTTTGTCAGAGATGATTGGCGGATTAACCATCAGAGACAAAATTCCGCAGATCGAAGTGGCAATTGGCGATCATCAATGCGTGTTGTCGTTTAGAGTATTGGAGCCACCAACTGATGCCGATAAAGAACGGATGCGTGTTTTTTCTCATGAACATGAGTTATCAATTTGCTTGCAATCCAAAGGTCCCGATACCATTGTGCCGCTTGATGGCGAACCGGAAGTTATTCTGACTTATGCCCTACCGGATCAGGGGCTGGATTTTAAATTTAAACCGGCCATGTTTACCCAGGTTAATTACGAAATTAATAAGCAGATGATTAATCGGGTTCTTGAGACTTTGGCGTTAAATGAAAATGACACGGTACTGGATTTATTTTGTGGTCTGGGTAATTTTACTTTGCCTATGGCAAAATTTGCCGGTCGTGTGGTAGGCGTTGAAGGTGATCAACCCTTAGTCAATCATGCCAAAGAAAATGCCCGTCATAATGGTATAGAAAACGTTGAGTTTTATGCGGCTGATTTAAGTAAGGATATTTCTGATCAGCCCTGGGCCAATCAAAAATACAATAAAATAATGCTTGATCCTTCGAGGGCAGGAGCTTCTGATGTTTTGCATCATTTCAAAAAATGGCAGCCTGAACAAATTGTTTATGTGTCCTGTAATCCGTCAACGCTGGCTAGAGACGCAGGAATACTGGTTAATGAATTGGGCTATAAGCTTCTGCGAGCCGGGGTCATGGATATGTTTCCGCAGACTGGGCATGTGGAGTCGATGGCGTTATTTGTAAAATAGAAGTGCCATTATTCAGTTCTATTTGTTTGTAGAATTATTACGGGAATGATGTTGCTTACATTTTTCCGGATATCCAAGGACGCTTGATACTCGGTTTAGGTCGTGCGATCACGACCTAAATGGTATTAATTAATTAATTTTGTATATCTGAGATTTTGTTAGTAATGTTAGGGTTTAAAGGATTAGCCTTTAAGACGACTTCTTCCAAGTTTATTTTTTTCATCTCGGGCGCAACAGTTTGGCAGACTTTATACTCGTCAAGCGGATCTTCTTGGGCAATCTCGGGCAAATCAGCCCGTATAACGCCTAATTTGCTTAATAATTCACCTTGGCCTGCATATGTACGGGCGTATGCGGTGGCTAAGTCACGCTCAGTCGTGGTGTAATTCATTCTTGAATTAAAATACTCATTCTCGGTATCGAGTAAATCAAGTAAGGTGCGTTGACCAATATTAAATTGTTTACGATAGGCCTCACGTGCCTTTTCAATGGATAATTGATGCTGGTCTCTAAGAGGTAATTGCGCTTTTAGGTTCATTACATCGTTGTAAGCTATTACCAAGTTCTGACGCGTATCTCTACAGGCTTTATCACGTAGGTCTTTTGAGTTATATAGTTTCTCAATTGTCTGTCCAACCCCTGCCTTATCCGAAAAACCATTAAATAAGTTGTAGCTCATGGTCACTTGTATTGAATCTCCGGCAGAGATGTTATTCCGACCATCATTGCTGGTTTGAACGTTTTTTGTGCCCAGCAAATCCAATCGTGGCGAATATTTTGCCCGGCTGGCATTCAATTCATTTTCGGTTGCAATAATATTTTCTATGGCAGCAAGAATGTCAGGGTTTTTTTGATAGGTAGTCTCTAAAGCCATAGCTGAAGTAGATTCTACATTGGTCTTAAAAAAATCAACTTCCGGCAATTCGGAAGGCGGTAATTCGCCAGTTAAACGTTGGTAGCGTGCTTCGACGTTTTGCAGATTAGTGGTTTGTGTGAGTAAGTTTGCCTCGGCAAGGTTTAAACGTGCATTGGCCTGTTCAAGGTCAACGCGACGCCCCACACCTGAAACTGCACGTTCTTCAACAAGATTAAACAATTGCTTGTGTACGGCATAGTTGTCTGATGCGTACTCAACAAATTGACGATATTTCATCGTATCGATGTAAGATTTGACAGTGTCCATTGCAACATTTTGCATGCTACTTTGTATTTGATAATAGCGAACCCGCGCGGCATGGCCTAGACGATTCACAGTATTACGAGTTGCAAAACCATCAAACAACATTTGATGTAGTACGAATTGAGTCTGGAAATCAGGTGTTTGAGTGTTGTTAATGTTTTGAGTAAGACGTTGTTGCGCTCTACCTGTTGAAATCAGATCAATACGCGGTAAATAACCACCGATTGCGGCATTATGTTCTTGTTCTGCGGCCAGATAAGTGTGATAGCTCGCCTGGACTTCGGGGTTAGCTGTGATTGTCTTTTCAACGAGATCTCTTAATGTTATTGAAGAGGAGGTTTTAGTGCTTTCTGGTGCTTTTATCGGCTCACCTTTACAATGCCCCATAGGCAGGCCACAAGTTACGGTCAGGTCCAGAGTTGGTTGGCTTGATTCTGCGTTGACAAGGTGTGAAAATAATAGAGCGGTTATTAGCGAAATAGCGTGATAATTTATTTTCATAATCTTTATTCAATTTGAAGGTTAGGAGTTAAATGGGATTTTAAAATTTGCAAACTCCATTTTTTACTTAATATATTAATTTTATGTGCAATTATCAGTATCTCCAAGCTAACAGGTTTTAACACCGACGCGAAACGTACTTTATCATTTTTAATTGATTTTTTTATTATTAATAATGCAAGAAACCGTTAGTGTATGCAAGAAAATATTTATGGTATTGTAAATAAAGAATTTTTTTAAAACTAATATCTAATATTTAGTGGCCGTGTTGGGTTGGAATCTGGAAAAACCGGCTGATTTCGGTTTGTTGATAAGGACAAAATCCATCGGCTTTCAGGATTTATGCTAAAGTTACAGTCACATAGTTAATCGTATATATTTTTTATGAATGTATATATAAAGCTCACCGAAAGAAACATGTCTAACTGTTCTTTTCTTGAGTTCAAAGCCCATAAAGTTAAAGTTCTTCTATTTTAATGAGATTTAGCGTAATCAAGTTTATTTTAAGTGGTTTTATTGGTTTTTTTTTAATTCACTTATCCAATGCAACTAACTTCAGCAAATTAGCAGACCTTGCAGGTCAGCGTTACGGTATTGTTACTCAAAATACCATTTTGAGCTTGCAAATAACCATCAATCAACTCAAGACGGCTTCAGAGTTAGAAAAAATCACCCGCATCAATGATTTTTTTAATACGGAAATTAAATATTTTGATGAGGATATTAATATTTGGGGAGAATCTGACTATTGGGCAACGCCTCTAGAATCTTTAGGTAAGGAACGTGGCGACTGTGAAGACTTTAGCATTGCCAAGTATGTATTCCTCAGAGAGCTAGATATTCCCAATGAACGTCTAAAACTGACTTATGTTCGAGCCCAAATAGGTGGGCCACACAGTAGAGTTTTCGCTGCGCATATGGTTTTGATCTATTACGCAACGCCTGAGGCGGAGCCGCTCATTCTTGATAATCTTATTCCAAGTATCCGTCCAGCATCGCGACGAACAGATCTTATTCCGGTTTTTAGTTTCAATAGCGAAGGTCTTTGGGTCGGCGCTAGTAATACTCCCATGGGGGAATCTTTAAATAATCTTTCACGCTGGCGTAACGTACTGGCGCGGATTTATGCTGACGGTATAGACAAAATATAAATAAGGAATCACATGTCTTTGATTAGAAAACTATGGATAACAATCATTATCGCTATAACATTGGCTTTTGGTGTCAGTATTATTGTGAGTACCATTTCGAGTAAGGAAAATCTGGAGACACAACTTCGGATGAAAAATATTGATAACGCGGTTTCTTTAGCCTTATCAATATCGCAAATGGAAAAAGATCCAGTAATCATTAGTTTGATGCTTTCCGCTCAATTCGATAACGGACATTACCAGTACATTCGGCTCGTTGATCCTAACGGTAACCTAATGATTGAACGAAAAAATACCACTGAAGCATCCAGTGTTCCATCTTGGTTTGCCTGGCTTATTCATATTAGTGCTCCTGCCGGTATTGCGCAGATACAGAATGGCTGGTCACAATATGGCACTTTGTCGCTTGCAAGTACTACCGAGTTTGCCTATCTGGATTTATGGAAAGGCATTTTAAAGGCTTTGTTCTGGAACACAATTATCGCCGCTATCACTGGTTTGATAGGTTCACTTACTTTAAAGCGGATACTTCGTCCTTTAAATGAAATGGTCGACATGGCTGAAGCCATAGGTGACAAGAATTTTATGAGCATCGAAGAACCTAAAACCAAGGAATTCAAATCACTTGCCCGGGCTATGAACCTGCTGTCCAATCGGATTAAGGCGATGTTTATAGACCAATCGCTGCTGTTAGAGGAGCTTAGGTTGGAAGCTAACCATGACCCAATTACCGGATTAATGAACCGTAAATATTTCATTAGTCGGATAGCCGCACATATTTCAAATGAAGAAAGTTTTAATGAAGGCGTATTAGTTATTGCTAATATTTCTAATTTGACTGAAATCAACGCAACACTAGGTAGCATAGAGACCGATTTATTATTAAAAAAGATGGGGCAGGAGCTGGGTGCATTTTGTCATCAAAGGTCTTCGCTTATCGCAGGTCGCTTTAGCGGCGCCAGTTTGGCTGTTTTTTCAAAGTTGCCTACAGACCATAATCTTTTGGAAGCCCAGATCAAGAGTTTAGAGCTAAAAGCCGTCGAAAATTTATCAAAAGTTATTCCACAGGTGATGATTTCAACAACCTCAAGCAAGGTTAGTAAATCAGATCAGCTTGAAGGTCTTAAAACACTCATTACCAATATCAAGGAAAAAACCAGTCCCGAAGAAATTGACATCATTGATTTAGTTAACCATAACTATATTACCACCTACCAAAATAATGATGAGGCTCAATGGAGGGCAATGCTGACAACCGCGCTAGATTCGAAACGTCTGAAACTGGCCAAATTTCCAGTTATTTCGATAGATGGTCAGCTTATTCATAATGAGAGTCCAGTAAGATTGCAACTTGAGAAAGACGGGGCCTGGATTTCAGCTGCAGAGTTTATCGCCTCTGCAATTAAACTTGATTTAATAACGCGTATTGATGACATGGTCCTTGAGTTTGCAATTGAAGCACTTGCTGGCGGTAGTCAGGCCATCGGACTTAATGTTTCCTCTGGCACTATGTGCAATCCAACTTATTTGCAAAAATTAACTACTTTGCTGAATCATCGGCCTGATGTTGCCCTGCAGCTATGTTTTGAAGTTACAGAAGACGGGGCATTTAATCAGTTGGATGATTTCAGACAATTTTGTACGACGCTTAAAGAGCTAGGTTGTAAAGTTGGAATTAAGCATGTAGGTGCGCAGGTAGCGCGTTTGGGTGAGTTGCATAATCTTAATCTGGATTATATTAAGATTGATGCGTCTCTGATTCGCGGCATTGACAGTAATACCGGCAATCAGGCTTTTTTGAAAGGCCTCTGTCTGATTGCTCATTCAATCGGACTGATAACTATAGCCGAAGGGGTTTATAGCGATAGGGAGGCTGACATCCTGCCAACTTTGGGAATAGATGGAATGACCGGATCTGCCATTACAATGGATTAAGCTAAATTTACTATTAATCGTTGCATAAGTCTTTGCATGAAATAAGATCGAATTTCATGGTATAAAACATGAAAAAAGTGCAAAAACTAATGGGACGATTAATACATGAAAATAATTTTAGAAAAGATTGGTTTCGTTATCGATGAGATTTAATTTTTTGTCACTTAAGCGCAGGTTTTGTCTTTTTATAAGTCGCTTTTGTGCCTGCACTGGAAAATCAGTAAAGTGAATGATATCGCGCTCAATCAGTAACGAAATCAAATCCTCCAGTACTCGAGCAAGCTCAATATCACTTTGTCTAAATGGATTTTGTTCGTCCAATGATGCTTCCAAAAAGTCAAGATACTCGCTGGAATCACCGGCAATAAACACCCAGTCAGCGGAATTTATCTGATTTGGGCTCGCTGCCTTGATGTTGCCATCGGCATCTTTTATCACATAAGCCATGCGGCAGCATCTCTCATTGGAGTTCGGGCATTTTTCAAGATCAATCCTTCAGAGGCTTAATGATCGGTAATTAGTTTTTGTTCAGTCAGTAAATTCTGAATCATCGTGGCTTGATCAGTCACTGAACCAATAAGATCAACATGTGTGAGTGTAATAGTTTGGTCGACTTTGGTTGTATCAAAATTCCCTGGCGTGAATTGGCCGGTGCTGCTGATAGAAATTACGGTATCGTTATTGCCACCAGCAGTGTTGGGATGTTGATCAAAGTGCAGGTAGCTTGTCAGATTACTAGCCACTCCCTGCGATCCGTCATGTTCACCGAGCAAAAGATCCTGTAAATTGAGTACATCACCCTGATTCGTTATTGGAGCAATATTAAAATTATTGATAGTATCTGCTGCGGGCGCATCTATCGTACCCTTATCAGCAAGTTCCCACTTAAATACATCTACTCCGACACCGCCATTCAGGATGTCATTGCCAGCACCGCCAATTAAAGTGGCATCGTTATTTCCGGCATTGAGTGTGTCGTCTCCGCTAGTACCGATTTGTACATTATGAAGAGTAACACTAGTTATCATAGCCGCCATAACTTGCGGATTGTCGTACACAAAGCTTAATTGCGAACCCAAGTCGATGTGATCTGAATTTTGGTCGCTATCACCATCGGTAACAGTCGCGGTTAATGTTACCAAGTTGCTTAAATTGACCGTATCTTGCGGAGGGAGACTATTCTGATTAATTGCACGGAATTCGGTGAGCGTTACATTGCCCGAAGTTGAATCTACACCCACAGTGAACACATCAAGATTTCCATCAACGGTTGCCACGTAACCTGTCGCTACGTTTTCGGTCATGGATATCATCACATTATTACCTGTGGTGATATCAATTAAGCCTGTATCCAGTGGCGCGTTGCCCGGCTGTTGGCCGGTAATACTAAGTGCGTAATTAGTGGTTGCACTATCAGCACCTGAAGTCAAAGTGAAGGCGCTGCTGAAGTCTTTACTTACCGAAGTCGGCCCAATCCCAGCGGTTGAGCCGTATATGCCGGCGTTAGTGCTTATCGTCAAATTGCTTTCGCTAACAGAGAGTACTGGCAGTTCATTGGCTTGAGCGATGATGTTGGGGCCATCGTCCTGGATGCTTAATTGCGCTCCCAAGTTGATGCTGGAGCTGGCTTTGTCGCCATCTCCATCGGTTACCGTCGCGGTCAACATGATCGCTGTCGATGTACCCAGTAGGTTATTCAGGGTAGGTGCATCGTGCGGAGTATTGGTTGCACTATCTTGATGAATTGCACGAAATTCAGAGAGTGTCACATTGCCCAAAGTGGGATCTACTTCCACAGTGAATACATCGAGATTGCCTTGAAAGCTTGTCACGTAACCGGTCAATATGTT
>CANNLO010000119.1 GCA_947505055.1 Methylococcaceae bacterium | reverse complement strand
GATGATCCAATATCGACATGCCTAGCTGGCCTCCTAGAGTATATTTTTTTTGCAGCCCACAAGTCCTGAAAAAAATAATGTCCTCTTGCTTGCCCTGCAGATTTATATCGATCGGCTAGAACAACAAATAAATTTGAAAACTCAATAGGCAATCCGTCACGAGTTGTATTACGCCAATATTTAACTAAATCACCTATGAATGGTATAAAACCACGAATTGAAAATATGATAGTCATCACATTTAAGCCATTCATTGATATTGTTCTGTGTATAACTTTTATTATTCTTTTCAAATTTTCTTCCTCTTATTTTCAAAACCATCATATGCTAGGGATACTGCTATATACGTAATTTAAATCAAATTATACATACCAACCATAACAAGTATTTTGTTACATTCGACTTCTTCGCTTATCTTTAGCTATTAATTACGTGGCGACAAGAGGTAATGTCCAGGAATTCAATGAATGTCCTCAGACAATTTTTATGGCTTTTACACTAGCTTTTTGTATAACTATAGATAAAACTTCTGCCAATTCGCGTAGTCATAGCAACTGATACAAGTCCAGTAATTGCAGCCAGGCTTACACCAATTAAACTAATTAATGGTTTATCAAGTATAGGCAAGGGAAACAAGAAATACATAATACTAATAGGCACTAACGCTCCAATAACAGGCAATATTACATCCTGCCAGTACCAACGCCACATTTCAGCAGGGAGTAACCTACGGTGCATTATTGGTATTGATAAGCTAATAAAACCAATATTAAGAACAATCCAAATAATAGGAGCGATAATTGCCCCGTACAAAGGAACAAAAAAATATACTGCTGGTATAAGCACTAACATTGACAAAAAATTAACTATTATATTAAGTCTAGTCCATCCATAAGCCAATTGTAGAAAATATGGTATTTGCGTTAAACCATTAAGCATATTACCAATTACCAATAATGAAAGTAGTGGAGCCACTTTGGCAGTTATCAATGTATTATGTGTCCAAAGTAGTAATATATGCTCTGAAAATATCGATAGAACTAATGCTGTAGGGATAATTATCACGCTAAAAATTTGAGCAAATTTATGATAATTTTCAATCAAAGTAATAGCATTCCCACTTGTAACTAGCTTTGTAAAACGCGGGTAAGCAACATTAGTTATTGCTCCCATCACTACAAACAATCCACCCGCCAGGGTTGTTGCTAGGGTGTAGTATCCAAACTCAGATAGCGGAAGAAGTTTTGATAATAATAGTTTATCAACTTGAGTAAGAAAAAGTATTTGCAACGTATTTGCAGTCATACCTGCGGCAAATCGCCAAATTTTCTGTAATGAACCCCATCGAAAGCCTGCAGATTCTTGTGGTATAGGTAATAGACGATGCATCTTAAATGCCAGAACCACTGCTTCTAAGGCTGCCATCACACCTTGAAATACTAGAAATGCAAGTATTGTAGGAGACACCCATGCCAATATCACTACTACGCCTAAACCACGCATTGTGGCAAATACAGAACTGCAACCATTCAACCATACCTGCTGCTGAAGGCCTACAATAGCACCTCGATAAAGGCCACCAAAAAATCGTAATGCTATAAAGAATCCGGTTAGGGATAACGCCTTTTCAACATCAGCTTCTGGAAGAAGGCTAATTTGTAGCCAATTAGCTGTTAGCCATGCACTACCTATAGTCATAACAGTTGCAATAGTTAAAGCAATTAGCAAATATATTACTTCGAGTGAGCGAACCAAATCACAGATATTTTGAGATGTATATGCCCCAGCATCAAAGCGAGCCATCTCTCGACTCATTGTAGGGGTTATACCCATGTCTAAAAAAAACAACCAAGATTGCAGTAAAGTGAATACACCAATAACACCAAATGCCTCGATGCCAAGGTAGTAAATATATAATGGCGTAAAAACAACACCCATCAGTGCATTCCACCCACTTCCAACATAATTGGCAATTACGTTACGTCTCACACTATTCATTTAATGCCTATTATCTGCGGGTAAAATCTATTCAGATTGCTCATTTTGTTTAATTCTATTTAAATCACAATTAAAATTTACTAAGCCAAATCGAATCAAGTAAAGTCTTTAAAATAAAGTGATTTAACATACAAGACTCAGATAATGAAAAAAATTTAGGCTGGCAATGCTAGAACTCACCTAAAACCAATGCATTTCTTTAGGAGACATTTAGCATAATGTACAGTGTTCGTTATAAACAGTTGAATAAAGAACATATCTAATACCAAACATATTCGCATTAATAATGCATGTATAAAGCTTTGAGCAATTACTTTCCCTTTGGCATCTCGAATGCCGTGTAAATAACTTCCAAATATCACGCCTTTACGATACTTTTTCCAAGCTTTATCATATATACGAATATAACTCTGATTTCTTTCACTATGTTGCTCTTGGTTGTTATGAGTACGGCCAAAATTGGCTAATATTGGCATATAATTTGGAAGGTAGCCTAGTCTATTAAATTCGAAATGAAATCTCAAAATAGGATCGATCTCATTTAGCTCGGGAAATTCGATGCTTGGCCCCATTAACTTCTTAAAAATATCCATTCGTACGCAATAATTTAACTCCGGAAGATAGGATTTTGCTAGGCCTCTCATTAGCCACATATCAGACCATTTCTCTTTCATGGGCACTTTGTAAAATGGAAAAAGAGTTGGGAAAGTAATGGTGCCCAAAACTCCATCTTCATTCATATTTGCACTGGCACCAAATACTAATGAAATACGTGAGTCATTATCTAATAATGATGCTGCATTCTTAAACCATTCTCGGGATAAATATCCATCCGTAGAAGTTGTCACCATTACATAACGGCCATGTGCAGCTTGTAAAGCACGATTTAAACCTTCTATTCGAGATGAATCTTTCCCAGACACCAATCTGATAAACTTATATCTATTAATAACTTCTAATGATGAGTCTTCTGATCCACCATCCGCAATGATAAATTCAAAATCTTCATAATTTTGTGACAGTACTGATAATATATTGCTCTCAATAAGCTCAGAATGATTCTTATTAATACAAATTACTGATATGGCAGGACTTTTCGGTGACTTCCGATCTAAATCAAAAACAAAATCTCTCACAGTTAACCCCTAGTTTTATTCTACGCTAACAAATCCTTGTTTTAGCAAAGTTATGATTTAGTTAAGTTGGCGACCATACCACAACTGAATATCCTTCAATAAAAAGGCTTCCAATATGAGTGCGTTGAGCAAAGTGAATTTGCACTTGCCCTTCTTTTTCAAGCTGACGTAAACCGTCAAGAAAGCCATTTAGATAGTTACGTTTTTTAAAATATTCAATCGACAAGTAATCAATTAATTTAGATGAATCAAGTAGCTCAGCAACAGGCTCAATATGAATACAAAGTTTTGGCCGATTTCGTAGAATATATTCTATAAACTTATCCCAGCGGGTACCTACTTGCTCAAGCGATGCCACCGTATATATGACTGAATTGGGCGATAGTTGAAACGATTCATCAGGATTAAAGTAGTCAAAACGCCTACCCTGAATATCAGGGTCAACTTTATGTTCACCTAAACGATTAATAATATTCTGAGAAGCTGTTGCCCAATCCAAACCATAAAGACTGGCATTAGAATTTACCTTACGAGCACGTAGTAGATTGTGTCCTGTACCACAGCCGAATTCATAAATAGCGGAGGCATCACGTAAATATTTATCAAACAACCAGTCTTGAATGATTGCAAGTGAATGACACTCAAATTTTTCTGAAATAGGCCTTATAAAGCGTCCACACCAACGTACAGCACCATATTTATTAAAATATTTAGGAATAATCAAATCAATATTAGATGGATTTTTTAAAAACAACTCTAAATTCTCGCCCCACCCTGATTCCCATTGATCAAGTCGATGCTCTCCTGATTGCAGAAGATTTGGGTCAAGTAACGTCTCGACAATTTTAATCAAAAGACTTTCATTTTCCTCCAATGAGAATTCTTCATACTGAAATGAGTATTGGTTAATCCGCTCTATCACATAGGGACTTAGTTTTTCACCAAAAGCAATTTCAAAATCCTCAACTGAAAGAGACTTCACTGCATTACTATTTAAATTATTGTCCATAATCAAGTTACATCCTCACATTTGGGTAATTACTTTGAAACCAATCAACGGTTCGTTCAATGCCTTCTTCAAGTGGCGTCCAGTTAAAATCAGGAAGGCAACTTTTCAATTTTGTTGTATCCGATGGTTTACGAAATTGTCCATCGGGCTTGCTTGAATCAAAAATCAAGTTGCCTTTAAACTTCATTTTCTTTGCTACAACTTCTGTTAGTTCGCGAATGGACACTTCAATTCCGGAGGTAAAGATGATAGGTGTATCATCAGAATAGTTTTCAATAGCCCATAACGTCAACCTTGCAATATCATCCGAATAAACAAATTCACGTAGTGGTTTCCCACTTCCCCAAACACTGAGATTAGTATTATTTTTCTTTGCTAGATATGTTCTATGAATCAAAGCAGGCACCACATGTCCTTCAGTTAAGCTAAAGTTGTCATTCGGTCCATATATATTGGTTGGAATTGCTACGATATAATTACAATTCCACTCTTTGCGATACGCACTACTTTGCACCTCAAGCATGCGCTTAGCATAAGCATATCCAAAGTTTGAAGGATGAGGCGGGCCATTATGCAGATCTTTTTCATTCAACGGATAAGTGCATTTGTCCGGGAATACGCATGTGGACATAAATGAAATAAGTTTCTTGGTTCCCGCAACCCTAGCACTTTCGAGTACATTTGTATTAATCAGGATGTTGTTACGAAAATACTCCCCTGAGTGAATCAAATTACCACCGATTCCTCCTACTTGCGCTGCCAAATGGATTACATTTTCTGGCTTTAATTCTAAGAATCTATCTTTAGTAGTTGTGAAATCTGTAAGATCAACATCCCGCCTTGCCAGATAAGTTGTATTTGACAGGTTAATTTGTCGAATTGCATAACCAACCAACCCATCTGCCCCTGTAACAATTGTTTTTGTCATCAATTTTTGTCCTTCGTTTTTGATTCCGTAGAATAGAGTGCTTTCTGCCATTCAATAGTTTGAGCAATGCCTTCATCAAATGAAATGAACTGTGTCTTGTTAAATTCTTGTCGCACTAAGCTCATATCTAAATAAACGTCTTCTGGGGCTCCGCCGAGCTCTTTCGAGTCTTTTGGAAATTCAACCGGTACATTCATATAGTGCCCAACTTTACTAGCAAGTTCTGCAATGGTCGTTCTTGACATTCCCCCAACATTGTAAATAGGCTCAGTTCCACGCAGCAAAATGTGCCAAAGTATTTCAACGGCATCCGAAACATAACAATAGGTGCGTCTGGCTGCACCCATGTCCTGAAGAGTTATCTTTCCTTGAGTGGCGCCTCTTTCAATGAATGAGTTAATCACGCGACGATCAGCAGGTTTAGTTCCAGGGCCGTAGGCTAATGCTAAACGAGCGGAGTTTGCATTGACTCCTCTAGCACGATATGCGTTGCAAATAGCTTCGCCGCATCTCTTAGCTTCAATATAACAGGATCTTGAATGTGTTGTATTAGTTGTGCCAATTTGAGTTTCTTTATAAGGAGGGTTAGGCAACCCACTATATACTTCGCTACTGCTAAGGAAGAGAAAGTGGCCATCTTTTGCTAGACAATTAAATAAAGCAAGTGTTGTTGAAGTATTAAGTTGGAGTGTTTTTACTTGATCTTCCATGAACCGGCCCGGTTGGCCATAACCTGCCGCATGGATAATATAATCGAAACTGCCTAGTCCATTCACAAAATCCAAATTAGTTAAATCGCCCTGAACTATACTGGCACCATCAAAATCCAGGAATTCCTTGAATGGATACACAAGCTCAGAATGCACTACTGCAGTCACAGATAGCGGGGCAAGGCCTCTATGGGATAATTCACGTAAACTGGCTAAAAAATATATACCAAGAAGGCCAGAGGCCCCGGTTAGCAAAATAGATTTACCAGCAAGGTCATGGAGTTTAGCTGCATCCACCAGCTTTTTTGCATCATTTTCAATTATTGAAACTAGTAGATTAGCCATAGATAAGTGCCTCTAATTTGACACGAATATTCTCCGAAGTAAAACCAAGAGCTTTGTCATGTTCTGTTGCTTGCCCATAATGGGTCAAAAATTCACGTGGAACACCCACGCTATCAATTACTACAGGTTTTGGATTCGCTGCTTGTGCAACTTCTCGAGTAAGTGTTCCGGAATAAAAAGGTTCAACTAACAGAACTTTGCCAGAGGCAGCCAAATTTTCGTTGAGTGTCACATAATCAAAAGGCGCAATTGTTGTGTAGTAGATGACACCCACATCTAGATCTTCGACAGCCGGCAAGATATAGTCAAGGGTGGGTCCAACAGCCACTATGGTGGCAAGAGAGCCTTTTTTAAGCACATTAGCTCGACCAAATCTGACAGGTTGTGAGCTAAGATTTTCACGCTCACTCAATCGATAATATGTAGGATTCCCATTGGCATAGGCTTCTTGAAAAAGGCTATCGAATTCAGTCGCTGTTCCAGGCACAACAATTTCCATCCCAGGAATGTTCTGCAAAACCCCCACATCGCCTGGACAATGATGAGTGCAACCCAATGATGCATAATCATAAGAGGCACCAACACTTACAAAATTACCGCCGAGACGTTGATATCCAAAATCAATTTTTATCTGCTCAAAACTTCGTTCTACCAAAAACGGCGCAATCGTGTGTACAATTGGTATAAATCCAGTTTTAGCCAGTCCAGCTGCTAAACCAATTGTGGTTGGCTCCAAAATCCCAATATTATGGATTCGACCAACAAACTCTTTAGATGCTTTCTGAAATCCAAATACGCCAATATCTCCAAGCAGAAGAATAACTTTATCATCATGGGCCAATTGCGTTTCAACGGTCTTGACAAATTGTTTTCTCATGCTCATTTCAGTTCCTCGAGAATATTATTGAGTTCATCTGCATTGGGGGCACGATGATGCCACGCTGGCTCGTTTTCCATGCGCTTAATACCATACCCTTTAATTGTTTCTGCAATTATCGCGACAGGCTTATGAGTAGGGACATGAGTCAGGGCATCATAAATTTCTTCGTGATTGTGACCTTGTATTGTTATGACTTCCCAACCGAACGACAAGAACTTCCCTGCCAAGTCACCAAGCTTAAGTGCACGATCTGTTGAATGATTAAAATCAACGATGCAGCATAGATTAGAAAGTTCATGATGTGACGCCAACAGAGCGGATTCCCATACCGTCCCTTCATTGCACTCACCGTCACCAATTAAACAAAAAATTCTATTATCGTGTTTAAGAATTTTTGAACCAAGTGCAATGCCAACCGATATCGGCAATCCATGACCAAGCGATCCAGTTGAAGCTTCAATTCCAGCAAGCTTATTGCAATCAGCATGACCTCCAAACTTACTGTCATATTTACAGAAAGTAGTCAAATCCTCTAATTGGAAAAATCCTTTTACTGCCAATACTGAATAAAGAGCTAAAGAAGCGTGCCCTTTACTAAGAATAAAACGGTCCATTGCTATATCATTAGGTCGAGATACATCAAAATTCATTACACGGTCATATAGTATCCAAATCAAATCCAAAATAGAAAATGCGCTCGGAATATGTCCTTCACCAGCAGAATGTGCGGCAAGAACTATTTGTCGCTTCATTTTATTTATAACTGTTTTATCCATATTAAACTTTCAAAATAAAATTAGTAAAAGTCACTCTTTATTCAACATTTATTGATACCTGGTACCCATGCTGTTTTAATAGAGCAAATTTTTTCGCCTGTGCCAAATCGCTTTCCACCATTTCCTTGCACATTTCTTGAACAGTAATCACCGGCACCCATCCTAATTTTTCTTTCGCTTTGGTTGGGTCACCTAGCAAGGTCTCAACTTCAGTAGGTCGGAAATAATGTGGATCTATTCGCACAACAGTATCACCAACCTTAATCGCAGGCGCTTCATTTCCGTCAATCGAAGCTACAACTGCAATCTCATTGACGCCTTTGCCTTCAAATCTCAATCTAATGCCAAGTTCTGCCGCTGACCACTCAATAAACTGACGTACGCTGTACTGCACACCTGTCGCAATTACAAAATCATCAGGTAATTCTTGTTGTAACATCATCCATTGCATCCGAACATAGTCTTTTGCATGCCCCCAATCGCGCAACGCATCTAAATTACCCATGTAAAGACAGACATCTAAGCCCTGCGCGATATTAGCTAAACCACGAGTAATTTTGCGTGTCACAAAAGTTTCTCCGCGACGTGGACTCTCATGATTAAATAAAACCCCATTACATGCATAAATACCATACGCCTCGCGATAATTTACAGTAATCCAATAGGCATACATCTTAGCTGCCGCATAAGGGCTGCGCGGATAGAACGGCGTGGTTTCCTTTTGTGGAATTTCTTGTACTAGACCATAGAGCTCAGAAGTAGACGCCTGATAAAAACGCGTTTTTTTCTCGAGCCCTAAGATGCGTATAGCTTCAAGTAGCCTTAAGGTACCTAATGCGTCGACATCCGCCGTGTATTCAGGGCTCTCAAAGCTGACTGCCACATGACTTTGTGCGCCTAAGTTATAAATCTCATCAGGTTGTGTTTCTTGAACAATACGAATCAAGTTACTAGTATCACTTAGGTCGCCGTAGTGCAATTTAAAATGCGCATTCTCAATATGCGGATCTTGATATATATGATCTATGCGCTGCGTATTAAGGGAGCTAGCGCGACGCTTAATACCGTGTACCATGTAGCCTTTTTCTAGCAAGAACTCAGCCAAGTAAGAGCCATCCTGCCCAGTTATGCCTGTTATTAATGCAATCTTTTGTTTGCTCATTATCCCTACTTCCTCAACACTTCATTGTTCACTAAATAATCTTGATAGGCCATGGCAAGCCCATCCTTCAATTTAATTTTAGTTTGCCAACCCAAGCTATTTAAACGACTGCTATCCATTAACTTTCTGTGAGTGCCATCTGGTTTTGTAGTATCAAAGCCAATCGATCCATGATAGCCCACCACTTCAGAAATGCTCTGCGCTAATTCTTTAATAGTGACATCGTAACCATAACCTACATTGATGTGGCCCAACATTGGCTTCGTATGTAGATCATAGACACTTTTATCCAAGTTCATCACGTACACACTGGCCGCGGCCATATCATCAACATACAGGAACTCACGCATCGGTGTTCCAGATCCCCAAATAATAACTTCATGTAAATGATTGATCTTTGCCTCGTGAAAGCGACGTATTAAGGCAGGAATAACGTGGCTATTCTCTGGGTGATAATTATCTCCAACACCATATAGATTGGTTGGCATTACACTACGATAATCCACGCCATATTGCCGATTGTAACTATCACATAACTTAATGCCTGCAATTTTTGCTATTGCGTAAGGCTCATTAGTAGCTTCAAGCTCACCAGTTAACAGTGCTTCCTCTTTCATCGGCTGACTAACAGCTTTTGGATAGATACAACTTGAACCTAAAAAAAGTAATTTTTTAATTCCAGCTTGCCAAGCCTCATGAATAACATTAGCCTGAACCATTAAATTGTCATAAATAAACTCAGCTGGATAGGTATTATTTGCATGGATACCACCGACTTTAGCGGCTGCTAAATACACCTGGTCAGGCTTCTCTGATTGAAAAAACTCTCTAACTGCCTGTTGATTGCAAAGATCGAGCTCTGAATGAGCGCGTACGACAATGTTAGTTTTATTCTGTTTTTGTAACTCACGCACAATAGCTGAGCCCACCATACCACGATGCCCTGCTACATAAATTTTTGATTGTTTAATACTCATAAAACCCGTCCATAGACATCCTCTAAGCGCACGATATCGTCCTCACCTACATAACTTCCGGATTGTACTTCAATTATCTCAAGTGGAATATCTCCACGATTGGATAAGCGATGTAGCGTTCCAGGAGGAATATAGGTGGATTGATTCTCTGATAAATTTAGGACGTGTTCACCGTTCGTAATTTCTGCAGATCCTTTGATAACGACCCAGTGCTCGGCCCTGTGTACATGCTTCTGAAGACTTAAACTTGCTCCAGGTTTCACTTGGATACGCTTGACTTTAAAACCTACACCTTCGTCTATGCTGTCATACCATCCCCAGGGACGATACACTTTACGTGGGAGAATGTGCTCAGAACGTTTTAATGTTACTAGTTCACTCACTAACTTTTTCACATGCTGACTTTGGCTCTTATCCGCCACCAGAATCGCATCTGCGGTTTCTACCACAATCAGATTATTTACGCCCACAGTGCCAACTAGGCGACTGCTGGCATGAATAAAGGTGTTGGTCGTATCGGCCAATAAGGTATCGCCGTGCGTGACGTTACCCTCTCCATCCTGAGCACTCACTTGCCATACCGCATCCCAAGCGCCTAAGTCATTCCACCCCGCATCTAGCGGCACCATCTTGATGGTAAAGGCTGAGCTAGGACATTTTTCTAGAACGGCGTAGTCGACGGAGTCGCTGGGAATATTGGTAAAAGCCACTTGATCAGGGCGAACAAACTGCGCATCAACGGTTTTTTGGGAGAAAGCTTGTTGCGTTCTACTTAAAATCGCTGGACTAAAATGCGCCAAGGCTTTCAGCCAAGTACTGGCTTTTAAGACAAACATACCACTATTCCAGGCATAGTCACCACTGGCTAGATAACGCTCTGCTGTGGCTAAATCTGGCTTTTCTGCGAACTGAGCGACAGTGTATTCACTGTTTACACCTTGCAGACCTTGGTGCTTGATGTAACCATAACCGGTCTCAGGCTTATCAGGCGTAATACCTAAAATGACAATGCTGCCATCGGCCGTAGCGCGAACACTTTGTTGCAAGGCTTTGGTAAACGCTGCTCCATCCATTACCGTTTGGTCCGCGGGGGTCACCACTAGAATAGGATCATCACCGTTTTCAATGGCATGTAATGCCGCCAAGGTTAACGCTGGCGCGGTATTACGTCCTAAGGGCTCTAACAATAAAGTCGCACTCACCTCAGGCATCTCACGTAGCTGATCCAATGCCAAGAACCGATGCTCTTCCCCCGTCACGATCAAGGTGTCGCCGACCACAATGTCCTCTGCCGCCAGGCCATTTACACGCTCAATGGCCTGCTGAAATAAACTCGTCGTGCCCGACAGTACTAAAAACTGCTTAGGAAAACCCGCCCTCGACAATGGCCACAGGCGAGTGCCAGAGCCACCACACAGAATGACCGGAATGACTTTATGAGTATTTATCTTATTCATTAGCGCTTGATGTGCTTATTATTTATTACAAAAATTTAGCAAAATAACTATAAAATCAAACCGAAGCTTTCAGCGCTGCGGCCCTATCTGTCGCTTCCCAGGTAAACTCTGGCAAGTCACGACCAAAGTGACCATAAGCGGCTGTCTTAGTATAAATCGGACGCAATAAATCTAACATTTTCACAATGCCTTTTGGACGTAGATCAAAGTGATCCAGCACCAACTGCCTCAACACTTCATTGGATACTTTCCCGGTGCCATAGGTCTCGACCATCACGCTGGTCGGTTGTGCAACACCAATGGCGTAAGACACTTGCACCAAGCAACGAGAAGCCAGGCCCGCTGCAACGATATTCTTCGCCACATAACGGCCCGCGTAGGCGGCAGAACGATCTACTTTTGAAGGGTCTTTACCTGAGAATGCACCGCCACCGTGTGGCGCGGCACCCCCATAGGTATCCACAATAATCTTGCGACCCGTCAAGCCACAGTCGCCCTGAGGACCGCCAATCACAAAGCGCCCGGTTGGATTGACCAGGAACTTAATGTCGCCCTTAATCAACTCTTTGGGCAACATCGGTTTAATGATTTCCTCAATCACCGCTTCGCGGATATCTTTTAATGCGAGTTCTGGCGCATGCTGCGTCGACACGACAACCGTATCAATCGCACTCGGCTTACCATCAATGTACTTAATCGTCACTT
>CANNLO010000118.1 GCA_947505055.1 Methylococcaceae bacterium | reverse complement strand
TTTGCAGTTCCTGCTGGCGGGCGGCTTCCTGCAATTGTTGCTGTTGAGCTTCCTGCTGGGCGCGTTCAGTCTGTTGACTATGTTGCATTTGTTGTGGTTGGGTTGTTTCAATAGATTGCACCTTTTGTGTTTCATTCGGGCGCAATGTTTCAATTTGTTGCATGGGTTGTGTAACATCCTTGATAGGTACTTGCTGATGTATTTGCGTATTATTTTGCGTTTGTTCGGGGGCGGGTATTTGAATCACTATAGGTGCTTGAGCAGGCTGAGCAGTATCTGATGATTCACTTTTATGTTGCATAACAGGTTTTACTGAAACATCGGGTGAGGCAGTTTCTTGAGTAAATACTGGTGGTCTTTCAGTCGGAGTCTGGACAGGAATAGATTCCGGGATACCAAAGGAAGATTGTTGAACAGGAATTGCCTGTCTTTGTTGTGATCGATTGTCTTCAGGTCTTTTATGCTGCGCAGAGTTATCAAGTTCCAAACCTACGACCGGATTTTCGGGTATTGCCGGTTGTGGAATTGACTTGCCGCTCGGTTCTGTCAAAGCGGGTCTTTTAACTTCGGAATTGATGGTAGGTACTTGATTCTGTATGCCAACCAGTCGACCAGGCGAACGGGTATTCTGATTATTAATTTGTGTCGGATCAGTAATAGCTTGCTCTGTTTTGGTGCCGTCAGCTCTTTTACCATCTAGTCGTCTTGCCAGTTCTTCATTTTGTTGGGTTTCGTTAGTGGTAGGGGCGGCCATAGGTAAGCGGATAATGTCAGGTTGGCTTTCTTGGTGGCGAGTTGAAGAGATGTCCATCCTGTCATGCAATCTGGGTACGACCGGGACAATCGGCTGACGGGTAATCGCTTCTATTTGTTTTACGGGCACGCCCTGATTAACAATTGTGTTGTTGATCAGGGTTATATTTTGGGTGTGGTTGGTCCTGTTAATGAATTCGCGATTCTGGTGCGACGGAAAAATATGGTTTCGAATATGCCGATGAGGAAGGTCATGGTCACGTACGACTATCCATGAATCCCAACGTAAATCACGCTCATAATCAAAATAACTGATGTTAAGGCCAATGCCGGGCTGCCACACCACATTGGGAGGCATTGGTGACCAAGCCGCATAACCGCCACCCGAACGCCAGAACACCCAGGCTGGAGCCCAGACTTTTCCGGGTACCCAAACCCAACCGTACCAGTCATCCCATGCCCAGCGTCCATAATGAAAAGGCGCCCAACCCCAAGGTTCGTTGGCGACCCATAGCCAGCCATAATCGTTGGTATAAGCCCAGTAACCATCAGTATAAGGCCGCCAATCTTGACTCACATTACGCGGATACCAGACTTCGCCGTAAGTAGGATGATTCACCCAGACGCCATAAGGAGACAGGGCATCGTAAAAATAGCGAATGTCGACCTGGGCATTGGCTTGCACCTGAGGAGTAACAAATAAGGCGGGTAAAAGCAGTGTGATTATTAAGAATAATCTTATTAAGCCAGAGCGGGAGCGTTTATTCATTGTTAGAGCCTTATCTAAATGGGCAGGAGTTGCAGTAATCTAGGCTTGATAAGCTGAACCAGAGCTTAATTTGATTGTACCCTGGTTATTTAAACAGTCTTGTAAGTAAAAAGGCCTTATCAATGTAATTCAATGCATCAAACTGTAACCTAAAAGTAATGATATTGACATAAAAGCCTGAGGTTATTATCAATGTGTTAAAGCTTAAGCCGTTATGAAGTGGAGTCGGAAAACTACTGGTCTTATTTGTAAATAAGATAGCCGAGTTGTCACAACTGGTTTTGTCGCGTATTGGTGTGTTTTTTAATGCCTGCTTACTATTCAAGTACAAAATAAATACTGAACTTCACAGGGCTATAAAATGTTCGAATTAAAAATAAAATCAGTTAAAAAGCAGGCTATTGCCATGTTCCGTTAAAAGCTGATAGAAATAATTTTATCCAGTTTTTAGATTTAATTCTTCCGCTAAAGTACAGAACGGCAAATCATCTCAATCCTGCAATCAGAAGAAACTCTTTTGTAATAAATATAAAATTGATAGAATCATGAGGTTTAAACAAATTGGATAATTATCATCATGAGTGTTTTAGAAAGAATTAAAGATCAACTAGAAAGCAATCCGGTTGTTTTGTATATGAAAGGTTCACCGGATTTTCCTCAATGTGGCTTTTCCGGGCAGACCGTGCAAATTTTGAATACGTGTCATGCCAAATATAAACACGTCAATATTTTGGAAGATCCCGAGCTTCGTGACGCACTTAAAGAATATTCCAACTGGCCGACTTATCCCCAGCTTTATATTGGCGGTGAGTTAGTTGGAGGTTGCGATATCATTATTGATCTTTTTCAAAAAGGTGAGTTGCCAAAGATGCTGGCCAAGGTTGGCAGTGTCGTTAATTAATACGGTTTTTTGAGTGTATAGCTGTTAACACCTAGAAGGCTGTCTAAAATAGAAACATTCGGTTTTAATTTTAGACAGCCTTCTATGTTTTAAAATTATGAAGTCAAAGAGGCTCTTGAATTATGATGGGATTTGTTGTCTTAGGTCTGTTGCTGGCCATCCTGGTGCAGAACCAATCTCAGCTACTTCAGCTTCTTACTACGCCTGTGGCCTTAGGTATTGGTTTGACCGTCATGGTTGCGAGCTTACTGTTGGGGTATTTAAAAAAAATATCGACAATTACCTGGCATGATGTTTTTGCATCCAGTAGCTTGTTGGTTTGGTTTGGCTATTGGAGTTCCCAGTTTGATGGGGAAGCGCCGATGTTTTTTTTCTTTCCTTTATATTATTCCTTGTTAACCTCAATCGTGACTTTATCACTGATCAATAAAAGTCAAAACTTTGATCTGGACTCCGTCGTGCAATTGCGTTTTTTGGAAAAATCAACCAAAGTGCACAGCAGTGTATTTGTGGCTATTGTTCTGCTTGGCATATTGGTCACTGATCATTACGGCATTTACCCGATCGCGATGACTATTTTCATCGTTCGTCATACGATAGTCGCCTGCCTGGAAATTATCGATAAAGGCTGATTTGTTATTCCGGATAAGCTAATCCCGTTAGAAATTCGGGTATTCGTTGCTCCAGCCAATACTCTGGTTTGAAAGGGTTTGAGCCAGAAATAAAGCCAACATGACCACCGTGGCAACTCACTTCCAAGTGCACTTTTGGCGAAAGTTCATCCAGTTTCGGGATTACTTCTCGGGTCATGAAGGGATCATCGCCTGCCTGTATGACTAGAGTCGGCACCGCGATTGATTTTAGATATTGCCTTGAACTGGAGCGCTGGTAATAATCATGCACATCTGTAAAACCATGTAACTTGGCTACGACTTTGTCATCATATTGCCAGAAGGATGATATATTCGATATGTCGCCCAAGGCTTTGATTTTCATTATTTCTTCAGTTCTATCCTGGCTTTCCAGATGCTGAAGTTTAAGCTGCATATAAACTTTAAGTTCTTGCAGTAAATTGAGGCGATAGAATTTGGAAAAGCCCTTATCGAGTTTTGTCGCGCAAATTCCCAGCAACAAAGGCACGGAAACAGCGACGGCAGCAAACAAGGTTACTTGATCGCCTTTTTCTCCCAACCATTTTAAAAGAACATTACCCCCTAGGGAAAAACCCACGGCAGCGATTGGCGTATCCGGTTCGCGTAGTCGTAAGGTTTGATAAAGAAAATTAATGTCCTCGGTTTCGCCTGAATGATAACAGCGAGCCGTATTATTGGATTCGCCGCTGCAACCCCGGAAATTGAGCGCAACACTGCGAAACCCCTGTTTGAGCAGAATGCTTTGTAAACCTTTTATATAGCCTGACTGTGAACTGCCGGTTAAACCGTGTACCAGCATCACTAGCGGTTGAGTACCGGTACCGCAATAATCTAAGTCGATAAAGTCATTGTCTGGGGTAATTAATCTTTCGCGGCGATAGTCGGGTGGCGTCGACGTTTTTCTGATTAAAGCCGGGTAAATGGTTTGTAAGTGGCTATTTCTTAGCCACCAGGCGGGCTTGAAAGTGGTTTTGATGAGCATAATTTTTAGTTTTTATATCCTAGAGAGCTTAATTGTAATACGCTTAAGTGCGAAAATAGATGTCTTTTTAGAGAAATGATATTTGAAATTTATCAATTAATTAGAGGCCATCTTTGAAATGTGTATTTAAAACCAGACCCTTGGTATAAAATTGCCGCTTTTTTTTGAATCCACACACTATGCAAATTTCTGCGATTTATCCGGGCACTTTTGATCCGATCACTAATGGGCATCTGGATTTGATTGCCAGAGCATCCAGGCTTTATCCCAAGGTAGTGGTTGCTGTCGCGGCTAATAGAAATAAAGCACCTTTATTTTCTTTGGATGAGCGGGTTGCCTTGGCTAAGGCGGTGACTGAGGAATTTTCAAATGTACAGGTTATTGGGTTTGATAATTTATTGGTGGATTGCGCTAAACAGCAGGGCGTTGATGTTATTTTACGTGGCTTGCGAGCCGTATCGGATTTTGAATACGAGTTTCAGTTGGCCGGCATGAACCGTCGTCTGGCACCTGATCTGGAAACGGTGTTTTTAACGCCGGCTGAACAATACGAATTTATTTCATCGAGCATGATTCGGGAAATTGCGCAGTTAAACGGTGATGTGTCCTGTTTTGTTCCTGATCTGGTTCACCAGTCTTTGATTAACAAGTTTGCAGCTAAATAGTTGAAGACTATCACAGGATGTAAGTTTGTCAGGAGGTAACTAATGGCCCTGTTTATTGATGAAAATAAATGTGCACGGTGTGGTTGTTGTGAACCGGAATGTCCTCAGCAGGCTATTTTTCAGACCGAGGATGCTTACGTCATAAATCCCAACTTGTGTAACGAATGCGCAGGGCAAAATATTGAACCTCTGTGTGCGCAGGTTTGTTCCAGCGGTGCTATTCACAAGATAAAAACCGGTTTGTATAAAAAATTATTTGGTTGAACACTTAGTGTTCTTTTAATGTTGTAGCAAGGAGTATGTATGGCCCTTATTATTAAGGATGAGTGTATTAATTGTGATGTGTGCGAACCGGAATGTCCGAATGGCGCGATTTCGCAGGGTGATGATATTTATGTTATTAATCCTGATTTATGTACCGAGTGTGTCGGTCATCATGATCTGCCACAGTGTATAGAGGTTTGTCCGGTTGATTGTATTGAGAAAGATTCCAGTCATGTAGAAGATAAGGAAAGCTTGTATCAGAAATATCTAAAATTAATAGCTTAGTTTTTTCAGATCATAGTCTGGATTTTGCTTAGTGATATCTTTATACATTTGTGGTGAAAAATAGTCATATCCGTTTAAAGCCGAAAACGATTGTATTTGATGGCAAAAAATTGTCATAAAGGTAGTCTATAATCTTGATCGGCTTGAGATATGAATTAAACCTTTAACTCAATAAATTATTAATTGACATTATGACAACTAAATACACATCACTAAAAGATCACGATGCCCCTATCAAGGTATTATTTACCGGATATCTGTGTACTGTTGGCATAGGCTATCTGTTTGCATTAATCCAGATATTGTTTACCCATGGCATGGCTGATGGAAAGTTCGGCCTATCGGTTGATGATATTGTTTACAGTTATTATGGGAACCGTTCAGGAACCGTGCTGGAGCAGAAACTGAATGGTTCAATGAAAGAAAATGCCCCGGAGCAGGAGCGCTTCAAGATCATGGAATGGGTTAGGGATGGCGCAGATATTAAACAGTACAAAACTGACGGCATTGACAAAATCATAGAAAGTCGTTGTGTGATTTGTCATAACAAGGAAGCTTCCGGCATACCGGATTTTACCAATTTTGATAATTTAAAAGCTTTGAGTACGCAAGATACCGGGGCGACTTTTGCGTCACTGACCCGTGTTTCTCATGTGCACATGTTTGGCATCAGTTTTATCTTTATGTTTGTCGGACTTATCTTCAGTTTTGCAGAAACCACGACTACGCAATATAAATGTATCGCGATCGGCATGCCTTATGTGTTTTTGGTGGCCGATATTCTGTCCTGGTGGCTTACCAAAATTCATCCGATGTTTGCCTGGCTGGTTATATTTGCCGGTATGGGCATGGGGGTTTCGTTTATGTTTATGTGGGTGACTTCAATCCTGGAAATGTGGCTGTTCAAACCGGTTTTTATCAACGGTATTGGCGCGCGTTATTTGCAGTTACGGGATAGTTCGGATGCCTCTTTTGCTGATAGAACTTTGATTTATCTTAATTGGTTGGCCAAGCAGCTTAAGTTTTTAACGGAGTTGGCCGTCGATAAATGGATAGCTCACGGCTTGCCTTTTATAAAAGATCTGATTAAGAAAGTTAAATAACTGTTAGGCATTGGTAAGTCGTTATCTTGTTTTCAATAAAAGAAAATGATCTGCCAATGCCTTCATAAGTTAGTTATTCAAGCCAGACCTGACGCTGATTTGTGTCGCATGTCGAGCCGGTAAATAACCAGCCAACATCGCCATGATCAGCGCAATAGCCAGCCACAGAACTACCGATAGCCACGAAAAAACGAAGTTCAGATGAATGCCCAGCATGGTGTTGCCCAATTTTTTTGCCAAGGGTTCGGCAATCAGGTAGGCAACAGGAATGCTGATTAACCATGAAAGCAGGCTGTGAAACAAACCTTCCCACATAAATAATTTAAAAATAGCCTTTGAGCTTGCACCTATTGCTCGCAAGACCGCTATTTCCTTGTTACGCTGTAAGACGCTGATAGCCAGGGTTCCCGACAAGCCAATTGCGCCGACGACAGCAATCATAATAGCGAGTCCCAGTAGCATGTCGGTAATCGGACGGAACTGGTTTTCGGAGAACTGGCGCTGTTCCAGTGTGGAAATAGTTGTGTAAAAATCCAGTTTGATATGCTGTTGCTGGAATAAAGCTTTTAAGGCGTTGGCATAGTTTTTTTCAACGATCTGACTGCTAATGTCAGCAGATAACAACGCAAATGAATGGCGCTGTTCACCCGGTTCATTTGTTTGTAGTTTAGACAGTGGTGCATAGATCGGTTCAACAGCATAACCGGCACCGGCAAACCAGCGGTATAGTCCGATAACGTGCCAGTCGCTTTCCGGACGATTAAGCAATTTTACTTTTAGCGTATCGCCGACATTAACGTCATTCAGTTTTGCAGTGTCTGCATTCATTACCAATACGTTTTGTTGGTCGTCAGTTTTGCTCAACCAACGTCCGGAGACTATCAAGGGATGATAGATTTTAGAATCAGTGGGTAATGCGATCATCTGCACGCCTAAACTACCTGATTGCCGTAATAATTTATCGTGATAGAAAAGCTCGGCTGGCAAACGGTTCCAAAACTCAATGCTTTTTGTTTGCGGATTAGTGCGCAAAATTTTCTCAATAAGCGCGGCTGGTTGGTCCTGTGAAAAGCCAAGTCTTAGCGCATAGTGACTCCGTGCAAGTTCGTTATTCAAGGTCAGTTTAACGGACGCGATCAGACTGAGGATTACCATAAACAGCACACCTGCAATAATCAGGACACTTTGCGTCCATAGCAAACTGGCTTTACGACGCAATAAATTACCCAAAGCAATGGCGTAAAGCGTCGGTAATAATCGAGCGGATAAGCATTCAAACCAGCGATCAAAACGATGGCTGACGAAATCTGCTCCCAGACCATAACTGGAGAGGGCTTGTTTTACTGACATTGAGGCACCCTTCCAGACCGGCCATAGCGCAGCGAAGAGGGGGGCAAATAGACCGGCTGCCATCATCAAATACAAAGCAGTCGAGGAATAGACAAAATCGTTTAACTCGATATTAAACAAATCCAGCAGCCAGCGACTGCTGTAATAAGCACCTGCCCAACTCAACGGCACGGCAATAAGCAAGGCAAACAATGCCAGAATAAAAACTTCGGATAAATAGATTTTAGCAATTGTCAGGCGGCGTGCGCCCAATGCTTTCATGATGCCGATTTGATCTGTCTGCTGGGTGATCATGGCGGCAACGGTATTTAATATCAGCACCGAACTTAAGGCCAGTGACGCCCAAGCCATGAATCTCAAGACCATATTTATTCCTGAAAAAAATGCCCGTCCCCAATGCTGCTCAGGATTTTGCAATAAGGTGGCATTGACACCTATGCCTGCTGCTGCCAGTTTTTCACGAATTTGTCCGGCAACAACTCGCGCCTTGTCTTCACTATAAGGTGGCGTGATTTGTACCAGTAATTGCCTAAAGGTATGCGTTGGTATCCCGAAAACAGGCGAGAGCTCGGGGTCGATAAAAAAATGTAATTGTCCGCCAAAAGCGGGTGGTTTAACAAAGGGATGGCGGAGGTAACCATTAATTTCTAGGTGTTCAGTGCCTGAAAGGGTTGCGAACTCGACACTGTCGCCGTTTTTAAGACCCGAAAATTGAGCTGACAAACGTTCTATGGCAATAGCTTTTTTTTCGGGAAAGCTACCTGATAACAGGGTCATGCGGTCGAAGTTTTGTTTATTATAATCGGGGCGAAAAACGATGGTTCCCGTTTGCCAGTTTTCTGTAGCAGGTGTTTTATATTGCACCGAAAATTGTGTCAGTAAATCGAGCTGAGCAATATCAGCCAGATTTTTAAGGGGTTCGGCGATTGCAAAATCAGCGTCTTGTTTTAGTATCAGATTGATATGTGATGGCTTAGATAGTTGATGGGCCTGATCCATACTGGTCATTTGCAAATCCATCATGCCTAGCAATGTACCAACCACAAACAAGCCTATTGCAATACTTGATATTGCCAAGATGCTTCGGGATTTATGAGCCAGTAAATCGGCGCTGACTTTATGCCATAGATGGCTATTAAAAAACATGATGTTATAATTTAGGCAGGTATTGGTCTTCGGATATACTACCTGCATTAATAACGATGCGGCGTGTAGCGGATTGTGCAAGCGCTTCATTGTGGGTGACAATTACCAGTGTTTTACCTTGTTGCTGCAATTTTTCAAACAACATAAAAACGGCATCTGCGGTGGCCGTATCCAAATTACCGGTCGGTTCATCGGCAACAATCAAGGTAGGATCATTCGCCAAAGCACGGGCAATTGCTGCGCGTTGTTGTTGGCCGCCTGAAACCTGTCCCGGTAGTTGTTTGGCCTGAGCGTCCAGTCCTACCAAATTTAGCAAATATTTTGCCCGTTCCAGGCGTTCACGTTTCGGTAGGTTGCCAACAAAGTCCATGGGTAGTTGGATATTTTGCAACAGGTTTAACGAAGGTAATAATTGAAAAAATTGAAATACAATGCCTACATTGGTGCCTCTCCAAATGGATAGTTGCTCTTCGCGTAACAGGTTTAAGACTTTACCGTTAACGATGACCTCACCACTACAAGCTCGATCTACCCCTGTTAATAAATTCAATAACGTCGATTTTCCATTCCCCGATGGGCCGACTATGGCCACAAATTCCCCGGCACTTATACTTAACGAAATATCTTTTAAAACAGGCTGTTTGATCTGTCCAAGTGTATAGGCTTTATGAACATTGCTGAGCTGGATGATGTCGGGCATGGCTGGAAAATAAAAATAGTCTGGTGTTATTAAAAAAAGCTGTTAGATTCTACCACGCACTGACTTTAGGACTGGCTTCATCGCAATGACATCTATACAACTATACTGGTTTTTACTTGCCTCCGGCTGGGTGCTGCTAGAAATATTTATCGTAATCAAAACCCGAGTTTCTTGTCTTTTGATGGGCCAACAAAAATACCGCTCAGAACATTTAATCTGGCTGGTTATTACGATTTCGCTGATACTGGCGTTGATCTTAAAGCAGCTGCATTTTGTCGGAATACCTATCGATTACGACAAACGTCAATATATCGCTTTTATATTGTTCAGCTTTGGATTACTAATTCGGTTCTATGCCGTGCGGAGTCTGGGAGGCTTTTTCAGCACTACGGCCATGATTCGACCTCAACATATCTTGATCGAAAACGGACCATATCATTGGATTCGTCATCCGGCCTATACCGGATTGTTAATCAGCTTATTTGCATCAGGACTGGCAATGGGCGATGTCTTGGCTTTGCTGGTGCTCATGGTTCCTGTTACCTATGTTTTTAATCAACGTATTCATGTTGAGGAACAAGGTCTTATCGACTATTTCGGACCGGTTTATCATGATTATTGTTTGCGCACAAAAAAATTATTTCCCTGGCTTTATTAAACGCCTTCTTTCTAAATCATCTGTATTAATTAAACTCTAATTTAACCCATGTCTGAAAAAAAACAAATTGTAATTGTCGGTGCAGGGCCTGGCGGCCTTTGTGCGGGTATGCTGTTAAGTCGGCGCGGCTTTCAGGTGACCATCTTCGATAAAAACTCTGAAGTCGGTGGGCGGAATCGGCCGATACGTCTGGGCGATTTTGTGTTTGATACTGGTCCTACTTTTTTATTAATGAAACATGTACTTGATGAGATGTTTGAGTTGTGCGGTAGATCTAGCGCTGATTATCTGGATTTTATCAAGTTAGATCCGATGTACCGTTTACTGTTTTCAGACCGGACAGTTAATGTGTTTTCTGATCACGATAAAATGCGGGCAGAACTTCAAAAGACCTTTCCAGAGGGCAGTGCGGGTTACGATTTCTATTTAAAACAGGAAGGCGAGCGGTTTAAAGCGCTCTATCCCTGTATCAAACGCGATTACAGTAGTTTGAAAGCATTTTTTTCATGGGATTTGATTCGTGCGCTTCCAAGTCTGGCCCTGAATCACAGCGTGTTTTCCAATTTGGGTAAGTATTTTAAAGAAGAAAAAATGCGCCTGGTATTTTCCTTTCAATCAAAATACTTGGGAATGTCGCCCTGGGATTGTCCGGCGTTATTTACCATGCTGTCTTATCTGGAGCATGAATATGGCATTTACCATGTCAAAGGCGGTTTGAATAAAATCGCTTTGGCAATGGCAAAAGTGATCACGGAGCAGGGCGGCGCTATTTATACCGATACAGCAGTTGCTTCGTTAATTATTAAGGACAAGATTGTAAAAGGTGTTCGTTTGCAGGATGGTCGCGAGATTGAAGCTGATGAGGTTATTGTTAATGCAGATTTTGCCTATGCAATGACGCATCTGGTGGAAGCGGATCAATTAAAACAATACACGCCTGAAAAACTGAAGAAACTTGATTATTCGTGTTCGACTTTTATGCTGTATCTGGGCCTGGACAAATGCTACGATTTGGCACACCACACTATTGTCTTTGCTGAAGACTACACGACCAACATCGACAATATTTTCCATAATAAAATCTTGAGTCAGGATTTTTCGTTTTATGTGCAAAATGCCTGTGTTAATGATGAAACACTGGCGCCGGCGGGTAAATCGGCTTTGTATGTGTTAATGCCTACGCCTAACAATGAAAGTGGCGTTGATTGGGAAACGGCTTGCAGTGGTTTACGCGAGCAAGTATTGGAGGCTTTGGAAAACCGTTTGGGTTTGATGGCGCTGCGCGAGCATATCGAATGCGAAAAAATCATTACGCCTCAAGACTGGGAATCAGACGAACATGTCTTCAAAGGCGCAACGTTCAGTTTGTCGCATAAATTCAGTCAGCTCTTATATTGGCGACCGCATAACCGGTTTCAGGAACTTGAGCAGTGTTATCTGGTTGGCGGCGGAACTCATCCTGGTAGCGGTTTGCCGACTATTTATGAATCGGCACATATTTCTTCTAAACTCATTTGTAAAAAGCACGGGATTAATTTTGGATCGGAGTTATGAGCAAGGTTTTAACGGTTGTTTCGGTGCTAAATGAACAGTGTGTAAAAACTTACCCGATCAGCACACCCGCCGAGATTGATGCTGCCATGAATTGCGCAAGGAAGGCCGAGGCTTTATGGGCGCAGGTTGGTATCAGGCAGCGCGTTAAACTGTTGGCGCATATACAGTCCCTGATACTGGGTGATCTTGATAATATTGTTGAAGTTATCATGCATGCAACCGGCAAAGTAAAAACCGAAGTCCTGTTGGGCGAAGTTTATCCGGTGTTGGCCTTGTTAAGTTACTATGAAAAAAATGCTTCAAGTATTCTGGCGGCCAC
>CANNLO010000117.1 GCA_947505055.1 Methylococcaceae bacterium | reverse complement strand
TTGCCATCGCAATGGATGTCATTGATGCCCACATAGAATGCTGGTTTTTGCAAGTTCTCCAACTTGACGCTAGGACGTTAAGGCTAGAGGCCTTGGAAATCAGGGATGAACGACTGCTATGCGGCTAAAAACGAACTCCGAAACTTTAGGTGTTAAGTGTAGGTGAAGGGTAATTATTTTTTAACTTATTGAATCTATTGGTTTGGAACCGCTAATTGTGCGGGTTTGTTTATCGTGGGGTTGTAATAGTTTATAATCGTTAGCCTGTTTAAAGTTTTCATGACTCGCGTCGATAAGCGTCGAATCTTGACTGTCCTTGGTTAAATACACCTCATGCAAGAAATTAATCCGATAAAAAACAAAATAGCCGACTTAAAAAGCCGTGGCGATGCCCTTAGGAGGTATCTTTGACTTTGACGTTAAGAGTGAACGTTTAATCGAAGTTTTAAGAGAGCTGGAAAATCCTAAAATTTGGGATAAGCCAGAAGAGGCGCAGGCTTTAGGTAAAGAACGCGGCCAATTGGAAGTCATCGTTAATACCATTAATGATCTGGAAACCGGTCTTTCCGATGCTGAAGAACTGCTGACCATGGCGGTTGAAGAAGACGATGAAGAAACCGTTGAAACCGTCGTTGATGATTTGGAACACTTTGAAAAAAGAGTTGCAGACCTGGAATTTCGTAGAATGTTTTCCGGACAAATGGATGCCAATAACGCCTTTTTGGATATACAGTCCGGTTCCGGTGGCACCGAAGCGCAGGATTGGGCTTCGATTATCGAACGCATGTATTTGCGTTGGGGCGAGCGCAAAGGCTTTAAAACCGAACTGATTGAAGAATCATCAGGCGATGTGGCCGGTATCAAAAGTGCGACTATCAAATTTGAAGGCGAATACGCGTTCGGTTGGTTGCGCACTGAAACCGGTGTTCATCGTCTGGTCAGAAAGTCGCCGTTCGATTCTGGTAATCGCCGCCATACTTCGTTTGCCTCGGTTTTTGTTTCGCCGGAAATTGATGATGATATCGACATCGACATCAATCCTGCCGATATTCGTGTCGATGTTTATCGGGCCAGCGGCGCGGGTGGTCAGCATATTAACAAAACCGAATCGGCGGTGCGTATGACGCATAATCCGACAGGTATTGTCGTGCAATGTCAAAGTGACCGGTCGCAACATAAAAACCGCGATACCGCGATGAAGCAATTAAAAGCCAAATTGTACGAACTGGAAATGCGTAAACGTAGCGAATCGGCACAGGCTTTGGAAGATACCAAATCGGATATAGGCTGGGGCAGTCAGATTCGTTCTTATGTACTGGATCAATCCCGCATCAAGGATTTGCGCACCAGCGTCGAAACCGGCAACACCCAGGCAGTTTTGGATGGTGATCTGGATCAGTTTATTGAGGCCAGTTTGAAGAGTGGCTTGTAAAGTCAGTACTTCCGCATAAGCAGCCTTTAGGCAATTAACACAAACAACAGAGTTAACAAATAAAATGTCAGAACTAGAACACGACGAACAAGAACAAATCAAACAACGCCGTAGCAAATTAAACGAGTTGCGTGAAAACGGCGGCATTGCCTTTCCTACTGATTTTCGTCGCAATGTAGTTGCCGGTGAATTGCTGGCTGAATATAGTGAAAAAACTAAAGAAGACCTGGAAGCAGATCCTATACGCGTAAAACTCGCCGGTCGTATGATGACGCGTCGTGTAATGGGTAAAGCCAGTTTTGCCCATATCCAGGATATGTCAGGCAAAATCCAGCTTTATGTCACTCGCGATACCTTGCCTGAAAATTTCTATAACGAGCAGTTCAAAAAATGGGATATTGGCGACATCATCGGCGCGGAAGGTGTTTTGTTTGTGACGCAAACTGGTGAGCTTAGTGTCAAGGTGGATGATATCCGATTGCTGACCAAAGCCTTGCGTCCGTTGCCGGAAAAATTTCATGGTCTTGCCGATCAGGAGATCAAATATCGCCAGCGTTATCTGGATTTGATCATGAGCGAAAGTTCGCGCAACACTTTTTTGATTCGTTCCAAGGTTGTCGCTTATATTCGTCAATTTCTGATCGAGCGTAATTTTCTGGAAGTTGAAACGCCGATGATGCAAATGATCCCGGGTGGAGCAACCGCGCGTCCGTTTACGACTTTTCACAACGCGCTGGATATGGAACTGTATTTACGTATCGCGCCAGAGTTGTATTTAAAACGTTTGGTTGTTGGTGGTTTCGAACGGGTGTTTGAAATTAACCGCAACTTCCGTAACGAAGGTTTGTCGTCGCGTCATAATCCTGAATTCACCATGCTGGAGTTTTATCAGGCTTATGCAGAATATCACGATTTAATGGATCTAACCGAGGCTATGTTACGCGGAGTTGCCATTGAGGTGCTTGGGCAAACCGAGATTACTTATCAAGGTGAGCAATACGATTTTGGCAAGCCGTTCGATCGTATGACTGTATTTGATTCAATTTTGCATTTTAATCCGGCGTTAACGGCAGAAAACATTTCCACTCGCGAAGCGGCTGTTGAAGTGGCCAAGAACCTGCATATTCCCGTTAAAGACGGTTATGGTTTGGGTAAAATCCAGATCGAAATCTTTGAAAAAACCGTGGAAAGCAAGTTGATGAATCCAACCTTTATTACCGCGTATCCGGTCGAGGTTTCACCACTGGCTCGACGTAATGATGATAATCCGCATGTCACCGATCGCTTCGAGTTTTTTGTTGGTGGACGTGAAATAGCTAATGGCTTTACCGAGTTGAATGACGCGGAAGATCAGGCGGCGCGTTTTCAAAAACAGGTTGAAGAAAAAGAAGCCGGTGATGACGAAGCCATGCACTTCGATGCCGATTACATTATAGCTTTGGAACACGGCATGCCACCGACAGCAGGAGAGGGCATCGGTATCGATCGTTTGGTGATGCTGTTTGCCGATGCACCGTCAATACGCGATGTGTTGTTGTTTCCACACATGCGGCCCAAGAGTTAAAGTCTAATGATCTAACCGGACGGGCTCAGCCCGTTCGAGACGTCTTAACCTATCGTTTTCGCGGTTTACGCGAAAATCATGTCAAGTTCGCCTGACAGCGTTATGGGCATCATGCCCGATCCAGCTTTAATGATTAAATCAGTTTAGAGAACCCTATGGCCACAAGCCTCATTATTTTTTTCTTGTATTTGCTTGCAGTTGTTTATTTCTCTGGCTTCGCCCTCACCAATAGCGCAACGAAGACAAGCATGAAAGAGATTTTCATGTATTGTGGAACACTCGCCTTGATAGGTTGTATCAGTGAGGTGGCTATCAATAGTTTTTGTAGAGCTGTGTTTGATATGTCGCTCTGGGCTTATCAGGTAACGCCCATACATCATGGCGATACTTCGCGTTTTGCGTTTTTTCAGTGGGCACTCTATGGCTATCATCTTTATTTTGTTAAGAAAAAGATCCAGTCCTTTAACTTCAAATATGAAGAATACGTTTTTGCCTTCGTGCTTTCCGTAGACGCGTTGTTGCTTGAGTTATTCGTTAATCTTTCAAGTAATTATTTTCTTAACACCTTCGTTTTTTATTATATACCAGGCGATTTGGGGCATTACACGACTGTATTTGTATTCCCTTTTTATCTTTTGGGCGGGGCGATCTTGAATGGAATCTTTAAAAGATTTTCCAACGACCCGCTGTTTTTCGGAACTCTCAGTTTTGCAATTGCGTTTATTTTTGTTTTTTTAACCTAAAAAAATCAATTCTATTTTTTAAATTTAAGCTCAGTGGGGAGGGGAGACGGTTGACTTGCCAAGCCCAAAAGCCAAATGCTAATTTCCTCTGTCGCCTGATTCACTAACGCTGTAAAACCATTGATTGCCCCAAGCGCATCAGGGGATTGAGTCGGCCGTACCAGATAAAATTCTTTTTCAGCTATCTTACCTTTATCTCCAGTGATAAACACTTCAACTGAAAAGCGCAGCACCACATGAGCCTTAGCCGGCGCATCAAATTGTTGTTCAAAATCCTGTAAGCGAATTAACAGAGAATAATCAGGTAGCTTGCCACTGGAGATTAGTAACTGCTCAAATAATTCCGACGGTGAAGCAATCCAGCGATCCAGTCCGTAGAACCTGACTTCAGAAGGTGAGGCAAAAAGCAAACGGTAACGGATGCGATTATCCCCGAGCCAGGTTGGCGCATTGACATTAATTGACACGTTGCCTTGGCGAGTCAGACTTACTCCAGACCTGCCAAAATCATGAAAAGCCGGTTGTTTGTCTGCCAGACTGCAACCCGCAATGCTCAATACCAGTCCCACTATTAATAAACGACTCATTGTTGATCCTTATAGCCTGGTTCTCCCGGCCCTCTATCTCGCTGATCCGGTCCCAGCAATAATTCTTGCGGATTATTTTCCAGCATAATCGCGACTCTTTTAATTTGTTGGGTCGTAGCCTGTAACTCGGTGAGTAGCTTGTTAAGTTTTGGTACAGTCGATTGCGTTAGCGTATCGGCGGCAGTTGTTCCGCTCTCGACGAGTATCCCAGCTTTTAAACCAAGATTATTCACTTCTTTGGTTAAACCCTTCAAATCACTGGTCAAACCATCAATGTTTTTCAGGGTAACCCGGGCATCTTTGGTCAAGGCCGGTATGCCGATCAGTGCTTTATCAACATTTTTTTGCAAGTCAGCAAGCTTGTCGGACAATACTTTGAGGTTGCTTAAGATACCGCTAATGTTTTTTTCATTTTCGTCGTTTAACAGCTCACTCAGACGCACCATCAAGTGATCGGCTTTCCGCAAAAGTTCTTCACCTGAATCCATCAATCGGTCGGTCATAGATGGCACCAAAGGAATACGTAGCGCCGGATCATCTCCAGGTACTAACTCTTCATGAAAAGTGCCCGAATCTTCAAGCTGTATCTGGGTTAAACCGGTCACGCCTTTCAAGCGTAAAGTTGCGAATACGCTTTTCGTTAACACGATACTTTTATCAACTTCAATCGGCACAAGAATGGTACTGGAGTCGGTGGGATCAAACCCGATCTTAAGCACCTTTCCTACTTCTATCCCGCGGTAAAACACAGTGGATTCAGGATTCAGGCCGGAAACAGAAGCCTGGGTTGAAATAACATAATGGTTGCGCTCCTGATTGATGGCGCCAATCCAGAAAATAACTGCTATTGATGCCGTGATTAATGCAATCAAAAACAGACCGGTCATCAGCGCATGATTTTCTCTACCCATGAGTGGACTCCTGATATTTAAATACCCGCTCCGCGCGTTTATTGTGAAAAAATTTCTCTACAAAAGGATGCTGACAGTTTAAAACTGAGGCCAGGGTTCCGAAAGCAACCAATTGATTATCTGCCAGTACGGCAACCTTGGTACACAAATCCCTTAAAATATCCAAATCGTGAGTCACCATGACCACCGTAAAATGTAAATCTTTATGCAAGTCGGCTAACAGTCTGACAAAGTCCTCGCTGGAAATCGGATCAAGCCCGGAAGTGGGTTCGTCAAGCAATAATAGGCCGGGCTCAAGAACCATGGTACGGGCCAACGCTACCCGCTTGATCATGCCGCCCGATAAATCCGCCGGTTTTAACCAGGCATCAGAAGCTGCCAAGCCGACCATAGCCAGTTTCATGAACACAATATGGGCAATCACTTCTTCATCCTGGAAACCCAGTTCCCGCAACGGAAAGGCTATATTATCAAAAACATTTAGCACACTAAACAACGCGCCTTTCTGAAATAAAACCCCACAATTATTTCTTAGTCGCTGCCCATGACTGGAACCCACTGTGGACAAAGACTGCCCCATCACAATCACTTCGCCCTGGCTGGGTTTTTGCAGGCCGATAATTTCACGTAGCAAAGTTGTCTTGCCGCAGCCGGAGGCGCCCACCAAACCCAGGATTTCACCCTGTTCCAGATTAAGATTAATGTCTTGATGAACAATTTTGGCTTTATCATGTTGATGGTCGTCAAAACGGGTCCAGATATGTTTTAACTGAATTGCATAGTTAGCACTATTTTCAGGCGTTTCACTCATGGCATTCCCACGCCCATAAACAATATGGCGAATACCGCATCGACCATAATCACCACCGTAATAGCCGCCACCACCGAATTAGTGGTTTCGTTACCCAAGCTTTCGGTATTGGGTTTAATTCTAAAACCAAAATGGCAGGCAATCAGGGCAATCATCAAGCCAAAAACAGTGCTTTTACCAAGTCCGATAAACACGTTAAACAGTGGAACTACATCGGGTAATTTAAGGAAAAATTGCTGATAACTGATGTCCAAAGTGGATTGCGCAGAAAACATACCACCGACCAAGGCCATCGCGCTGGTCCAGACACTTAACAAAGGCAATACAACCGTCAAGGCCAGCACTTTAGGTAGAATCAAACGCAAGGAATGAGAAATACCCATCGCCGACAAGGCATCCAGTTCCTCGGTCACCCGCATAATGCCAATCTGCGCAGTCATCGCCGAACCGGAACGACCGGCAACCAGAATCGCAGACAATAACGGCCCCAATTCACGAATTATACTCAGGCCTAAAATATTGATGATATAGACTTCTGCACCGAAAATCTTCAATTGCAGCGCTGATAAATAACTCAGCACAATGCCGATCAGAAAGCCCACCAAGGCTGTAATACCTAAAGCCCGAACCCCAGAGTCGTAGATGGTAATGGAAATTTCCGACCAGGGAATGTCGCCCGGATGCAGTATCAAATAGCCTATGTCCAAAATCAACTGGCCTAACAAGGCAACTAGTTCCAAAAACTGGGCCCAAAAATTGGTCAGAAATTCATAGGTATATTTAACGACCAAGCTTGCTTTTGAACTAACCGGAGCCGCTTCTGGAATGTTCTGAGCCTGCCAACGTTCAAATAAACACTGATGCTCAGGCTTCATTTTCAAGATGGGCGGCAGGGATTTACCCCAGGCTTTCCAGAGTATCAGGGCGCTGCCACTATCAAGTACCTCAATGGCACTCATATCCCATTCGACCTCTTTAATGGGATATGAACTTATTTTCCGGCTCAGTTCGGGCGCTGTTATCAGGTTGCGAAGATACCAACAGCCCGATAATTTGACGCACGCTTGGCTATGCTCCAGTTCTACGATGCTTAATTTAGGTGCTGCGTCAGTCATGGCTATTTCCTGAATTTTAAATTCATCCTAAACTGTAGTTTGACAGCGAAAGTAAGCTATCTTCATGGTGATACGTTTCTAAGTTCAGGTTTCCAGCCAGTCTATCTCGGCATCTGAAAAGCCCGCAGTTTTGCGCAATTCTCTGTTAAAAGGGCCTTTAGGTTTGCCACCCACATAATACTCGTCGATTAACTCGCGATATTTTTGTTCAGCCTCAAAACCGCGATCTTGACAAACAGACTTAAACCAAAAGGAGCCTAATTCCACATGACCAACCTCATCAGTTAATATTCGCGTTAAAATGGCTACGCTGGCGTTATCGCCCAGAAGTTTGAATTTTTCAATAAGCGCCGGAGTCACATCCAAGCCTCGAGCTTCCATACAACGAGGCACCAAAGCCAATCTGTCCGGCAAATCGTCGGCGGTGTCTTTAGCATGATCCCATAAACCGCTGTGTGCCGGCAAGTCACCGTATTCGACCTGCATACCACGTAAATGTGTTCTGATTAACTCGAAGTGTTGCGCTTCTTCATCAGCAACTCTCAGCCAATCCTGATAGAATTGTTCCGGCATATTGCGAAAACGATACAAAATATCCCAAGCCAGATAAATAGCAACAAATTCAACATGAGCAATGGCATGGAAAAACGCTTTGACACCGGCCTCAGTGGTCAGTTTTCGTCGGGGCATCTGACGTGGTGGCAATAATTCCGGACGAGTGGGAAACTTGATCTCATCAATCGACATCGCTGGCGACTCCGAGGTAAAAGCCAAATTTCCGTTAACACAAGCTTGCCAGGCTAAATGGGTTAGTGCCAACTTCTCATTAATGCTTTCCTGATGGAAAAAAGCTTCGGCAAATTCAAATATATTTTTCATTTCACACTATGACAAGGCTATGATTAAGATTTTAAATTTTATGTTGTTGTTATTCTACTGCCTTTTTATTTTTTGGCTTTCAGATCAACCTTCTTTACCAGTTCCTCAGGTTTTTTCCTCTCAGGATAAAATACTTCACTTTGGAGCTTATTTTATAATGGGAATATTGGCTTGGCGTTGTGTCAAAACCCTAAACGGCAAACCTATTATACTTACTTTGTTCGCTATTACCTTTTGCAGTTTATACGGGTTATCCGATGAATGGCACCAGTCTTTTATCGAAGGTCGTTTTTCAGATGTTGCTGATTGGCTTGCCGATACCAGTGGAGCCGGTGCCGCCATTTATTTATTGTCCAGGCTTGGTTTATAAGCGATAAGCACAAAATGGAAAGTACAGGCTATTTCACATTTAGAAGCCAGTTTACGCAACCTTGAATAGACAAACTCATAAGGACTTTAAAACATGTTGACGATTCTGCAACTTCCCGTTTTGAACGATAACTATATTTATCTGCTCCACGATCCGGATTCGGGTGAAACCGCTGTTGTTGATCCTGCGGTTGCGCAGCCGGTTCTGGCTGTTCTTGAGCAGAATAACTGGCAGCTAACGATGATTTTAAATACCCATCACCATTCTGATCATGTTGGCGGCAATCTTGAGCTCAAACAAAAAACCGGTTGTACTGTCATTGCTGCGCAAGCGGATCAAATTAGAATCCCCGGTGTCGATCGTTTCGTTGCTGATGGAGACGTCATTACCCTGGGCAAATATTCAGCTAAGGTTATTTCAACGCCCGGACATACCAGGGATCATGTTGTTTATCATTTTGCCGATGAACATGCATTATTTTGCGGAGACACTTTATTTGTTATGGGGTGCGGTCGTTTGTTTGAAGGGACTGCGGAACAGATGTGGCAATCGCTTCAGAGGTTAAAGGCTTTGCCGCTATTCACCCGAATTTATTGTGCTCACGAATACACCCAAGCCAATGGCCGGTTTGCTTTAACACTTGAACCTGACAACCTGCAGTTGAAGCAAAGAATGGTGCTTATCAATCAGCTAAGAGATAAACACTTGCCAACCGTGCCGTCTACCCTGCAGCAGGAACTGGCAACCAATCCCTTTTTCAGGGAAGACAGTTTAGACGTGCAGGAAAATCTAAAAATGAAAGGTAGTCAGCCGGTAGCTGTTTTTGCAGAAATCAGGCGCTTGAAGGATCAACTTTAATGTGCAGAATCGCTATTATATTGATCGCTATAAAGTTTCCAGTAAATATGGCTTCCATTGGCCAATCAACTTTGCTTCAGAGTAGCGTTTTTTCTAGAAAAAAGACAACCTAATCAGGGGGACTGGAAGGCGGTAATTTTAATTGCAGGGTTGCTCACAATACTCAGCGGCATGCTCTTGCTGAGCTATCTGTATGGCTTACCAGATTTAACACCGATGCTCATGATGCGAGCCTGTTGATTTGAATATGTCTGTCATCAGATAGTCCCGATCGTTAACGTTATAACGATCGGAATAACGATCGGAGTTTTTGGGATATGAAAAAACGTGAGTTGAATGGTTCTTAGCAGTAAATAGCCTTATTCCACATTATTAAGAACGATTTTAATAACAGGGGTTGTGCCCTTGGATTTTTTTAATGAATTGACGTTGTCGAGTATCGATTGGTCAACAATGCAATTTCTAATATAAGGCTCACATCCAAAATAGATTCTATCAACTTTCATGCCAAGCTTTAACTGAGCGAGCGAAATTTCTACTATCGTGGATGACCAGTGATTGTTTTTTCGGTTATTAACAACAAGACCTTTCTTCCATCGTTCTGTAGCTATCGCCAACAGTTTGGATTTGATGATGGCCTCTTTAAGTTCTTCAACAGTTGCGCCTTTAAGCACATTAGAAAAAATATCTACAATATCCTCATCATAAAAGCTTGCTTTTCTAATCATCATTTGGCTTAAAACTACATCTGGAAACATTGGTTTTCCGGTCATTGAGCCGTCAATGTAAGCGATATAATCGCTCAGGACACTAAGAATGCGAACTCCTAAAGGTATGTTGTCTTTAGCCAGTCCGTCAGGAAAGCCTTGGCCGTCAAAGCGTTCGAATTGATGTCTGATTAAAAGCGCAACACCGTCAAATTGTTCTAATCCGCTCAACAACCTTTCCCCGTCAATCGCATGCCCCCAAAAACGGTATTTATCGACTACAGACATTGAGTAAAAAGGTTTGTTTATCAGGCCGACCGGTAAATCCATCTTGCCAATTTGTAGCAGCATTGAGGCATAGAGAAGATTTGTCTTATCTTCTGCATTCATGTCCAAAGCTCCGGCAATCAGCAAAGCTTTTTCAGCTATGAATTTTGAATGCTCATTTTTTATGTCGAATTGTTTTTCAATAATATGCGAGAGCGTTCGGATAAAGTTAATGTCTTGTTTTTTCAGGCTCTCAGCCCCAATGTCAGGATGCTGAGTTGCACTCTTGAATATTTCGATGTATTTTTTGATTTTATCTTCCATTTGCTTCACCTCTATGCGCTTAATTAAGCGATGGGTTTTCTGGTTCGCAATTGATGATTTTCAAACCAGTTTATTGATCCTAGTGATTGTCAGTATTAAAGCATCGCCCTATTTATTGTTCTTGTTTTCCAAGTAGTTATCCAAAAATGAAAAAATCCTGCTGGTGACCCATTTTGGGTTTATTTTACGGTTAAGTTGTTTATATCTTATGCAAATTATTTGAAAAAACTGATTCAAAATAGATTTTACATAAGAATATGGGGCAACTTGTATAAACCACGATTAATTGCAGCTTTACGAGTCTTTAGAGCTATTAGATTACAAAAAATATAAAAATGGCAGTATTATTTGTAATGAATATAAAAAATGTGAACCGGTTAGGGAATTAACAATTAGCAGAAAGCTAAGTAATAATAGAGCCACTTACAAAACTGTAATGCTTTTCCCCTGTGGATTTGCAAAAAGCCCAATGAAGTCATGCTGAAATGTGAAACAATGTAAGTAATTTACGATTCTTGATGGCTGCTTAAAGATTGAACAAACCAATGATAGAAAATAAAAATCGCTTCGATAACAATGACTACGGTTCTTAGGGGAGAAAAAGCCAGTAATGCCTTTTTCTTACCCGACAATATGATAGCGATTCTTTATGGGGATTTTTAACGCGCCTTTATTGTAAAACAGGCAGATTTTAAAAGCTGTTTTTCACCTTAACTACTTACTTCCTATTATGAAATTTAACGATACCGGCACCTTAATAAATTGGCAATTAGATGGTATTAATATTGTCGAGCCACTGCATAGCAAAGAAGGTGGTGGCTCTCGTGGTGGAGTCTATCTTTGTATACCTAATTTTGAGGAGTTATCTCCGCCCTTTAGTATTAAACACGGTGAATATAGAACAACTGCTTGCGATATGACGCTGCCACACGCAAAAAACCTTTCAGCTCCCGCCGAAAATAACTGGGGCAATGTTGATGTTATTACCGATTGGGAAGAAATCGACGAACAAAATAGTAAAACACTTAAAGTGACCACAACCATCCGCGCAATATCTCATACAGCATGGGTTAGGCCCGGATTTCATCCCTACTTTTCGGTTACGCAAAACAGTTTTATTGAAATAGGGTCTACTCGGGTAGACATAGCATCACTGCCGCACGATAGCATGCAAAGATATAACACCGCATCGTTATCCGAAGAAGTCAAACTCACAACAGACAAGTACACGGTATCAATGAATTGCAAGCTATCGCCAATCACTGAAAATCACGCTGTTGTGTTTGCTATCTGGAGTGATAAAAAGCATGAGTATGTCTGTATAGAACCTGTAATCGGAAGTCAACTGGGCCAAGACGGCCTGCCGACGCCATTGACACTGGTTAAGAACGAAGAACTGGTCATGGAGTTTACGATAATCGCGACCAGAGCGGGTTTTGTGGACGCATCATGATTACTTTCTTGCAGGTTTACCAAAAAATGGGCATTAAGTTATGCTGGAATGGAATAAATCAAAGAGTTTAATTGTATGAAATTAAAAGAAAAAGACGTTGAGGTTGGTTATTTATATTTGACC
>CANNLO010000116.1 GCA_947505055.1 Methylococcaceae bacterium | reverse complement strand
GAAAAAAAGATCACATAATCGATTTTTGCACCCTTCCACTTGTTTTCAACTTTGATGGTCTCATCTTTCGATTCAATAGATTTAACCTGAATTCGATAATAGTTGTTGTCATCAGCAACAACTAAATCTGTTTTTTTGCCATGGTCTATAGCTGGAATTAAGACTTCCCAACCGTCCCCCAACAACCAGGCCGCGACAAGGTTTTCATAAGAAAGCTGTTTGTGAGCAGCAAGTGTTTGTAATTTGATACTGGAATTTTTTACAGGCATGAGCATTACCTTTTTAATGGTTAATGCCGTATGACTTCCGTTCTATGCGGTGGCCCTTATGTATACGGTCCGAGGTGGCCACAAGCCAATCCTCCCGGTTAACATCAAAATACTGACAATAACAGTATTGAATAGCAGAGGTTGCCAAACCTTACAAATCAGGATACACCCTATCTTTGTATTAAGACTACTCGCAGCGATAGCTGACAGATGATGCGATTACTAAATAGGATAAATGCCGATTAATTGCTTGTCAACATTACAACCAACACAGAATATGTCGTCTGTTTGTAGCTTTGCTCCCAATCGACTATTTGCCGAAAATCCATCCCTCCGAGCAGCCAGCGGTCATAATGGGGTCAGATAAATCACTAACGCTCTATATCACGACCTCTGGGTGCGGGGTGTTCTGCACCTTTGGTTTGCACATTATTAATCTGCGGAGAGATCTCAACGACAGTGCCATGAGTCTGTTCAACCTGCTGACTAAACCGCTGCGTTAAATCCCGTTTTATCTGATGTCGCTCCGTGTCAAGAGTCGGCATAGCCGCTACAAAGACACGAATACGGTTGGCAAACGCTTTGTTTTCCTCAGTAATACTTTGATAGCCCTCTAGTCGTTCTTGGCCGCTAAGATCGCGAGTAGGGCCAACTCGCGTCCGTCGCATTTCAGAATCGGCGTCTCGTTTCCGTCCCATACGATCAGGTGCATCCGGCTGCAATAACACTTTAACAGCTCGTTCGTGGTGAACCATAATGACGCTGGACACGTTTCGCAAGCTGGCGACGGTTCCGGGCGGTGCTGGCTGTCCAGATTTTTCAAGGTTGGACTGATATACAGCGGCAGCGCGCTGTCCTGCTCGGATTCGCTCTGTGTTGCTGTGTTCGTAGTGGGGTCGTTCATTGCGTGGTTCCTGTTGGTTAAAGGTTATACGGGGCGTTTCTTGCTCAAGCGCGTCGGCGGCGGCCAACCAGGCTTGTCGAATGTTATTCTGTTGAGTCTTAATGGCGCTTTCCCAAGGTTTAGAGGCTACCGGCAAGCCTTTGGCTTCGGCGCTAAGCTCATCGGCGGCTTCTTTAATCTTGGCAGCCCTGACCTTGGCTACGCGCGGTTTGTGGGTTTTATCGCCCCGCTCAATATGGCGAAGAACGCTTGGCTCGGCTTTTTTAACAACACCACGGCTAATGCGGGGAGTGGCTTCTGCATTGACGCCTTGTTCACGTAACTTTTCTGCAAAACCCTCACGCCACTGTTGTAAGTCTGCTTTGCGCGGATTTAAGCGTTTACCGTTAAAACCGAGTAGCTTAACGGTGACATGACAATGCGGATGTGGCTCGTCGGTGTGCAGGACAAACACGTATTCATGGTTTTTGCCAAAGGTGGTTTGGGCGAACGCTCGCACCGCTTTCCTGACCGCTTCCGGGTCTGTGCTTTCCGGCATGGACATAACCATGTGCATTGTGTCGCGTTGGTTTTTGTGCCGTTTACTGGCGGAAAAATCATTTTCCCAATCCTTAAACAAGGTTTTGACTTCCTCTTTTCCAGTGAAAATTTCCCCCCGGTCATTTTCCATCTCAAGTTTCCCCTTCCGTGTGATGTAATCAAGATGGGCTTTAACGTGATTTGCGCCTTTACCGAAACCGGTGATTTTTACCATGACCTCGGGTGAACCGGCGGCAACACGCAAAGCTTTAGCTCGAACGTCGGTTGCCCGTAATTTCTTGGTGTTGTTAGCTTTACGTTTGACCGCTGCGTATAACGCACTCCTTAACTCGGCTTCAATCAACGCCATTTTCAGCCTCCCACGCTTGTTGGCTGGCTCGCACTAAGGAACGGATAGCTGCCCGGTTTTCGGTAATGGACTGGCTTAAAGCCGCCAAGGTGTCGAGCCGTACCCGTTCGGTTTCATGAAAGGCTTCATTGAGTGCCTTCGCAATTTGGTTGATGTTGCGGCCTATGGCGGCCAGTTCGCGGTCGCTGGCTTGCAACACCGCCAATTCTTTATCCGTCATTACCGGTTTGCCGGTCAGGTTGGCTTGCACCAGGGCGGCCACCCAACGGCTGGCGGCCATGCCCTTTGCTTTACCGCGCTGCTTGGCAGCATCCATCAAAAAGCCAGGTAGCCTTACTGTCATACGTTCTAATACACTATTTTCGGCTTCTGGCTGTATGGGCTGATCGGCGGCTGTGTCTTGACCGGTGACGACCATGACCACCGAACGTAGCAGTTCGGATTCTGACAGCCCGCGCGTCTTCGCCAGGTTGCGAAAACGGGTTTTGGTTTCGGGCTCTACCAGGGTTTTTAGGACGGGCATAGGAAAATCGAGGCGTAGTGGGTGGGATTATTGGGGTAGAGTGTACCACATAGCAGCGCTAACGCCTATCCTGCCTTAATTTCTTACTCCCTCTATTCCTTTAAATTTATGGGGCATAAAAAGAACTTACAACAAACAAATGCGTACATTAATAGGACAATTACGATACATTAGTTAAACATATCGCGGACGAGTAAAATTGATAATAAAACATTAGTGGGACATAATAAGTTACAATACAACAACAGGTGTTTTCAGAATGGATAAAAAAGCCATAGCAGAACGACTCCGTGCGCTTGCTTCAGACGACAACAAACGATCTAAAGCTGCCCGCCTGCGGGATGTGATTGATGATGTAGAATTTGCTTTGGCTGCCGGTGTTACTCGCTCTTCAGTGCTTGAAGAACTTGCCGCGCACGGTCTTGAAATGACGCTTGCTACCTTCGATACAACCCTGAAAAGGATTCGCCAAAAACGCAATAAAACGTCAATTACTTCGGTTAAGTCAATTAGCCAGTCTCAAGGCCAGCCGACGAAACCACACGAAGTTCCGCCAGTTGTAGAAACCGAATCAGTCAGTTCGTTGGTTGGTTCTCACAATCCAGCGGATTTAGACGAAATCATCGGCAGTAAGCCCGATCTCGAAGCATTAGCAAAACTTGCAAAAAGGACAAAAAAATGAAAGTAGCCGTTATGAATTTCTCTGGGAACGTCGGTAAAACGACGGTAGCCGGCCACTTGCTAAAACCCAGAATGGGTAATGCACCGATTTTCTCTATTGAGTCAATCAACGCCGGTGCGGATGCGGATGGTCTTGAAGTTGAAAAAATGAAGGGTAAAAAATTTGGTGAATTGGTCGATGAAATAATGCCTCTGGATTCGGCAATCATTGATGTGGGTGCCTCCAACGTCGAAGACTTTTTGAAGCTCATGCAGCAATATGACGGCTCACATGAAGAGTTTGATTTCTTCGTTATCCCCGTGGTCAAAGAAAAAAAGGTGCAGGCCGATACGGTGAACACTATCCGCGCCTTGCAAAAACTCGGTATCGAGAAAAAGAAAATCCGCATGGTGTTCAATAAACTCGATGTCGATGAATCTGTAACCGATGAATTCGCAGCACTGTTTGGCCTCGCTGAGTCGGAAAAGTCTTTTATCGTTCGACCTGAGGCAGTGATTCATTTAAACGAAGTCTTCGAGCGTCTCAAGGCAGTCGGTAAGTCGCTTGGCGATATAACCGCCGATGAAACCGATTATCGCGCCCAGCTCCGCCAGGCCAAGGATGATGACGAAAAAGAATTGTGTATCCGTATGGTGGCCTTGAAGCGTTTGGCAGTGACGGCCAACAAGAACCTGGATGATGTTTTTAAAATTCTGTTCAAGTAAGGCGGTACCATGAATTCGCCACGCACTACCCGCGAAGCTTTGATTGCGGAAATGCTCGGCGATCTGGACCTGTTGCTTACTCGTGTTGAAGCTCTCCCGGTGCTGGTTGCCACTGCCGAAGAAAGACTTACTAGCACGGTCACGGCACTGGATAACGCGGGCGACAAATACCGCATGGCTATTACCGCGTTCACGGAACAAGCTAAAACGGAACTGGCGGAATACCTTGACCGTAAAACGATCGAGGTATCCTCAAAAACAGTCGATGAACAACGCGCCGCGCTTCAAGAAGCCGCGTGCGTGGCCTTCCGTTCCGAAGCATCGGACAAAGCTGCAAACCTGGGGCTGGTATTAGGCGAAGCGGCTAAGGAGTTTCGCCGCTCGATGTGGTCCAGGTTGATGGAACACGCCATTACTGCTTTAATTTCATCAGGCTTTACCGTCGGTCTCCTCTATGCGCTTGTAAAAATTCACTGACGCGCTACGCTTGTCGCATCCTGGTTTGGCATTGCCCGCAAGCGGCCAATACCAAACCAGGATATTGATTTTCACCGCTCCGCATTGCGTACTGCTGTTCGGCTTTTATCTGTTTTTCTTCCCGAATCTGAACGGCTTGGTGCATTAAGACCTGCAAATATCCGTATTTTCAACCTGAATTAAATGAGAATGAACCAACATTATTTGCAAACAGCCATTCAGCTAAAAGTAGGCATTCATTGAATCTGATGTTTCCAGTTTATAAAAAACCCTCTAAGAACAGCCTTTGTCAACTAATGTTGTCGAAGGTAAGATAGCCAGACTCAAATATCAAATTAATATAAGCAAGGAGTAACTATTGAGCATCTCTGATAAATTCTCAAATTTTTGCATTGCTCTGCGAATGAGTGATGCAACCGTGTTAAACGTTAGTTCAAGAGCAAAGCAAATCACCAAAAGGGTAAATTCTGATTTCAGAGGAATTGATTCAGATACGAGATATAGTTTATTTGTCGGATCGTACGGGCGAGGAACAGATATTCATGTAAGCGATATAGATATGATTGTTGAATTACCATATTCAATATACGAAAAATATAATAATTATAATGGTAATGGTCAATCAGCTCTTATTCAAGCTGTTAAAGATTCAATAAAGAAAACCTACTCTACAACTTATGTGAGAGGCGACGGGCAAGTCGTTAAACTGAACTTTACTGATGGCATTTGTTACGAGATAGTGCCTGGATTTATCAATACAGATGGTAAAAGTTACACTTATCCGGATACAAATAATGGCGGTTCTTGGAAAGTGACAAAACCAAGAGATGAAATTGCAGAGATAAATTCAGCAAATTCAAAATGGAATAAGAATCTGAAAAGACTTTGCCGTATGGCAAGAGTATGGAAGGATAAATGGGATGTCCCTATTGGTGGTTTGCTCATAGATACCCTGTCGTATAATTTTTTAAAGCAATGGGAGTATCAAGATAAGTCTTTTATTTATTATGATTGGATGACCCGAGATTTTTTTGAGTACTTAAAGAACCAAGATACGAATAAAAATTATTGGCTAGCGCCAGGAAGTGGTCAATATGTATGGCGCAAAGGCTCGTTTGAATACAAAGCTTTGAGATGTTATAACTTAACGCTTGAGGCAATCCAATATGAGTCTAGTAATATGCCGTACTCAGCCAATCAAAAGTGGCGAGAAATATATGGAACAAAATTCCCAAATTGATATGTTAGAAGCACAAATCAGAGAGTGCTATCGTTGAATGTTACGCTGTTTAAAATGGCGTTGTTATCGCAAAAGACAGAATAGATGTGCCAATTCAATGAGTGGGTTATGAAAAAAGACGAACTGCTGAAACATATTGCTGGAACTGCCTACAATGTAGGATTTGGCGCAAAGAAACATTTTGCAACTTATGATATTGTTGATAAAACACCTGGATTAATAGGCTTCTTTTCATTGGCTTTTGGTATCTATGGACTCATATTTGTATTAGATGAATTTTCAATCAAGTTTTTATCAGCATCATTTGTTCTGCTTGGTATTGTTGGATTGTACATTTCATTTTACGATTCAAAGAAAGTGGATTATGAGAAGGCCGGTGTTGAACTAACAAAGCTTTTCAACGAGCTTAGCAACCTCTACAGTAATGCAAAAAGCGCAGATGAGAACTCTTTGGGGCAGTACGAACAAGAGCTAAGCAACATTGAAAAACGATACTACGATAACTGTAAAAGTGATCAAATTCTATTTAGTGATTGGTATGCGCATTACAAATTCTTTTGGCAACACCAAATTGATTGGGTTAATGAACAAAAAAAATTTACTTTTTTTAGAGATAAGGTACCTCTTACATTCTCAGTGATCGTCTTTTTTATTTTTATGGTGCTTATCTGGAGTTTCAAAATGCCCAATAAGGTATGTGGACTGATAGTGCCTTGGTTTCAGTGATGGTCATTAGATAAAACAACAAGGACTGTCTAATGTTTTGATTGATCATCAGTTTAAACGTTATCTTGTTTTAAAAACAATTTGACTGTTCCTAATGGGGTTGATTCCTGGCGGTCAGTTTACCTCAGATAAATAATCGCCAGTGGCTACTTTCAAGTAATTTTCCATGGCCCGCCGGACTACCATAATTATGAGTGGCTGTTTTAAATGGAATACTTAATTAACCTCGAATTTCGTTAGACGGTCATATCACATGATGAGTTAATTGTAATGTGCCTTAACATAGACGCTAACGTACGTTTTCGTACCGTTGGACTTCAAATCCCGTAGTGGGTTGGGCTTGTATCTCAAGTTTGAGTTATCCACAGACGCAACGGCAAGAATAAATAAGATTAAATATAAAGATTAAAAGAAGAAAAGAATAGGGATTTTCTGAAAACCTAAAAATCTTTTATTATCATGTTATTAAGTGTATCTTTCTTCATCTAACTGCGGTTTAAACCTACTACTTCGCGGTTATCTGCGGCTTAAACCTACTACTTTTCAGCATAACTGCGGGTTAAACCTACTACATGTGCGGGTTGAACCTACTACTTTTCACTTTTACTGCGGGTTAAACCTACTACTTTCTTTACATTAAAAGCAGCCATTTTTTACATAGGAGTGCCGATAAAATCATGTGCGGGTTAAATCTACTACTTACTGCGGGTTAAACCTACTACATCAGCGGGTTTAACCTACTACTTACTGCGGGGTTATCCTACTACTTTTATCCGACTTATCCACAATTAACAACCCTTCAGTCAATGCCTTTTCCTTATTGTCAGTTACACGCTTGCCTGCCGCCTTTTGTTCTTTGATAAAATCACCCGAAGGGAAAAGCGTATATTTGACATTGACTATCTTTTTTCCCTCTTTGCGCTCTAGGGAAGTGTAACGAACTAAAACGCCACGGCTTACAAGTTCATCCAGAGCTTCTAATGCTTTTCTGCGATTGTCACTTTCCCTGGTTTGCTGCAATAATCCGCATCCTTTTAAGTCTCCAAACATAAAATGATAATCATTAAAAAGGTTGGCTTGTTTGAATCGGTGAATAATTTGCTTGTAAATCCAGCGGGAAAGGGGACTGTTGCAATTCATCAGGCGAGTATAGTTAAACTGGCGATATTCAAGGCAGTTTATGGCGTGGGAAATAAAAACCGGTAAACGGGCGATATGGTGCGCGTCTGTATCGGCTAGATAATCCTCGCGGCCTACGGTCACAAGGTCTTGCAATATTGCCCCACTCCAAATTTCCTTCCCTTCCTTTAAAAACGAAACATTACATTTATTCATAACCTCTATAGCATGTTTTATCTCTGCACGGCTGCGGGTGCAGCCTCTGTCATTTAATTCACGGTAAAGCATGCTTAATGAAAACTTTACCCACGTTTCAACATTTTCCGGGTCGTGGATACCGTATTGCTGATCTGAAAGGATCTTTTTTAAGGCTTCTTCTATCAGTTCTTCGGTCACGCTTGGAAAATAGGCTTTATAGCTGCCATGTTCCTTGATTAATGCGGGCTGTATAACAACCGTGTATTTATGACCCTGCTCGATATATTCCCATTCGTAGGGGTCTGGCTGACCTTTTTCTGGCCGTAATTTTTCCAAGGTACGGGTGGGGAAATATTTTGGTATACGCTCCCATATCTCAACGGTGTTTGATACTTCGCCTTTATTATTGGTGATAAACTCCCCGAATAAATCAAATTGAATGCTTTTAATCGGTTGTGTTGGTGCCGGTTTTGGCGAGTCTTTGTCCTGTGTCAATGTAACAGCTCCTGCGGCGGGAACAGGCTTAACCCTTCTGTTATTTAAAGTGCGTTTCATTGCAAATCCTATACTGATATAATATTGTTCGTTAAGCGGTCGGTGATTATCTTTGACCGGTTTGCTTACGTTGACTACTTTAAGCCTGATACCGCAAGGTATTGGGCTTTTTTATTGCGTGGACACAATTTTTTTAGCAGGCTTTGGTTTTCCGGTTTGACTACGCGAAGCTTGGTCAATTTCCATTCTAAATTTGGCTATCATTGTGCTTGGTGCAACCAATTCAACACGCTCCCAGCCTGTAGGTAAAGATACATCGGCATTTGCCGCCACATTCTGCGTTTCCCGGTACTTCAATAATGTGCGCCACACAGCATCAACTGAATCACCAACCGCTTGCCGTGTCCAGCCATAGCGATTGGCAACTGCTTGATAGGTTTCATTGTCCACAAGTGCAGAACGAGCGGCTTGAATGCGATCATCAGAAATATTCAGTAGAGGCCGGATAGAATCAAACTCAATAGCCATCATTTTCCTTTTGTTACGCATACACCACACCATCAATCAAACAATAAAAAATAGACATATTATTATTTCCAACAATCAAACAAAAGCAGGCTGTAAGCCTGCGTGGAATTATGGTCTAACATCATTTAGTATATTCAACACACTGAAACTGTTCTCCTTACAGGCTCCATGTAAATATGCGACAAGTGCCAGCGCACCATTACCGACACCTGAAAATTGGCGGCTGCGAAACCCCTTAACTACGCCACGGGTTGTATCCGTATCCTGTTTGCCCAGATCATAGAACGACCTTAACCATACCTCAACATTTGCCTTGTCCGTGTCGTTCATTGACTCAAGAACGATTTGTGGATTTAGGCCATTTTCGCAAATGTTCATATAAGCATCAGCTAGCACCGACTCCAAAGATTCGCCGGTGACTTTCGCGTCCGCGAAAATACCAACTTCGTCGCCCTGCTTTTCAGGTTCTGCTTCCTGTTCGCGTTGCTCTTTACGCCGGTTAGGTTTTTTTTCTTCTTTGGGTTGCTTGGTTTTTTTGCTTGGCTTAACTTCTTCCTTAACTGCTGCCACCTTATCACGGGCGTTTTCCTTGCCGCGTGTCATTTTAAGGTCGTCAACAAGCGCTTTCGCTTTTTCTGGGTCGTGTTTCTCAATAGTTTTTACGGCGGTGATAATCTCAACGTCCGCGCTAACGTTTTCGTTTACAAGACGCTTTGCCTGTTCAGGTAGGTTCAGCAAAGAAAGCATCTTAGAAAGCCACGGGCGGCTTTTCTGGTGCTTCTCAAGAACAGCCTCGACACTGCCTAATCGGTCAAGATCACGTTGAATCTTCAAGGCCTCCTCAATTTGCGTCAAGTTCTTGCGATGAATGTTCTCAGCAAGTTGCGCGTCTTCAGCTTCTTCATCAGTCATATCTCGAATGATTGCCGGAATTGAGTCAAGTCCGGCCAGTACCGACGCACGGTATCGCCGTTCACCCGCAACAAGAATATAGCCGGTACTGCTTTGGCGGATAACAATAGGTTGCAGAACGCCATGGGCTTTAATACTGTTAGCCAGGTCTGAAAGAGGGTTTTCCTCATCCTCGAATTCCACACGAATTTGGATTTTTACCTCTATCATATCGAGCGGAATCAATGAATATTGCGCGTCCGGTTCCGCAAATAACGCATCAATACCAGCCCCTAATATATTGGCGGTTTCTGTAAAAGGGTTTTCGGTAGTTTTAGCGGCCATAAAAAAGTTTCCTTGCGCTTATTAGGTTTGTTGGTAAGGTCATTGTGGAATCCTGCTTAATATGGATTCACATGCAGCCCGCCATTCACGGGCGGCTTTTAAATGACTTTCACCTTGAGTTTTTACCCATACCGGGATGCGTCGAGCGACCGCCTTACGAACAGCCGCGCGTTCTGGCAAGATTTCCGGCAAGATAGCCGTAGCATAGCGTTCGCGCAGGAAAGCTAATGCCTTACTCTCATCGATGCTACGATTGTTTGTTTTCATGGGCAGTATGCCAATATGCTTTAAGCGCGGATTAAGACCTTGTGTACGGACAACATGGAGGGTCTGAACTAAATCTGCAAGCCCGGCAAGTTCGTACAAGCCCACATTAATAGGTGTTACCACATAATCACTCGCCGCGAGTGCGGCCATAAGGCGAACACCCAACAAAGGGGGCGTATCAATTAGGCAAAGGTCAAAGTCTTGAGCAAACCGGCGCAAGGCGTGAGCAGGACGACGGATAACCTGATTTTCTGCCTTGTCGATGGATAACAGGCCGTTATCAGCGCGAATAATAGCGAGTTTGTCTGTGATCACTTCCGGCAGTATGCCGGAAGGTTCCTCGTCAAACAGCTTAGATGCAACAAGACCGGAGGCAGCGCCTTTGGTGGCCGTAAAGGTCAATGACAGGCTGCCTTGCTTGTCCATATCGACGAGTAAAACACGCAAGCCAGCTTCCAATGCGGCATAGGCAAGATGCACAGTTAGCGTACTTTTGCCTACCCCCCCTTTTTGATTGGCTATCGTTAAAATTTTCATTACTCAATTCCTTTCTGATTTCGTTACGTTGACTTAAAAAATGTTCTTATTATTATGTTATCTATACTATTGGATACGGCTGCTAGTGTCAAGCGTTATAGCTTGTCATTTAAGTAAAAAATACAGCTCTTTTATTCTTTGCAAGACGTGCCGCGTCAGCGGCACTAATAAATTAAGGTTTACCCCGTAACTCACGGGGTCACAGGTAATTAAGCAGCAATCTTAATAAGTTTGATTTCGGCCAATGGGCAAGGTGTAAAGTACAGATCAAGTTCTGCCCCGCACTGAATAATTTCAGTAATGCAAATATACCCAAGTTCAGCGTTTTCCTTGTCACCGGAAAGTACAGCGTAACCGAATGCTTGCTGTACCCCGCCGTCTACATCTTTTTCAGTTATATACCAATCGCACCCGCCAAAGAAATAATGTAGATAAACAATTGCATCATCACCTTTGCCGTCTTGCTCGTAAGTCACAGGAGTGGAAGCAATCAATTTTTCCAAGTCAACAAATTTCTGTCTAAAAAAATCCCCTTCTTCCCCGCAACAAGCAGAAACCATAACGGAAAATTGAGAATGAGATAGGAAATGACGTATAGCCTGGATTGCCTTATCAGACTGAACCTTCAAAATATTTTTCATATTTAACTCCAAAGTAGGTCACGGATACCGCCGTGAACGGGTGTTGTGATTTCTTCAAAACATGGCTTATTTTACCGAAAATCCGCCATTATGTAAAGCGTTATTACTTGACAATATAGAAATAAATCAATTAATTAAATGACATTGCTATAAATGGTTTATTTATTGCCTTTCACCTTGGATGTTCTTGCTTGAGCTGTCATGGAGAGTTTGAGAACCAAAGTTCGGTTCTCATTTTAAATCAGTCGGCGTTAGCCGCACCTTGGATGAAGGCTTAAACAAACAGGTCTAGCCGGTGAAGATGTCCTCGAATCGCTGTGTGATTCTATAAGCGGTAGGCTTTTTCAGAGTCAAGGAATGCTTTATAGCGCAGCGACCCTTGACTCTGAAAAAAACGATAGCCAGAATTCACACAACAAGTGATTGCAGTCAGATTCACTGGACATGGTTGTGCTACCAACAGACCGCAAAACTCAAAAGAAACAGTCAAATGCTTTTCTTGGCTGTTTCTTTATCTAACAGCAAAGAACAGTTGCGAAGTAACACGTAGCTTCAGTTTTTCCTTAGCGAAAATCGGGTTCATAAAAGGATGTTGGGCTTTTTGTTTGCTCACTGATTAACCACGTATAAGTAACACAAGTATATTGTGTTACTTAGGAACTCATTGAAATAATTGACTTTGGCAGGCTTCACCACTACCCTATGTAACATATAGTTGATTTAAGAAAAAAATGGTACATAGAATGAACGCTGTCGACGCCGCCAATAAAGCTGAAATTGATATGATTTACGCCGTCCTGGTCAAAAAGTTTGGACAGCTCTATGCAGATATTTGGAAAGTGGGGGTCAATTTGTCACTGCGTAT
>CANNLO010000115.1 GCA_947505055.1 Methylococcaceae bacterium | reverse complement strand
GGGGTTTACGAGAAAGGAAAACATCTTCAGCTACTTGGAGACGTTGATAGCGGTGAATTTGCAGGTCAGACAAGATTTCTGGACAAGCAGGTTGTAACCCCTGAAGAACTAATGAAAAGATTACGATTTGCTGTAACTGATGAATTTACTGGACTAGTATTAATGACTGATGGTGTCACGGATCCGAAATTTGAAACTGACAATAATCTTGCAAACCTTCAAAAGTGGGATGAGTTGTGGGGCGAGCTTGAGCCGTTGTTAGCCAATAAAGACATTGCATCAGATAAGTTGCTAGAGTGGCTAGAATTTTGGTCACCAGGCAATCATGACGATCGCACCATTGCAATACTTTCTAAGTAGATATTATGGCAAAAGCAAAAATTATCAAGACCCAAACTTCTGAAGGCCGTCCCATTGAGTTCGTTGATGAAATCATTGGTGCTGGGGGTATGAAAGATGTTTATTTCAGTCCAGACAAAAGTTATGTAGTCGCATTTTTTAGGGATAAGCAAGACAATCAAGCTAAAGATCGTTTGGAAATGATTACTGGAAAGAGCAAACAGAGCATTTTTAATAATGTAGGTGGCGATTATTGGAAAAATTTGCTTTGCTGGCCGACCGACATGCTGGAACACGACGGACGACTTGGTGTGGTTGCTCCTACATACAATAAACAGTTCTTTTTTGAGTATGGGTCTAAAAATAATGACTTCCTAGGTATTAAGGGGAAAGACAAAGAGGGTAAGTGGTTTGCGAGTGCTAGTAACCAAAACCGTTTTCTTGATCCAAGAGAACGTGGTGACTGGCAAAACTACCTTAGAATAGGCATTCTATTAAGTAGAGCTGTAAGGCGACTGCATGCGGCAGGATTAGCTCACTCAGACTTGTCTTATAAAAACGTGTTAGTTAATCCTGTTACAGGTGCTTCTTGTATTATTGATATTGATGGCTTGGTTGTGCCAGGAAAATATCCTCCTGACGTTGTAGGGACGCCTGATTTCATTGCACCTGAAGTTATTATGACTAATCATCTCAAAAAAGATGACCCAAATAGAAAACTGCCAAGTATTTATACAGATCGTCATGCATTAGCTGTTTTAATCTACATGTATTTGCTTTATCGGCATCCATTACGTGGCGATAAAGTCCACGATATGGATCCTCAGAAGGATGAAGAATTATCGATGGGGGCAAAGTCCCTTTTTGTTGAACATCCGACAGATAACAGCAATAGAATTAAAGTTGCAAATGTTAAGCCAACAGAGCTTCCTTGGAAGGATACAGCAAAAATACCTTACTCAGTAACAGGCCCATATCTAGTGCCTCTGTTTCAGCGGGCTTTTATTGATGGTCTCCAAGATCCCAGTAAACGTCCAACAGCGGATGAGTGGGAGTTTGCACTAGTTAAAACAATCGATCTAGTCCAACCTTGTCAGAATGCTAGTTGTGATCAGAAGTGGTATGTATTTGATAATTCAAAAAAACCAAAATGCCCATTTTGCGAAACTGTCTATAAAGGTAAGTTGCCAGTGCTGAATCTTTATTCATCACGGAAGGAAGGGCAATTTCGACCAGAGAATCATAGGCTCATGGTGTATACAAACCAGTCATTATGGCAGTGGCATACTAATCGTAACGTCGTTCCGAACGAGCGCGTTACTGATGATCAAAAAAAACGAGAGGGCTATTTTGTATTACATAAAGATGTATGGTATCTCGTTAATGAGCGAATGAGCGAATTGATAGACATAACCGATCCTAACGATAAAAAAGTAATTCCAATAGGAGGTAAGGTCGAGCTTACAGAAGGAAAACAACTGTTGTTTTCAAAACAGGATGGTGGCCGTTTAGCTGTGGTTCAACTTGTGGAAAGTAAATAGTGATTACTCCTACTTGGCGATTTATTTTATCCAATCCTGTAAATTTTCTGGCATTTGGTTTGGGTACAGGATTAAGTCCAAAGGCACCTGGAACAGTTGGCACACTTGTCGGATATCCTCTTTATTTTCTGTTAATTGGTTATCTACCGTTTAATATAGTATTGATCGTTTTGACAGCACTATATCTGCTTGGGATTTGGCTATGTGATGTTGCTGGCAAGGCCGTTGGAGTGTCTGATCACTCAGGTATCGTCTGGGATGAAATTGTAGCAATGGCACTGGTCCTGTGTTTCTCACCACAGAATATTTATGGATATGTTGGTGCTTTCCTTGCATTTAGATTATTCGACATTGTGAAGCCATGGCCCATCAATTTGATTGATGAAAAAATGGAAAATGGTCACGGGGTAATGCTTGATGACCTACTTGCGGCAGGGTATTCCATCGCCCTTATTCAAATGATCATTCACATCCTCCCGTAATATCAAGCTATATAGGCTCTTAACTTATGGGAATATTTGACGCAATCACGAATAAGATAAGGACTATTCAACAAAATTCGGCTAATAAGAAAGAGTTTCATGATCTTGTGCTTCAGGCTGTTGCAGATGGTAAATTAACAGACTCTGAAATTAAAACTATTGGTTCAAAGTATCAAGCGTTTGGTCTTAATAAAGACGACATCAAAGATTTCGCTGCTAAAGCTTATGAGAAGGCAGCAAGCATTATTATGGCTGATGGAGTCGTTTCAGACAGCGAAATGGACCAATTAACACGTATTCAGAAACTTCTGATGATTCAAGATAATGAAATTAGCGGAATAAAATCTTCAATATCACGTATTCAGACAATTAACCGGATTCAAGCAGGCGTATTACCTAGCATTATTCCAATAGGGTTGATTCTACAGAAGGGTGAGATTGCTCACTGGGAAGAAGCGGCAAACTTTCTTGAGGAGAAAGTCGTTAAGCGAGGCTACGTTGGCGGGTCACAAGGAGTTAGTTTTAGGCTTATGAAAGGAGTCAGCTATCGTGTTGGCGCGTCAAAAGGCAATCTTGTTTCAGAGTCAGCTGTAGTGCCAACATCCACTGGAAAGCTTGTAATAACCAATCGGAGAGTAGTCTTTGGTGGCGACAAAAAATCATTCAATATTAAATTAGATTCAGTCCTGAATTTAGATATGTATTCAGATGGTTTGAATATCACCGATGGAAAAGGCGTCCCCAGAATTTTTCAGTTTGTTAATAAACTTAATACGGATATCGTTGGGACAGTCTTGAGCCGAGCAATAAATAATTTATGACGAAAAAATATGGCAATATCCCTTAATAAAAATATAAGTATCGATAACAGCAATCCAGCTCCAGCTGACCCCGTTGCTTCGCTAAGGTTTCAACTTAACAATATGTTTCTTGATGGGTATTGTGATGTAGCAACATTAAACAACCTTTTGTTATTTGCGGTGCAGACCTGTGGTTTGGAGCAAAAAAAAGCCGAAATTATTTTGGCTATGGAGCTTGAAAATATGGGAGTTGCCAACGAAAAAGGTTTGTTGATTGAACTTGATGCACTTTTGCATCGTTTTTCTGATAAAGATAAAAAGTTAGACGACAAAGAAAAAAACGACACGATTCAATTCTTATGTAAAGCTAGGACCGGTTACAAAAATGGATTAAATTTTGATGTTGCAAATCATTTCATTACAGAATTTTGTCGGATTAATAGTGTGAAAGTTAAAGTTGGGATTTTTAAGTGGGGTATTCCTTAATGTCGAAGTTTCAAATCATTAAGATAGCTGTGGCTCTCCTTGGTGTGATAGTTTTAGGACTCGCTAGCTATATTTGGACTGTTTCTACTTGGTCTTATTCAACAGGTGAACGTGTTGGATATATTCAAAAACTCTCAAGTAAAGGTTGGATGTGTAAGACATGGGAAGGTGAAATGGTTTTGCAGACCCCCCCAGGGAGCTTAGCGGAAAAGTTTTTATTTACAACTAAAGATGGGAATGTTATCAATAAAATTAATCAGAGTCTTGGAAAAAAAATCGCATTGGGATATGAGCAGCACAAGGGATTGCCTACCTCATGTTTTGGAGACACTGAGTATTTTGCTGTAAAGATTAATGTGCTTGATAAATAATGAACAATAAATAAAAGGAAAATCAATGAATCCGACTGACCAAACATGGCTAGAAAATCGTGTTGAAGCTGCTGTAAGTGATGATTTTTATCTAGATCGTGATGAAGAAAAACGTATTAAAGAAGAGGGTTCAGCCAAAGGTATTCCAGTTCAAGACATTGAACTTGTTCTAAGAACTGAGTTGGATAAATTTGGAGCAGTTTCTGAGCGATTACTCATCACAGAGCTTGATCGATTGTTACATCAATTTACGGATAGTGACAAAGAGCTCGACGGTAAAGAAGAACATGATGCATTAGACAAAGTGTCATCGCCAGCACCTGGTAAAAAGATGGGTTTAGATCCCCGTATAGCGGAAGAATATGTTTATAGTTTCTGCAAGGTAAATGGTGTTAGAAGAAACTCTGATCTTAAAAAATGGGCTATTCCAGTCGCAGTAGTGGCCGTAGTTGTTGTGGCTTTGATTGGGATTTATTCTGCGACACAGCCCAAAACAGAAGTTGTTACAAAAACTGTTGCTGAGACAAGGTTAATTGATCTAAATGCCGTTTTATTGACAGATAAAGATAAGGTAGAGATTGATGATCAAATACGCCGTGCCTCTCAGTTTGTAGAGAAAGCGCAGTATACAGATCCCCCAGAAAAATCTGCCAAGGCTTGCCTCGATCAGATTAGGCAAATTGATCCAGGTAGCCAGTACCGTGGTGACGAAGTTAAAGGTTTGGCCAGTAAGATTGTTGAACACTACATTAAACTTGCGGAAAAAACCGTGGCTAATGGTGATAAAACTGTTGCTGGGAAATGGATGGATCGTGCAAAGCTTATGAATGTTGATCGTGAAGTAATTATGGAAAAGGAAAAGGCTTTAGGGTTATCGAAGGATACTAAGTAGATATTTAAGATAATTTCTATTGTATTTTTTATGTTGGTTTACGACACAGCGTTGGCTGAATGTCCTTCAGAAGCCACTTTACATGTGAAGCCCTCTACTTATTCTGGAATTTACAACATTGAGTTGCGAAGCGGGACTAGACCGGGATCGAAAGTTCTTGGCACTAGAGCCCTGTCTGGGAATGGTACGGTTGTGTTGGAAATTTCTTCTTTGCATTTGGCACACCTGAATCAACCCAAGTGAATGTGACTTAATGTTGTAAATAATGGCAACTCGTATTCAAATCCTATGATTAATATTTACTATACAGTTTCAAAAGCTAATGGTGCTAGAATATCCACGCAAAAAAGGAGTGACCTTTGATCGGTAATCTAAAAAATATTTGCCAGCCTTATGTGAATAAGATCATCAGTTTTTACAATAGCCATCTCAAAAATACTTTTGAGTCTTATTTAAAAAAGATTATCAGTTTCTATAAAAACCATATCAAAAGTATTCAGTGGAACAAGGTAACTCTTACCTCATCATTGCAAAATGGACGAAATTTTGTTTCATCAAGGAAAGCTCTAGCTTTTTCGATTATAGGTGGTGGCGGAGCATTTATAGGCTCATTGATCGGTTATCAGCTTGGTGGCGGGCAAAGTGCGAGTCTAACTGGCGGACTCTTTCATGTTGGGGCGTGGGACGCTTGTGTTGCTGTTGGTATTGGGCTAGCAATTGCTTGGATGCAAGCATGTTATATGCGCCGATCTGAAGTTGGGCGTAAAGAAATATTTAGAATAGCCGGTAGGTGTGCTTTGGGAGGTGCTGCTGGAGGCGCTGCTTTAGTTCTTATGAAAAGCAACTTTGGTGGTCAGACGCTTGGGCATATATTAGGGTGGACAGCCGAAGGACTGATTATGGGTTGGATACTGGCCCCAGTATTTCCAAATTTAAAACAAAGACCTGCAGTTTTTGGAGGAGCGCTGGCTGGAGGTTTAGGAGCAGTTCTCGGTTTAATAATTACTCCTATGGTAGGTGTGGCATTTGGGATTGCATGTGCTGATGCATTGAAGGGTGTTTTTTTAGGTGCAATGTTAACTTTTACCGAGAGAATGCAACTATTTTCTGAGGCATCAATTATTGTTCATTGGGCGAAAAATGAAACTTCAACATTGTTGTTAGGTAAGGAGCCCATTCGACTTGGCGGTGATCCAAGTTGCCATATATATTTGAAAAAAGATGGAGGTGGAATCATACCTCTTGTCGCTGAGATATCTTTAAGTGGCGGAAAAATTATATTTGAAGATAAACGTAATGGTCTGAAAACTGAACTTATTGATCGTACGAAAGTGAATATCGCAAATATAGTAGTCGAGGTTAAGGCGGCAAAAATCCATTAATTTTCTTTGAAAATTTACTGTATGATTCTTTTAGGTTTTATGGTTCAAAATAATAAATTTTTACCATGCAAAACCGAAATCGGGTAGATTGTAAGTATTTTTGATATTACTTTAGGAGCGTGAAATGGCAGTCAATTTACAAAAAGGTCAAAAAATATCCCTAGAAAAGGAGGCGGGGGTTGCCTTGACTAAAGTTATTATGGGGCTTGGCTGGGATGCAGTTAAGTCTAAGGGGTTTTTGGGTTTTGGCGGTGGTGCTCAAGAAATTGATCTTGATGCATCTTGCATTATGTTTGACGAACAAGGTAATCCTGTTGATGCCATATGGTTCAGGCAGTTAAAGTCTAAGGATGGATCAGTTGTTCACACAGGCGATAATCGTACAGGCGATGGTGATGGTGATGATGAGCAAATTGTTGTTGACTTGACGAAGGTACCATCTAATGTAAAGAGTTTGGTATTCACGGTTAACAGTTTTACTGGGCAAAATTTCTCACAAGTAGAAAATGCGACATGTCGCATCGTGAATGCCAGCAACAACAGTGAAGTTGCCCGATTTAACCTAACCACGCTTGGTTCTCATAATGCCCAAATTATGGCGAAGATTTATCGCCATGGCGGTGAATGGAAAATGCATGCTATCGGTGAAGTCGGGAATGGCCGAACGTTTGATGATCTTATGCCACAAATCACCCCACACCTTTAATTCTCTGTATGCAGCGAGTTTGGTTTAATAGAACATTTTCATCTGTTACTGCAGCAATCCGCCTCATTCGTGAGGCTGATGTTATTCGTGACTATCAAATTGTATGCAGTAGCGCTAATCCATATGCAGCGGCATTTCTTGAAGCTGATGAATCAGCCATAGAACCTAGCGGATTGAAGGGGCAGGACTACCTGAATTGGTGTATTACTTTCTGCCTTGAAAATGACATTGATATATTTATACCAGGCAAAGAGGCAAGCTTAGTTAGTGCTTCGCGTGATAAGTTTGCTGATCAAGGCGTTCGTGTTTTGTGTGTTGCTACACAGGAAGTATTGAATCTGTTACATGATAAGGCTAACTTTTATCAATCTGTTGATTTGACGCTTACCCCACCTGCTGAATTTCGGGTTGTGGAAACTGCGGAACAGTTTAATGTTGCTTATAAGGAACTAAGAAAGTCACATGCGAAGTTGTGTTTAAAGCCTGCTATTTCAGTTTATGGATTAGGCTTTAGTGTTATAGATGAAGTGCGAAGCAGCGCTCAACTTTTACTCGAAGGAATTCAATACTCCATAGGCCTAGAAGATTTGCAGCGCGGCCTAGCAAGTATGAGTAACTTTCGGACCATGTTGGTAATGGAATATCTTGATGGACACGAATATAGTGTTGACTGTCTAGGTGATAATGGTCGGCTAGTTTGCGCAATTCCACGTAAAAAATCTAATGTTGCTGGTCAGGGGCAAGTAATTGAATTACGGGATGATATTTTAGAAAGTACAAAACAACTTACCTCGACATATAGATTAAACGGAGCATTTAACGTTCAATTTAGAGAAGGTCAAAATGGTCTTTCTCTATTGGAAATCAATCCTAGAATGTCTGGTGGCATTGCAATGGCATGCTTAGCGGGACCGAATCTCCCCTATTTAGCTTTAGTTGGTTTTGATCTTGGTTTTGACGGTTTGTCTATACCAGAGATCAGCGCAGGCATACGAGTCGCTGAGCTTCCTCAAGCAATGGAGTTACATTGAGTATCCTCTATCAGCTATCTATTGCCGATCCACATACAGTCCAAACCGTAGATTTGCCCACAGGCTTGATTGAGGTTAAAGTTGACTCAGGTTCTTTCTTAATAGACGAATTGATTGGTTTTGCTGCGAGAGCTAACTCTAAACGTGGATTTCTTTTTTTGAGTAAGGTTTTGGGGAAACATTGGCCAGTAACCCCAAAAATAATGCAACAAATTCACGCGAATTTAGCTTCTCAGGTTCCTGAAGATTTGCCGGGACCAATTGTTTTCATTGCTATGGCTGAGACTGCGATTGGACTGGGACAGGGTGTTTTTGAGTTTTATAAAGCGGCTCATCCAGAACGTTTAGCGATATTCCTGCACACAACACGATATCACATAAGTGATTTACCAATTATTGAATTTGAAGAAGCTCATAGTCACGCGCCGAGGCAGTTCTTGCATCGACCAAAGGACCCAGTTTTACAAGATATTTTACTTGCGGCACGATCACTTGTACTTATCGATGATGAAACAAGCACAGGCAACACTTTTCTTAATTTGACCGCAGCATGCCGTGTGCTGAATCCAACCATTGAACGTGTTCATTTGGCCACAATTACAAATTTTATGGGTAAGGTAGCTAACGATGCTTTGTCCCAAAGATTTGGTATTGATGTTACAGTCGGAAATTCACTTAGCGGTGAGTATCAGTTTACCGCAGGTGAATTGCAGGCCGAATCAGCTCCAGCTCAGGTGTTTGAGGCCCATGTCGATAGAGGTGCAAGTTTTATGTTTGGGAGAGCTGGTGTTGGACGTGCTATGGCCTTACCAGCTGATTTAGCTAGAAGTCTTGTTGATTCAATTCACATAGGTGAACGTACGCTTATTCTAGGCACTGGAGAATTTATGCACATGGCCTTTCTTTTGGGACTGGAGCTTGAAAAACACGGCGTTGATGTCGTGGTGCAATCTACAACACGTTCCCCTATTTTGCTCTGGGGCGCGGTGAAGCATGCACTAGCATTTTCAGACAATTATGGTGAAGGTGTGGCGAATTTTGTTTATAACGTCGAGCCCGACAAATATAAGCATATTTTTATTTGCCATGAAACTCCTCCAAATCCAGCTTTGTACCATCTTGCAAATTTACTTGGTGGTCGTTTATTACACTTTTTATCAGAGGATAAAGTTGAAGAAGTTTCTATTTATTGATCTTGATGACACGCTTTTTCAAACGATCGGGAAATGTGTCCAAGGTGATGATTTACATCCTGCTGCATATCTAAAGGATGGATCTGCTTGTTCTTTTATGACGAAGCGACAGCTCGCCTTCTTTGAGTTAATGCGAGGTGAAATGACTCTGATTCCTGCAACAGCACGCAATCGAGATGCTTTAAGTCGTGTTGATTTGCCATTCACAAGTTATTCAATAATCAATTATGGTGGAGTTATATTGGAACCAGGAGGTATGGTAGATAACACCTGGCTTGAAATTATGCGCGGGGATATGGAGTCGGCACAAGACGGCTTAAAAAGTCTAATACAGATTATAGATGAATATTCAGATCGCAAAGGACTCAAAAGTCGAGCACGATTAATCGAAGATTTTTCCATACCCTTCTATATTGTGGTTAAAGATCCTAATAAAATTATTGAGAATCTAGAGCTGTTGGAGAGAGATATTGTACTGCCTTGGATTAATACTGTAGGACAAAAATATTTCATTCACCGCAATGGGAATAATCTTGCTGTGCTACCTAAGACACTAAACAAGGCGCGAGCCGTAGCTTATTTACGTAAGCAATTGGAGTCTGAATACGGCGACATTATGACGATAGGTATGGGTGACAGTAGGTCGGATGCTCGATTCATGTCTGAGTGCGATTATGCCATCATTCCAAGCGGCACTCAGCTCGCATCACAAATCATGGCTCTGGTATGACTTTTTGCGGTAGTTATCGTAATGAGGATGTGCAATTTTTGCTAAAACGGTTGCAACAGCAGCCTTTTATAGATATTGCTAGTAAAGAAAAGCTTATTCAGAGTGGTGCTCGTCATTACAGCGAGATGTTATCGCCAGAATCATTGCCATCACCGACTTATCAAAAAGTTTTTGAAGGCGCTTTTACAAATAATCGGAAGCAAATGGCTCATGATTGTTTGACGTTGGCAGCATTGATCGCTGATAGGCATGATAAGTCCATCACTCTAGTGTCTTTAGTGCGTGCTGGTACTCCTGTTGGTGTAATTCTTAATCACCTGTTGAAAAAAGTGATAGGGCGTCAAGTTAGCCACTATTCAGTATCCATTATTCGAGACCGAGGAATAGATGAAGTGGCTCTTAGCTATATATTAGCTCAAGGGCATGCGCCAGAGTCTATTGTTTTTATTGATGGCTGGACTGGCAAAGGTGTGATTTCGCAAGTGCTTGAAAAAGCCATAATAGATTTTAATCATCGCAAAAATGTAAACATTGACAGTGGATTGTATGTGTTGTCTGACCTTGCTGGATCAGCTGCATGTGCTTCGTCATCTCTCGACTATTTAATTCCTTCAAGCATTTTGAATGCTACGGTATCTGGATTAGTCAGCCGCTCTTTACTTAATGAGTCAATTGGCCCTAATGACTTTCATGGTTGTGTATATTACGATGAATTCGAACCGTATGATCTTTCAAAAGGGTTTGTTGATGAGCTAATTTCTGATGCTATCGAACAATTCAAAATGTACGGTTGCCCAAAAATAAAACCAATTGATAGCGAGCAAACCAAGAAAATCTCTATTGAATTTCTCAATAAGACGATGATGCATTATGGTGTTGCTGATGTGAATTATATAAAGCCTGGCATTGGCGAGGCGACCCGTGTGCTGCTACGCAGAGTGCCGAGGCTATTGATATTGAGAGATGGTAATGCCTCAGATGTTAGTCATTTAAAAGTTTTGGCTAAAGAAAAACTTGTTCCAATCATTATTGATTCTAGCTTGCCCTATCAAGCAGTATCGCTTATTAGGAGTAATTTAGATGGTTAATGTAAGTCCGCTAGGCGCTTCGTTATATGTCCCCGCAACACGTCAAGATTTACTAAAAATCGCTGATGGTGAGTCGCTTAGCCATTTACGCTCAGTTATCTTTTGTACCGAAGATGCGGTGGCTGAAGCTGAGCTTTGTTACGCTTTATTTAATTTGTCATTAATGCTCCAGCAGATGTCGGATAGACCGTCTTTGGCACGTTTTATTCGTGTTCGGAATCCATATGTAATGAAACGTATTCTGGAAATGCCTGGTTCAGATAAACTTGATGGTTTTGTTTTGCCAAAAGCTACTCGACACAATTTTGATGCCTATTTCCAACAGGTTTGTAATACTAACCATAAGTTGATGCCAACGCTTGAAACTATAGAGGTTTTTAATGAGTCGGAGATGTTGATGTTCCGTGAATGTTTGGAGCGTTCCGAGGTTCGTGATCGAATTCTTGCTCTGCGTATTGGGGGTAATGACTTGTTGGCGTTATTGGGAATAAGACGGCCACGTAATATGACTATTTACAGGACGCCTCTCGGTCCAGTTATTTCTAAATTAGTGACGACATTTCGTCCTTATGGATTCGTTTTGACTGCACCAGTATTTGAACACCTAGATAATTCTGTATTACTCCTGCAGGAAGTAGAAGAAGATTTGGCTCACGGAATGGTAGGTAAAACTGTAATACATCCAAGTCAGGTCGAGTTGATTGAGCATCATTATCGTGTAAAACATAATGATCTTGAAGTGGCGCTTAAAGTAATTGATAAAGCAAGCCCGCCAGTTTTTAGAATGCATGATTCTATGTGCGAAGTTGCCACACATAATATATGGGCAAAAAACCTAGTCGAAAGAGCTCGTATTTTTGGGACTCATGTTGGTAATGAAAGTGATTATTGATTTTAGGCGCGCACTAGTTGCGTATTTTGGGTTATTCATCTGTAAAATAATATAGTCGCCAATCACAGGCTGGTTAGGGTCGATAGCTCCGATTTTATGGGTCTGCTTCAAAGAAATACAATCACAAAAAACAGCACCTACAGCGCGTTAAAGTTTTTGTCGTATACGTTTATGTAGCTCAGAAGGTAAAAGTAGCTTGTAGGGCTTTAAAAGAGGGTGTTTGACGTATTTAATGATTTTGTTCTAGCTGGCGCTAGTGCCAGCTAAGATTGCAGCACTGCAAATGTCAATAATTGATCCGCTTCCTGCAACGCCATGTTGGCTTGATGCCCGCAGGCAGAAGCATCTACTGTTACTTTAAAATTAAGCCCGGTCGTTTTCACCTTGACGACCACAGCGCCATATTCAGTTGCGAAGGTATAACGCACGTTAAAGCGTGGAATGAGCTCAAGTGGTAATTGCACATGTTCAATCT
>CANNLO010000114.1 GCA_947505055.1 Methylococcaceae bacterium | reverse complement strand
GGCACAACCGAGGATCAAGCAAAAGCTAACCAACTATTTTTAAAAGCAGCCAAGCATGGTAATCGATCGGCCCAATTTTCTATTGGCCTTCGCTATTGGATAGGTGATCACATAGAAAAAGACCTTGACCAGGCTTTCAAATGGTTCTCGATATCGGCATTACAAGGATATTCACGGGCACAAGTGGCTGTGGGTGATTTTTATGCGAGTGGACTTGCTTGCCCCAAAGATGGCAATAAGGCGCTTGAGTGTTTTCGTCGCGCGGCAGAACAAGGGGACCCTATGGGCATGGATAAATTGGGTTATGCCTATCTCTTTGGCCGTAATGTAGAAGTAGATTATGCAGAGGCTGTTTCATGGTTGGTGAAAGCGGCTGATTTAGGTTCCGCAAATGCGAGTTTTTACATTGGTGAAATGCTAAGACGCGGTTTAGGCGTTGAGTGTAACCCAGGCAGAGCGTCTGAGTGGATGTTGAGTGCTGCTCAAAATGATTATGCGCCAGCTCAATACGTCCTAGGTAAAATGTATGCCGAAGGTGAAGGCCTAGCAGTTAACCGTGAAGAAGCGATTAACTGGATAAACAAGGCGGCTGAGCTTGGTGATGAGGATGCGAAGAAATGGCTTGCTGAGAATGCGAGCGGCAGTAAGTTAATGACATGTTGACTAGGCCAAACAAATCCCATATCTTCAAGCATAAAAAATAAAGCCAAGTGTAAAATACTTGTCAGAAAGTTAACATTCTTACAAACCATGCAGTTAGTAAGGATATACTCATTTAATTGAGTTTTATCAACCAAGGTGTCTTTAGATGATTTCATTTCAAGATTTAATAGCAAAAGCAGGTGAGCAATTGTTGGATAGTTTTTTGCCCTCTGGGTCAGGCTTAATTATTAGGCAGATAGACCCAAATTTGATGTATCCATCAAAACTTTCAAGGCTTATATCCGATTTAATTAGCCCTCAAAGTCTTCTGCTAAAACAGTCTACAAGGAATGACTTGATTGACTTGCTACCAAGGTCTGATGCTGATCAGATGTCCGTAATGATGGGGAATGTGAACGGAGCAGAGCCGTACCAGTTTTTAAAAGAACTAAGGCTTTCAAGACTAGATGACAAAGTTCTTTTCCTATCTTTATTCGGGCAGGAGTACTCCGAGGAAATAAAGGAAAGCAAGCCTGTAAAGGAACACGTTAATGCTACATACCCTCTTTTTATGCATCAAATTGAAGCGTTAAAGCAGGTAAGAAAGCATCTGTTGAAAGATGGGGGCAGAGTTCTACTGCATATGCCAACAGGTTCAGGAAAAACGCGCACAGCGGTTAATTATGCAGCTGAATACTTGAGAGCTGAAAGAAATAAAGTTGTAGTTTGGCTCGCAAATTCTGAAGAGTTATGTGATCAAGCGTTTGAGGAGTTTAGGAAGGCTTGGGTTTGTCTGGGCAATAGAGAAATTGAATGTGTTCGTTACTGGTCTATTTATGATGCTGATTTAAGCAAAGTTAAGGATGGCTTTGTTGTTATTGGTTTAGCTAAAGCATACTCTAAACTTCTATCAAACAACGAAGGTTTTAGAGTTTTAAGTTCTACCAATCCTTTAGTTATTTTTGATGAAGCTCACCAAGTAACGGCACCTACTTATAAACAAATTACTGAGCTATTACTTCGTCCATTATCGTCTTCAAAACTTCTTGGCCTATCCGCTACGCCAGGTAGAACTCTAGATGACTTAGAGAAAGACGAGGAGCTTTCGAGGTTTTTTGATAAAAACAAAGTGACGTTAACTGTTGAGGGTTACAGCAATCCAGTTACTTATCTAATCGATAATGGATATCTTGCAAGGCCAACGTTTAGACAGATCTATTCTCAATACGCCTTGACTTTAAGTGACGCTGAGGAGAGTAGGTTGCTGACCTTGCTAGATGTACCTAGGTCGGTGCTTGATAAGCTAGGTGAAAATCAAAAAAGAAATCTTTTGATTGTCTCTGAGACGGAAATGCTTCTTAAGAATCATAGCCGCATCATTATTTTTGCGGCATCTGTAGCCCAGAGTGATTTGCTAGCGACGGTATTACGGGCCAGGGGTGTTAATGCTAAAAGCATTACAACAAATACTTCCGACTACGACCGAGTTAAATCTATTGAAAGTTACAAAAATATAGATGATGAGAAGAAGATTCTATGCAACTTTGGCATTTTAACTACAGGATTTGATGCTCCCAAAACTAGCGCCGCTATAATCGCCAGACCTACAACGTCTTTAGTTCTTTATAGTCAGATGGTCGGGAGGGCGCTAAGGGGTGAAAAGGCTGGCGGAAACTTGACAGCAGAAATTGTTACAGTATTAGACGAGGGAATAGAACAATTTAATTCTATTGAAGCAGCATTTTCAAATTGGGAGGACGTATGGCAGCAATAGTACCAGCACAGTTAGCAATTAAGGCCATGATGGACAGTGGATATAAGAATGCAGCATATGCAATAGCCGAGTTGATGGATAACTCGATTCAAGCTGGAGCTAAGTATGTTGAGTTGCTATGCATTGAGAAGTCTGTAGCTTTAGATCGAAGAACTCGTGAGCGAATTGTATCTATTGGGGTGTTAGATAATGGGCACGGCATGAGCCTGCAAACTTTAGGACTAGCTCTACAATTTGGTAATGGGACGAGGCTAGATGAAAACCTGCAAACCGGGATGGGTAAATTCGGCATGGGCTTGCCATCGGCTTCAATTTCTCAAGCAAGACGAGTAGAAGTATGGAGCTGGGAAAATGGCATAGAGGCAGCCAATTACTCTTACCTAGATGTTGATCAGATTGTTCGTGGTGAAATGAATGAGATCCCTGAGCCAATAAATAAAAAGCTACCACCAGATTTCCTGAAGGTAGGGCAGTCATTTGGTGAAAAAGGTACATTAGTTGTCTGGACTGGTTTAGACAGGTGTCTTTGGAAAACCGGTAAAGCAATCATTCAAAACTCAGAATTCGTTATTGGTAGAATGTACAGGAAGTTTTTGAATAAGGATGCCGTTAAAATAAGAATGGCCGTATTTGATGGGGATTCTTTAGCGCTCACATTAAAAAGTCAGCATTATGCAAAACCTAATGACCCGCTATACCTAATGACAGGCACCTCTACACCCAAGCCGTATGACACAGCACCTATGTTTGAACCATGGCCATCTAAAGAAAACTCAGAAACAATACTTGAAATAAAATACGCAGACAAAATACACAATGTTTTTATTCGAACTTCAATGGCTAAGCTTGAAGCTCGGACAGGAGACGGCGCAGGTCATACGGCACATGGAAAGCACGCAGGTAAAAATATAGGCGTTTCAATTTTAAGGGCAGGAAGAGAGCTTGAATTAGATCCGTCGTGGGCCTCGTGGGGGGAGGCGAGAGAAAGGTGGTGGGGATTAGAGGTTGAATTTCCACCCTCACTTGACGAGCTTTTTGGCGTTACCAATAATAAGCAATATGCCAGCCACTTTGCTGAGATGGCTAAATTTGATGTAGATGATTTTCTTAAGGAAAATGGGAAGACTCTTCAACAGGTAAAAGAAGAAATGCAAGAGGACGATGATCCTAAGTTGCCTTTGATAGAGCTAACAGATGCTATCAGAAGAAATATACAGACGATGCAGCAGATTGTTAAAGCCCAGCTAAAAAACACAAGAAATGATAGGAAAAGGCGCTTAATTGGATTTGAACCGGAGATTGAGGCGACAGGTAAAACGCGCCTTAGACAGGCGGAAGGGCATGTCGGCGCCAGTGACGAGGGTGAAAACAAGCCTCTAGAAGAAAGAAAAGAGGAGATTAGAGCTGCATTAGAGGATCATGGGTTGGCGCCACAGCAAGCAAGAGACTTTGCTGGTAGCGCTATAGATAAGTCATTAAAATACTTGTTTTTGGAGGCGGATATTGATAGCCCTGCATTTTTTTCAGTTCAACCAAAAGGTGGTGCTTTAATGCTTACGCTTAATACTAGGCATGCAGCCTATGATCGGCTGGTAGATGTATTAGAGAAGGAGTCCACAGGAGAGTCTGACGAAGATAGTCTTCAAGATCGCCTGAACAATGCTTTAGATGGGTTAAAGCTTCTGTTAATGGCTTGGGCGAGATATGAAGATGAGCAGCCTTCATCTCAAGCTAGGGAGAGAGCCCAGGAAGCTCGTGTGGATTGGGGTCGGATGGCTAGAAGATTCCTAGACAGAGAAGGTAGTTAGTGAATCTGAACTGGAATGGCCTTGGAGTTGATTTACTAGACGCAGCAACTCAGTCTAGTGATGAGGTCATTCTGGTTGCACCGTTTATTAAATTTAAGGTTTTGGAAAGAATTCTAAACGAAATTTCAGATGAAGTGACTGTTCATTGCTACACAAGATGGCGGTGTGATGAAATTGCTCAAGGAGTTTCTGACATTGAAATATGGAATATATTTCAGAGTAGAAAAAAAGCAAAATTATTCTTAATTCAAAATTTACATTCAAAATACTATCGATTTGATACTACTCTCTTTATTGGTTCAGCTAACCTAACAAATGCTGGACTAACCTGGTCGTTTTACCCAAACCTTGAGACGTTGTTAAGGGTAGATGTAAGTTCAGTTAATTTTATTAATTTTGAGAGTTATTTAGTCTCATCCTCAGTTGCAGTTGATCAGAAGTTATTTGACAGAACAAAGGCTATAGTTGACGCATTCAAAGCGAAGTGTCCGAATGCATTTATGCCTAACGTTGATATTCTTTTGGGGCCGGCCGCAGCTGAAATTGAGGGGCAATCGGAACTTATAAAGAACGAAGAAGTAATGGTATATCAAGGTTTTTGGATACCAACAACTAGAAGCCCAGAGCAGTTATATTCGGTTTATTCGTCTAATTTTGATGGAGTGTCTAAAGATTTTTTACTGGGAGCATTAAAGGATTTGTCTTATTTGGATCTCCCCCCCAATATGGATATTACTGCATTCAATGAATACGTAAAAAATCGACTATTGCTCGAGCCGCTACTAAGTAAACTCGATGAGTTTTTATATAAGCCACGTCGATTTGGAGAAATGCGAGATTTTTTAGAGAGGCTCTCAGTTGAAGACAGCACGCACAATTGGCAAACACTTATGCGGTGGCTATTGCATTATATTGATGATAGATATGAAGCTAGAGTTGCAAATTTCTCGGAGATATTTAAGAGAAAAAACTAGTTTACTTATGACAAATGTTGCAGGAGCCGTTGCCTTCATCTGCATCATATAGGTCATCTATATCAATTAAGTTAGCTCTAAGTGGGTTGGCATACTTCTCTCGTTTTGCCTGATTTCGCACAACTCGCTTTTCATAGTCCGCTTCAATTTCCTTAACCCTATCGGGCTGCTCAAGCATCTCTAAAGACTCTCCTTCACTCCATGTAAAAGGAGAACCATGTTCTATTGAATTCTTTTCTAACGCTTTTGCTGCCTCGTATTCTTCTGGATGGTGTTTTTTAAGGCCTACCCATTCAATTTTTTGCTGAAAAAAACAAAAAGTGCATCCACTTCTAGATCTCCAGTCGTAGTATTTAGGAAGGCCTATCCCTGAAGCATCCAGAATGTCAAAAACTCCGGCTTTATCAATGCCATCCTCTCTGAAAGGCAGCTTGATAATTAGATTCTCATTGTTTGATCGATAACCCTCTCGGTAATCTTCGTCTGCTCGAATTGCGACGTAACTATAAACCTTATAGTCTTGCTTCAGCCATACATTTACCCAGTTCCTAAAAGGCTCTAGTTTTAACTTTTGAGTACACCATCGCGTTTGGGCTGATGGTAAAAAGTCATGGAATTCCCTCAGCCAAAATTTAAAGTCCCTATGAGGATCTAATCGAGTTATAGGCTTTGATAATAGACCTTCAAGCATTGTTAGAAACTCATACACCTCTGGCAACTCTTCACCTGTATCCGTAAAGAAATAATCTATATCAAGTTCTGGGTAATTTTGTGCCATATAAATCGCGAGGGCTGCGCTATCCTTTCCACCAGAAATACCAAGTACGTGTTTTTCCATTATTCGCTCTCCCAATCTATTGTTTGCTCGCAACATTCAGCGAATGTAGCTAGGATCTCATCTTTACTTAACCCTTGTTTGCGCAATGAACCTAATAGCTCTTTGGAAATTTCTTTTAGTTTTGGGATTCTATCTTCGGATATATCAAATTGTTCTGAAATTATCGATTTATCAGGGTCAGAGTAGACGAAAGAAAATGCATTTCTACCAGAATGCTTTCCACGTAAAACACCCAATGTCTCGATTTTTCTAAATCTTGCGCACATTTCACCCAGCGCATTAATCGATGCTTCCTGGTCCCTGTCTACCCAGTCTCTGGGGTTCTTACGCACGGTGGTTGCTAGTATGCCTTCCAGGCTTGCTTGATCGTCTTTTATGACTGATAAGTTGGCAATAAAACCATCAATTTTGAAGTCCCCTGATATTACTTTGATTGACTCCGCTCTTTTTCTTAAAATTTCTAGATCGCCTTTATGGTCCAATGCTTTAAATAATACAGCCTCTAGTCCCTTTGTCATTTTAGGGTAGGCTATTTGAAGCTCTTCTGTGAGTTTCGTAATCTTATCTATTAATTTTACCTCATCCGTTATTTTTAAAATGATAGGTAAATCAAAAAACAGAACCTTGTACGGGTCGTTTGCTTTAAGAATCAATCTACGGAGCTCTTGGGCTTCGGCGGAAACGCAGGTGGTTCTTTTAGTCCAACTTGGTAAGTTTGCGATCAAGTTAACTAATCCTCTGGCGGATTCGAGTGGCGTTGGGGCAACAGCCCTCCCTAGCTTCTTACTTAATGAATTGCTAAGTGATTTGAGTAATTCCTTTCTGTCCTTACCTATTTCTACATATTTAAAAGCAACGCGCTTTGTGTCTTGCATCCACTCATCTAGATATGCTTCTGTTAGGTCTGGAATAAAATTGTTTTCTATATATAAACTTAAGCTGTGCCTGTTCGACAGGAAGTAGACTAAGGCAAATATAGGTAGCACCCCACGTCTTGCGCCAATTGGTGCAGATTGCCAAACTTCATAGAGTTGGCTTAGTGGGACTGATTTTTCGCTACCTTTGAATAGTTTGTCAGCGGCAGCCCATAAAGGACTCAGCTGAGACTCTGCCTGTTCGTTTATATTGAATACCCACTCATCCCCGACTAATTGATATAAATTATTATCTTCTATTACCGTATAAAACAAACCTGCGTCTGCTGAAAACCCACTGTAACCCAACCTTTGTTGGCCAGTTCCTGCCAGCATTCTATACATTAGGTCTCTTCTTGCTTTTACTACGTTAGAAGAAATTGACTCCCTGTTTATTAGCTCGTTATAGACTCTAGGAGTTTGGTAATAGCTCTCCTCAACCAATTTACTTGCCATTGCAGACAAGGTAAATCCATTATTTCCTTTTATTTCTTGCCCAGAGTGATACCAGCTAGCGGAATCAAACGCATTCTTTAACTCATCAGCTAATTCTGTTTTTACCACAGAAATTCGTCCGCTTATTTCTTTTCTTGCTACTGCATCACCATCAAGTTCCCTTCTAGTCTTTTGAACAAGCTCAAGTGCGGATAGCTCCATGCCTAGCTCATAGACTTTTTCTGGGCTACTTACATGACCAAGTACTATTGGGAACCCATCATGTTGTTCGGATAGCTCTTGAAGAAGTTTAGTATTTTGTTTTGAGCTGAAGTTAGAACTTGGAATGATAAGTATAAATTCACCAGCAGATCCAGGTTTCCCTGTAAAGTCATTTAAGTAACTTTCTATCTTATCTGTATGTATTAAAGAGCGACCGAGCCAACGTAAGGTTCCTGTTTCGTGAAAATGGCGTTTAGCAACAACGGGATTTAACTCTGCGAGTTCCACAAGTTGTTTGACATCAATTTCCCCAAGTTCTGACCTAGCTTGATTTACTGCAGAATCTATATCAAAGTCACTACCAGAGTATATTGTCCAAGCATTTAAATGCTTCCTAAAGGCTATAACAGTCCACCTTGCTAGATCTTCGAGAGCTGTGCGTATTTCCTCTTTAGGTGTAAGTTCAATGCAAATTTCAATCAAGGCGTCTTCAGCCGCTAAACCAGATCCGGCTTTAAACATATCTATTAGGGCTATGGTTTTGGCAAGTTTAACGTGGACTTCAGTACAGCTGCTGCGTGCCTCGGCTCTTTCAATTGCATCAATTGCAGATGCCCATATATGGCCGTCTGAAGAGGCGTGAATAGCCTGCTCCATATTCGCTTTTAGGTAGTCCCAGTACATATAAGGTGCATAAAAAGAATTGCCGTCATCAGGAGTGGTTTTTAGGAAGCTTGTGAAGCCAAGCGGCTCAGCAGAGGCAAGAAAGCCGAAGACGCTACGTTCGTTCTGACTAAACCTTTTTCTAGATATTGGGCCCAGTAAAACAGAGGTTACTGGATGAATTGGCCAGCAATTAATTAATGAGTTTTTAAGATTTCTTGGAGCGTTTAGCTTTCTCTTTGAGATCACGCCCGTAACAATCTCAGCAAGGTTTTCAGTTACGTTAAATGAAGAGCTTGAGTTCTGTTTTTCAATTGCTCTGCCTACAAGTTCTATAACCTCATCAGTTCTTACAATTAAAGGAATGTCTATGTAACGGCCTTGAATTTTAGCCCACTCATCACGGGCGTCTCTTCCAAGTTTTGTGGCATATTGTTCGAATGCCTGATGAAGAATTCCAACGATAATTAACTTTCCGTTGCTACGGCTTGCAGCCTCAGCTAACTCTTGATAAAAGTAAACATCCTCACCTGTTAGGGCTGCAGATTCAAGAAACTTACCTAGCTCATCCAGAACAAGTAAAACGCCGTCATTTTTTCTTAGCTCAGCTTCTGCTTGCAGTCTTAAAATTGTATCCTTAGATTTTGGCCGCTTAGTTTTGGTGTTATTTATTTTGTCTAGCGCCATTGAAATTGCCGTAACTACGCTATCTCTTTTTCCAACTACAGGAATTACCAGCCAGCCCTCTGCGCTTGCTTTCCATGCTAGTTCAACATCCTCATCGATAACTTGACCTAACAAGTCCTTAGCTTGTTGCCTTAATATATTGTTTGGGGATACGATCGAAGCTAGCATTAATGCTAAGGAAGACTTTCCGCCGCCGTATGGTCCCGTCCAAGTAAATGCTCTTTGGTGTGTACGATTAATGTGGTGAGCCATTGTCTTAATGAGCTCTGTGGCTGTATCTTGGCAAATGTAACCATGTAACGCATCACTCCTTCCTAGATCGGCCTCTAGGTTAACTGATCTCAAAAATTGCCTTGATACTGTTACATTCTTTTCTAATTTATCAATCATATGCATTACTCAACAACTTCTCTTTATTGTCTTTTAGACTAGTTCTAATTACTTGTCGCATCCCTGCAGTATCCGACCAAATCAACTGACCTTTTGTAACTTCATTAAGAGCTTGTACTCTCTCAGCTACACTTGCTTCATCTAATTTAAATACTCTTCCCGGCGAACCATATTCGTGAGCAATAGCTTCGAAAGTTAGTGTTTGGGTGGTAGGTGAGTAGCTTTCCCAGAAACTGATTAAGCAGTATGCAAATAAACTATCATTCAAAGACGGTTTTGCACCACGCTTAAACTCAAAAACACCACGCCCGGTTTGCTGTATTAGTCCAAGTTCTCCAAGAACTGAATCAGAAATTTCTTCTGGTGAATCATCCGCTACTCTAGGAACATAACATCGCAAGCAACATTCAAGATCCCTTTTAAGAGTGGCGCTAGCTACCTTGTAGTTGATACTTTTAGCGTAGTTTTGTAGGCCACTTAACAAGTGATCCGAGTCCATCTTAGGCTCAATAACATGATTTAAAAGCCAGGACCAAGTGGTTGAGCGTCTTCCGACGCCAGCTAAATTCCAGTGAATTAACCATGCGGTTGTTGGATGTTCTTGATATGGATCCAATCCATTTTCACCAAAAACTTGGTTTCCGAGAGATGTCGTTTTGTATCCTGCCGACTCGTCGCCCTCAATGATTCCGCATGCTAGAGCCCAATGTCGGATTGCTGACACCATATTTTTACCAACCCCGAACCTAACAATCGCCTGTTCGTCTGAAAAAATTCCTTTTGAATCTTTTAGTTCATTTCTTTGGTTTTCTTCAACCGCTCTAAAGGCTTTCTTTAGCCAAAGTTGCCTCAATGGGAATGTTTCATGCCCTGAGAAATGTGGTTTTTTTTCAGATAATTTTTTCGTTTGCATGACTAAATTACATTGACTTTAATAAATGTAATTATAACAACTGGAGAAAGTCTCCAGTGAACTAAATGGTAGATTTAAGTTGGATTTAATTGAATTGTAATTATTGAACGGTAAATTATCTTTAACTAATTGATAGTTAATATATTTTAGACGTTTGTAAAGTTGGTTGTGGTAATAGGGATAGCAATAATGTCTAAGTTACCTTGCCAATAAAATAACCAAGTGCAATTAATGCAATAACTACGATGATAGTTCCCAATCCAGAACTACCTTTGTCATCAATCGGCGATTCTGTTTCAGGTATATTTGTACTGTTAGTCAATCTGCTACGGTAAGACAACCCTGTGCCTGGAATGCCGACATTACCAGTAGCTTTACCATCCTTGATGTTAACCGAAGCACCACGTCCACCAATGGTCCAAGATGTGCCCGTCTTACTTAAATTGAAAGTTAAACCTTTAAACAACCTTATACGTTTCTGAAAACGGAAGCCCATAAATTAGAAGTCCTTGTTTAAGCCTGTAATTTGCGATGAACATTGTGTTTTGGCCAGCTAGATCTTCATGACATTAAGGCTTTTCTGAGTCAACTGGCGAAAGTGACAGCCCGATTCGCTTTCTTTCTGTGTCTATATCTTTAATATAGACGTGCACGATATCACCTTTACTGAAGATAATTGAATCAGGGTTACTTGTGTTATGAATTAACCCATCCGTTCCAAATGGCAAATGCACAAAATAGCCGTAATCCATTAGTTTCGATATAACTCCAATGTAACATTCATTAACGGCTATCCGTATTTTTGGGTCATCTAATGGATGTGGTTTCAGAGATTTAATGCTAAAGAATACACGTTTAGTACTACTTTTAATGCCGATGATTTTAACCTTAATAATGTCAGCTATTTTCAGGGAAGCTAGAGCGCTTTCAGTATCTTTTACCCAATCAATTTCTGAGCGATGGAGTAATCCTATTGTGCCGTCCTCCATAACCCCAATTACCCCATAATTGACCTTTTCTCGAACTTGGACTTGTACGACCTCACCTTCAAAGTGATTCTTTTCAAATAACTCCCAATTCTTATCGCTTGGGACTATAGCTGAGAAACATTGTGCCATGCCCTCTGGCGGTTTAAAACCAATCTCGATTGTTGTAACATTTGAATCTACGTTAAGTATTTGCGCCAAGATTCTGTCACCTATGATTGGCATTTGCTTACCCCAGCAGTTGTAGCTATGCAGCATTGCACTAAAGCCAGAATCTAACTGAACCAATGCATACTTATTAACCAGCCTAACAACAGTACCTTCAACTTCCATGCCTTTTTGCAAGTCTTTTGTTAGCAGTTGATCAAAGTGCTTTTTGTAATTTTCTATTTCAAGCTGCAAATTTCTGTTTTTGTTGTTGTAATCAACAACAGTCAATTCGACCTTGATTCCCAGTACATCTTCAGATTGAATTCCTTTTGACTGTATCCACCATTGCACCTGATTGTAAGGCACAAATCCTAACACTCTGTCTTCTAGTTGAACTGCAATATAAGATCCAAGTTGTGCATATGTTTCGGCATTCACCTTAGAGCCTAGTGGGTGGTGTTTTTCAACTTCTAGCCAATTGGCATCCGCTAGCTCCTTTTGAGCTAGTGATATCGAATATGCCTTTTCTTCGTTTGAGTACTTTATTCTCCATACTTCAACTTCTACTTCGTCACCCACGTCTAAGATTTCAAGTCCTAATGCTTCAGCTTTTTGAGTGCTAAATTTTGGTATTTCCCCGTACCATGAGTTTTTTAGACTCACAATCAAAGCGCCAGATCGCTGTTTTTGGACGACGACTCCGTTGTGCAAGCTATGATTTTTGAAATTTGGCGGTCCTTCCTGATAGTTTAATCCTGAGATATAAGAAACTGATTTTTTCTCTTTATCTGCTAGATTTACTCTATTTTTATCCCTTTGGACGTGTTCATCTAAATCTGATAATGAAGTTTTTAAATCTTCAATCTCAACTAGTCCTGTGTCTTTTTCACTTTCAAGTTCAAAATCTTTGCTATCCCAGGCTAGTTTGACAAAATCTACGCCAGGTCGATGTTCATGCATCATCCATGGAAAAGAGCCGATGAATTCTTTTAAAAAATCTTCATCAAACATAAGGTCTGGGTAGGT